>NZ_JBWKWB010000003.1:0-476623 GCF_059421985.1 Pseudomonas sp. GW821-FHT02A11
GCCCTGCGCGCTCAACCTATATCGAACGGCTGGTGATCGCTTTGGAGGATGCGGGGCTGTCCTTGATCGAACGCTTGGTGTGGGCCAGCAATAAAGCACCCGGACCTGTTCAGTGGGCAAGCAAGACACGACAGCAGCTCAACGTCGGATATGAGCCGATTATCATTATGTGCAAAGATCCTTTGAAATTCAAGGGAGACAACAGGCGAGTTCTTGAACCGCACACGGATCGGCACCTAAAGCTGGTTGCTGCTGGCGGCGAAAAGCGAGCCACTTGTTATGCGGACGGAGCGTACCGCCTGCGTGTAGGAAGCTTCGGAAACCATACAGAAGGGCGTATCCCCAAAAACGTGCTCTCTCGCGGACTTCGCTGTGCGTACGGAAACCAATATCGAAAGGCTGCAGAAGGGTTGGGTTTGCCAATCCATGGAGCGGGCCAGCCATGGAGCGTGGCTGAGTTCCTAATACGCTGGCTCACGGATGAGGGAGATGTAGTTGCAGATCCATTCGCTGGCAGAAACATGACTAGTTTAGCCGCGGAAATGCTGGGTCGCATGTGGATCAGTGGCGAGCGCGCACTTCAGTATGTTAGAGGTGGAGCTGAGCTGTTCCGCGATCGGCCAGGCTTTCATTTGAACCCACAGCTTGAACACGCATTTGCTGGCGCTGGCCAGTTTTAAAGGATTTTTGTGACTGCACTCAACATCAGGTTTTTCCCGGACTATTTCCGCGCTTACAGCTGGGCCAACGTGAATCATGAGGCTCGTGGCTACCCGGGGGACACATTCCCTACATTCCCCTGGATCAAATCCCTTGAAGATCGCGGCGCATGGATTGCCCAGCAGCCTGTTGTCAAATCTGCTCCGGCCGACTACGTACGGGAGATCCTGTCTTGGGGCGCGGGAAAGAATGACCCCCGAATGCGATTCGAGGCTGGCCTTGGTAATGTCTCGTTGCTGGCGCTTGTCCAGCCGGTCATCCTGAATATTGACGATCCCCTCAAAGCAATCACAGCGGCTCTTCAGTTGCCCGGCTGTGGTCTCACCTACGCATCGAAGCTGTTGCGGTTTCTGAATCCCACCCTGCATGCGAGTCTGGATTCCCGGATTCGCGAGGCGTTGCTCAAAGCCGACTTGCTGCCGAAAATCCACGACAGCAACGAGTCGTCGATGGCGAAGGGGTATGTCCGGTTCCAGCAACTCTGCAACGAGCTTATCCAGCAACTCGAAAGTGCAGGAATTGCTCGCCCAGAATGTAGCCTACCCGCGGCTTCGTCGAGTACTGGGTGGCGAATAGCTGATGTCGAAATGGCGTTGTTCGTTTGGGCAGATCGCACGCTTCTGGCACGCGGCAATGGTGCTTAAGATCGTTGAAATGATGCTGCGTCAGTGACTGACATCATTCTTAAGATCCAGCGCCCATTGCCTATACAAAGGTTTGAACGATGAAAATGATCCATGGCCAGCAACTTCCACTGTCGAGCGTCGGTATCACTGATCGCCTGGAATTCTCGCTTTACCTTCGGGGACCATTTCAAATCGATTATGCGTGCTTTGGCGTGGACAAAAAACAGAAACTCACGGACGACCGATTTGTAGTTTTCTATAACCAGCCCAGCTCGCCGGCGGGTGCTATTTGGACGCTCAGCCACGATCCCTCCACCTTCACGATTAACCTTACCGCTTTGCCCTCGAGCATTGATCGACTCGTATTCACTGCTTCGATCGACGGCGAAGGGTCAATGAAGGATATCGGCCCCTCATCAATTGAGTTGACGACTTGTGGCGAGGTTGTAGCCACGTGCGAAATTTCGGGGAGCATGTTCGGCAAGGAAGCTTCAGTTATCGTTGCGGAAATCTATCGTCAAAAGGGGAAGTGGTGGGTCAGCAACACTCTGAAGGGGCATCCAGGCGGGCTTGCGTCATTGGTTGAGATGTTTGGCGGAGGCGTTGAAAACGAGCCGGCCTCGACCCCTGCTCCGAGCAGATTCTCGACATCCCTTGAGGACCGGGTCTCTGCTGTGGCCCCTAGCCTCAAAAGTCATTGCAAGAAGGCGCAAGTCAGCCTCGAGAAGAAAGGCCTGACTGAAGTGGAGGCACGAGTTCTGCTTGTTCTCGATGCATCGACGTCCATGCGACAACTTTACGAGAACGGACGAGTGCAAGAGGTGTTGACGCGTGTTCTGCCTTTAGCAGCCGCCTTTGACGATGAAGCCCGCGTTGAGGTTTTTGCTTTCAACGTGAAGGCTACTCGACTCTCGGAAGCCTGCCTGCGCACATACCGAGACTTCATCAATCTTGAGGCTGGCGGCTGGCCAGAGTGGGACGTCGGTGACGGTACGATCGATCACTCTAATGTGGTCAATGCGGTCATGGATTACGTTGGCAGTAGCAAAGATAAAACGCCGACTTTCGTCTTGTGTCTTACTGCTGGCGGTGTAAGCGAGAGCTCGGACCTACCAAAGCTCATGAAACGGGCTTCATCCTTGCCTGCCTTTTGGCAGTTCATCGGGCTTGCTGGCAATAGCTACGGTGGCTTGGAAAAGCTGCCTGATATCACTGGGCAAGCTGTTAAGAACTGTGATTTCTTTGACGTTGACGACCTCGATGAATTGCGAGGTAAAGCATTCTATGACCGGATCATGGACAAATTCCCAAGATGGCTGGAAGAGGCCGAGGCAAAAGGCATAATTGAGCTCGAGGACTGACCAAGCAGCGGTTAGTGTCGCGCATCAATCATCCAGGCGCGCTGGTTTCCCTGCAGGTGTGCTCGGTCATTCCACATCGTTCATTGCGATAGCGGTTAGGGGCGCATTCGACCCCTGACGCCGCCACCTCTCAGTCTCGGCCCGAGTATCTAGATGTCTTTCTTTTCCAATCTGTACTCCTACAAACAATCCCTTCAACGGGGCGCATTCGAGGATTTCCTGACGGAACTCCTAGCTGAGTGGCTCCGGTTAGCGGACGTTAGCGGCTACAGCGAGCGAGTGCTGGTACGGATCTTCAAGCTATCACCTGACCAGCTACCTTCTGGCCCCATCACCTGGTCGACACAGCATGTGATCCCAAGGGGATACGGAAAAGCCTCCAGACGCAAACCTGATCTTGCAGGCTCAGCACCTGGTTTTTTGTTTTTGATTGAGAACAAAGTAAGTGCAGGATTCACCTCACATGTCGATGATCTGGCTGGGGAGGAGACTCCACAGCTTGACCTCTACCAGAGCTATCTCGATCTTAGAGCTGAGAATGGAATCAAGGAAACCGGAGGGCTTTGCCTCCTTACCTTCGCTACACCTGCGCCTAAAGGTTGGGCCGGCCGGGTTTCATACTGGAGCGAGTTCGGCAGGGCTTTACGGTCTGACCTGCACCAGCGATGCATTGACCCCAATTCAGCATTCGGGTACCTCACCCGGGAATTAATCGCTTTTCTGCAGGAACAAGGTATGGGAAGTATCGAGCTGCACGAGGGTGATATGGTCGCAATGCCGGCTGTTCGTCGGCTTGAGAAAGCCTTTGGACAGTTAGCTGGACTGGCTGTCCGGGAGGCTGCAGGCGTTCTCAGCCTGAACAGGCTCGAGGTGCCTTTAGAGCCCTGTGGAAATACAATTGGTGATCGCGGCGACTTTCGTGCCCCTTGGTTCTATGGCGAAGTCCTGACGAAGGATGGTGCGCCATTCAATTCTTCTGCCTTTGTGGCCTGGGCAGGCGTGATGACGGCGGATGTCGATTGGATCTCGCCGTTGAACGATGACATTCCTGAAGTCACTGTCGGGCTCGCGATATGGTGTGATCGGGCTTCGTTTGACGGGCCTGACGATCTCCATCTGGAGGCATTTGAATTCGAGGTGAAGAAATTGTGCCCGGGCGAATGGAGTTGGCAACGCTTAGGCCGTACGGAGAACGGACCGGTAATGATTTTCTCGATTCGGATGCCGTTCAATGAAGTCTGGAGTGAGGCTCAGCTGATCAGCTGGGACGAATGGTCATCGCAATTCTTCAGATCACATCTGACAGCGCTGCTAACAGCCTTGAATTCTCCTTTCCAGAGTCGAACCTTCGGCGCGGTCCTCGAAGAGTGGATACACCGCTCCTAGATTCTCAGATGAAAGCCGGCCTCCGAATTTGGAGGCTGTGTTCTGGCGTGACTCCCCCATTCGCCTGTGATTATCTAAACAGCAGGAGCACAAGTAGCCCCTCGCGATCTTAAAGTCCGCTTGGTCTACCGGTTTTGTCATACAAAGCAACACTTTAACCGGTGTTACTGTCCGTTTGACTTACTGCAACCGCACCTGCCCCAGCCTCATAATGACCGCTCCTTGAACCTCAACGTTGCGCCGTTACTATGCGGGTGCGGGGATGGGCAATGCGTCCGTTGTTCGTTGGCTCACTCAATTTTCAAGGAACATCCATGATCTGGTTTTTAGAAGGGCAGGCTTCGCAGCGCGACATCATCCTGGGAGCCATCGAAGCTCTCCCTTCGTCTGTTCAAGTGTTGGCATCCCATCGTCGGGACCGACCTGAGATCACAGGTGTTGCGCACCTAAGCTTTGTTGAGCCCGAGGATCGCAGTGAGCGAATCGAGTGGGTCATCCGCACCGCGCTTGAACACTCAGTCAAAGTTGTGCTCGCCGGGCGTGTGGGCGGAGCCTATGAAGCACATCGGGCTGAGTTCGAGGCGGCAGGGCTTACACTGGTTACCGGCGGCGTGAGTACTCGAACTTTTGACCTCGTGGACGACAAGGCTCGATTCACGGCAGAAGCGGAGCGTGTTGGGCTTCCTTGCATTCCAGCAATCACTGTGAAGACGGCGGCTGAGTTGCGCGCAGCCTATGACGCTTTCAGCCCGAGCGGAGAAGTGTGCATTAAGCCGGTGGTTGGCATTTACGGGCAGGGCTTTTGGCGCTTCAAGGAAGGTGTTGATCCTTTCAGATGCTTTGCAAACCCAGATGCCCGCCAGGTTGAATTCGAAACCTATCATCGGATTTTTGGTGCTACCCCAGCGCGCGAACCAATGCTGATCATGCCGTATCTGCCGGGAAGTGAGTGTTCTGTAGACATGGTATGCGAGGGCGGCAAAGTCGTGGCCTTCGTAGGTCGGCGAAAGTCTGATGTCCACCAAACCTTTGAGCGTTTCTCCCCTGCAACCGACTTGGCGATCGCCGCGGCCGAGCATTTTGGCTGCGACGGCATCGTCAACGTTCAAACCCGTGACGATGCGGGCGGTAATCCGCACCTGCTGGAAATCAATCCTCGCTACTCAGGTGGGATCGGGTACACCCGCGAGACGGGTATCAATCTGCCAGGCATTTTTGCGACTCGCCGCCTCGGCTTGCCTGAGCCTTCCCAGAAATGGATCAGCGGTGTTCGCGTGAAAGCGATATCGGTTGCCGTTCCAGTGCCTTACTGATATTAAAATGCCTGTTAATTTTTTGGTACATTGTGTACCCAATTCTCTACATCTAGAATCGGCCAACTCAGGGAGCGAGACATGCTGACGCCAGGCGCGAACATTGCACTTAGTGCGCCTTCAATTTCTTGGACGTTGGAAAGCTCGCTCACTACTGCCTTTGGTTCGACGGCGGCTGTGGCTTTGATCCCTGTAGACGATAAGCGCAACTCGAAGGGCGAAGCAGCTCTGTTTCAAGTTGAGCAGTCTAAATGGATGTACTGGAGTGGAGATCCTTCCTCCATAGGCAGTACCGTCCATTTGGATCGATTGCCCATAGGTAGCGACCGGGTCCTTCTGGTCGTTTATCGCTACTCGAACCTCGGCCCCATCGGGGAGCTCAAAGCTCTCAAGTTGACTATCGATCAGCGCACCACATACGAACTGGATGTCAGCAAGTATGGCGACTCGGCCCTGGTGCTCGGCGAATTCTACGCGCGAAATGGTCAGTGGAAGTTTCGTGCGCTGGCCGAAGGATCCGCCTATGGGCTTTCAGCATTTGGCCGGAACATAGGGCTGGCCATCGACGAGTCGCACCCTGATCATCCTGCGACCGGCAGTGATAGTTCTCGCTCAGGTGGCTCCCCCTCTGGCGCTACGGGTACTGGTTTCGCCGTTTCCGAAACATCCATCATCACCTGTGCACATGTGATTGAGGGCATGTCCCAGATCGAGATCAACTCGTTCAACGGCCGTTACCGGGCAGAACCGGTCATGGTCGACGTGCGGAATGACATTGCACTGCTGAGGGTGCAGGGCGTGCAGTTGACGCCAGTCCGTTTTGCTCCAACGCCTCTCTGTTCTCTCGGTGATCCGGTTACAGC
Organism: Pseudomonas sp. GW821-FHT02A11; assembly: GCF_059421985.1. Lineage (NCBI taxonomy): Bacteria > Pseudomonadati > Pseudomonadota > Gammaproteobacteria > Pseudomonadales > Pseudomonadaceae > Pseudomonas > Pseudomonas sp. GW821-FHT02A11. The sequence continues at coordinate 6,270 of NZ_JBWKWB010000003.1, forward strand.
AGTCGGTTTCCCAATGTCAGGATTTGCTGGCGGCGGAGCTCATGTCACTCAAGGGGGCGTGTCAGCACTGTTTGGGCTGCGCAATGACGCCAGCCTCATGCAATTCACAGCTGCAATCCAGCCTGGCTCATCCGGTAGCCCATTGTTCGATTCACACGGAAGTGTTGTAGGCATGGTCACGTCGACAGTGCCCGATGCGCAAAATATGAACTTCGCAGTGAAGTCGAATTTGCTCGTTGCCTTCATGGACGCCTGCCACATCTCCATTTCACGTAATGAAGCGCATACCACTCTTACCGCAGCCGACATAGCAAGGGGCGTTCAGCCGTCGCTATGGAAAATCGAAGCTCGCAGCTAAGCCAAACCGACTCATTGAAAAATTCAGGGTGGGCGTTAGGTTCTTTTCTAACGTCCACAGGAACCTAGACATGGAACATATTGTAGTGAATCAAGAGTCGACCAAGCTCAGCGCATCTTTGATGCGAGGAGTGCTTGAAGTCGACGTGCATCTTTCTTCTGTATCACCAGAATCACTTTTCGGTTTTGCCGAACGCCGCAATCCAAAGCGCGCCTTTCTTTTCGTCTCCCGGGTCTTGGGCAAGCATATCCCTGTTAAGCCGTCGGTTATGGAGTTCACATACGAAAGCTTGGCGGCGAAGATTCCAGCCGACCTTCCCGGTCCGGTGCTGGTTATCGGCATGGCAGAGACCGCCGTTGGTTTGGGTGCAGGCGTTCACCGCTCCTATGCCAAGACTCGATCGGACACGATGTACCTCGTGAGCACTCGCCACCCAGTTGGAGACGAGATCTTCGCAAACTTTGTAGAAGAACACAGTCACGCGGCCTCCCACATTATTCACGTTCCGCGCGACCCAGAACTTCAGACGCTGATGCGAGCCGCTCGATCCCTGGTTCTGGTTGATGATGAAGCCTCCACCGGTAAAACTTTCGTTAACCTCCATCGAGCCTTGGCTGATGCCGGCCTGCGCAATCTGGAACGCGTCGTCACATGCGTACTGACGGACTGGTCAGCCGGAGCTGTTTGCTCGAATTTCGGTGGCGCTGCAGATCAGATTTCCCTGCTCAGCGGCGCGTACAAGTTCACTGAGGACCCAGAGGCACTGCTTCCAGAAATGCCCGATACAGGCGTTGTAGCGGTGGGCGACTGGCCAATCAACCCAGCCAATGACTGGGGGCGTTTGGGTGTGCGTGAGGTCGCTGATACCTTGGGGCGAGACATCCAGGTGAAGCCCGGCGAAAAAATCATCGTATTAGGCACCGGTGAGTTCGTTTGGAAGCCATTTCTGCTTGCAGAACGACTGGAGCGTGCGGGCGCAAACGTTCACTTCAGCTCCACCACTCGCTCCCCAATCGCGTTGGGACACTCAATCGAGCACGCCCTCAGCTTCTCTGACAACTATGGCCTTGGCATCGTCAATTTCCTCTACAACGTGGCACCAGGGCAGTTCGATCGTGTGCTGATCTGCAGCGAAACGGATGCGCAGGCCGTGCCTCAATCTTTGATTGATGCACTGGGCGCTGAGGTGATCGTCGATGGCATTTAATCGACCTCTCGTATTGATCGACCTCGACGACACCCTCTTCCAGACTGCACGCAAAATGCCTGAGGAGGATCAACTGCGCTATCCGGCGTCGTACGACGTCAACGGTGGCGTGAGCGGCTATCAAACACAGGTCCAGAAGGACTTTCTTGAGTGGCTGCTGCAAGTTGCTGACGTCGTGCCTGTCACTGCTCGCAGCGCCGAAGCTTTCGGCCGTGTGCGCCTCAACTTCACCGCAGGTGCAATCTGTTCCCATGGTGGCTTGATTTTGAATCCTGATCGCAGCGTCAATGAAGACTGGCACGCATTGATGAGCGACAAGCTGGCCAGCTATCACGACCGGCTTCCTATGCTGTGTGAAGCAGCGCTGGACCTGGGCTCTCAAAACGGCATCTCTCTGCGCGGCTGGGTCGTTGAGGAAGCGAACCAACGTCACTATGTGGTCGTGAAGCACAACACGGGCTCAGATGAGCACCTGACATTCGTGCTTGAACAGCTGCGCAGCGCAGGCCTCTTGGATGGGCTGCACACGCACACGAACGGAAACAACCTCGCCCTCCTGCCGGTTGGTCTTTCCAAACGGGCTGCCGTCGAGCACTACCTCACCATCGATCACGGCGAAAATGCTGTGCGCCCTGTTTTGGGTTTTGGGGACAGCATCACCGATCTGGGTTTCATGAACCTTTGCCACTTCTGGTCGACGCCTGCAAAGAGTCAGCTCGCCGCATTGGTGGAGGAGGCGATCAATGTTTAATCCAGCCCTGGCATCGCTAACAGTCGGCAGCGGCAGCTATCTGCACGACGACGTCCATTTTCTTTTGAGACCGGTCCAGATCGGTCTCACGGACGTTCTCGAAAAGGAACGACTGATCCAGACCAATCAAAAGCACTATTCCGAAATGATCAGCCAGGAGAGCGCACCTTCCAGCACCCACATGGCGCTGTATGAGCGCGCCATGGGCCAGAATGCTGTGCGCATGGCAGAGGACGTCCAAGCGTTGGCGTTGGCGCTTGAGGAGCGTTACTTGGGCCCTACGATCGCGCTGGTGTCGTTCGTTCGAGCAGGGTTGCCCCTTGGCGTGCTTCTACGCCGCGCACTGCTGGGGCTGGGCCGGGATGTCCATCACTACGGCATCAGCATTGTTCGTGATCGTGGAATCGACATGGTCGCCCTCGAGAGCATCATCGCTGAGCATGGTGCCGAGAATATCGTTTTCGTAGACGGTTGGACCGGCAAGGGCGCGATTTCTGGGGAGATCAAGCGTTGCCTCGCGGGAGACAACCGTTTTCCCGCTGAACCGCGACTGGTAGTGCTCGCTGACCCGTGCGGTCGTGCCTGGCTGGCGGCGTCGGCAGATGACTGGATCATCCCATCGGGCATCCTTGGTGCAACTGTCTCTGGACTGGTTTCTCGCTCTATCTGGCCGGCAGAGGGTGGGTTGCACGGATGTGTGGTGTACGACCACCTGCAGGAGCATGACGTCACCCGACAGTTTATTGATCGGATCGAGGCAGCTCGCACTTCTGTCGAGGTAAGCCCCGCGGCGCCCTGGACACCAGAGGAAGCGCTGGCACTTCAAGCGAGTGCTCTGGGTGTTGTCGATAGCCTCGCCGCTCGCTTCGGTGTAACGAACATGAATCGTGTGAAGCCAGGCATCGCTGAAGCTACACGCGCTGTGCTGAGGCGTGTCCCTGATCAGGTGCTAGTGCGTGACCGCGCTGACGCGGATGTTCAGTTGCTTATGCATTTAACCGACAGGGCAGGTATCGAAGTGCAGGAAGCGGGTGATGCCTTGGGGCCTTACCGTGCTGTCACGATCATCCGGAGTGTGAACTGATGACCCGCACATCTCCATACGCTCTCGGCGCTACGCTCTACATGCCCGCGACACGCCCGGACATCCTTGATGTGATTCGTGGAGCAAAACTGCCCGGCCTGCGTTCGGTGGTGGTGTGCTTAGAGGACGCCGTGGCGGCTGTTGACGTCGATGCGGCTCTACACCATCTGCGGGGGGTGTTGAGGGCTGTCGATGTTGACGGAGAGGTCAGAGGCTCTGGACCACTCGTTTTCGTGCGTCCCCGCGATTCGGAAATGGCCGCAATGCTGAATGACTGGTCTGAAACCAGTGCAATCGACGGATTTGTCCTCCCCAAATTCACTTTGGCGTCAATGCGTCAGTGGGTGGATGCGGTAACAAATCCTGAGTTTCTGCTGATGCCTACACTAGAAACCGCTGACGTTTACAGCCCTCAGGCGATGGTCGACCTGGGTGCGGCCATGCGGGCGGAGTTCGGTGATCGCATTCTGGCGCTTCGAATCGGCGGCAATGACTTGATGGGATGCCTGGGGTTGCGCCGCAATCCGTCAGCGACGCTTTACAAGACACCTATGGGCTATGTGATTCCAATGCTAGCCGGCGTGCTTGGTGCTCAGGGGTTTGCTTTGACTGCTCCAGTGTTTGAGCAGCTTGCAACCCCCGAGTTGCTCGCCGAGGAGCTGGATCTGGATATCTCTCATGGGTTGGTAGGCAAGACAGCCATCCACCCTTCCCAGATCGCCCAAATTCACGACGCCTTTCGAGTCTCTATCGAGGATCTCAACTGCGCAAAGTTAATCGTCAATGATTCGGCGCCGGCGGTGTTCAAGCACGATGATGCAATGGTTGAACCAGCAACCCATCACAACTGGGCTGTGAAGATCATCGAGCGCGCTCAATGGCACGGCGTCAAACCAGCCGACGTCCGACTGGCAGAGCCTGTGCGCCTCGCGGAGGTAGCGGGATGACCCAGGAGATGCTTGAGGCCGGACCCGCTTCGGGTCAGGTGCTCTCTGTCTTTGACTTCGACGGCACGCTCACTCGCCGGGACAGTTTTGTTCCCTTCCTGAGGTTTGCATTCGGGACGCGGACATTCACTCTTCGGATGATTCGCATGCTCCCGGACGCGGTTCGTTACCTCGGTAGGGGCATGACCCGGGACGAGTTGAAGGCGGTACTGATCGCCAAATTCCTTAAAGGTGTCCAGGTCGACTGGGTCGAGCAACGGGCGAGTGAATTTCGGAAGGCCTACTGGAGCCGGCTCATGCGCCCAGCCGGTTTACAATCGGTCGCGGCAGAGGTCGCCAGCGGTGCACAGGTGACGATTTGTTCCGCTTCTCCACGATTGGTTTTAACACCCTTCGCAGAGGAGTTGGGGATCAAGCTCATTTCAACAGAGCTTGAGGTTATCGACGGAAAGCTGACAGGCAAGATCAGCGGTAGTAACTGCCGATGCGAAGCCAAGGTACTTCGACTCGAATCCGTATATGGCCCGCTCGAAAAATTCAGGCTGCGTGCCTGGGGTGATACGCGTGGGGATCATGAGCTGTTGGCCGCAGCGCAAGAGCCTCACTGGCGTCACTTTCACCCGCGCTGGCAGCGCGGCCGGATGAAGATAGAAAAGATTGAAGCTCGCGTTCGTCAGGGCGAGGGTCACAAGAATTCAGTAACTGGCACTGCTGCCGACAAGCAGTAGACCAACGATCAACAAGGAGCGTAACGATGGCACTTACCCTTTCAAAGAACCAATCCATCAGTCTTGAGAAAACCGCAGGTGCGGGTCTGACCAAGATTTCCCTGGGCCTGGGTTGGGACCCGATGAAGACTGGCCTGATGGGAAAGCTTTTCGGTAAAAGCGGGGATATCGACTTGGACGCGTCCTGCATCCTGTTCGACGCCAATCTCAAACCAATGGATCTGGTCTGGTTCCGTCAGTTGAAATCCAAGGATGGCTCGATCCGGCATTCTGGTGACAACCGTACTGGCGAGGGTGATGGCGACGACGAAACCATTTTTGTCGACCTCGCTACTCTGCCGGCAGCGGTCACCCACCTGGTATTTACAGTCAACAGCTTCACCGGCGAGAACTTCGAGCGCATCGAGAATGCCTACTGCCGCATTGTTGATTCTGGAAAGAACAACGAATTGGCGCGTTTCAACCTTTCCGAACAGGGCGCACACACTGGCGTGGTCATGGCGAGCTTGACCCGCGGCGCTAGCGGCTGGGACTTCAAGGCCATCGGTAAAACCACTCGCGGCCGCACTGCTGATGACTTGGTCAGCTTGGCAGTCGAGGCGGTGCGAGCATGACGAGCCTGGTCCCGGGCGGTAATGCGCCGGTCGCCACCGGCTCTATCACTGTTGAAATCGTCTATTCGCCAATCCCCGGCGCTGATATCGACGTCTCTGCTTTTGCCCTTGCTGAATCCGGCAAGGTTCGCAGTGACAACGACATGTGCTTCTACGGTCAGCCGAATGTGCTGGGCGGGGCGGTACAGATGGCGGATGCATCGAACGGTCGTGCAGTCTTCAATGTGGACTTGAGCCGCCTTGAAGCGGCCGTCGATAAGGTTGCGCTGACTGCAACCATCCACGAGAACAAGGCCAGCTTCGACCGAGTGGCCAGCTTGAAGGTGACCGTCAGTGGCGGCGTTGAAGCTCAGATCCCGACGTCGGGCATGAAAGAAACTGCTTTGATCTTGGGTGAGTTTTACCGCCGGCAGGGTCAATGGAAGTTCCGCTGCGTAGCTCAAGGCTTTGCTGGTGGTCTTGCTCCATTGGCGACTCACTTCGGTGTGGATATTGCCGACGCACCTGCTCCGTCACCCGCGGCAGCTCCAACACCACCGCCAGCACCACCTGCGCCAGCAAAATCGTCGATAAGTCTGAGTAAGGTAACGCTCGACAAATCTCGCTCCTCGATCAGCTTGGAGAAGACTGCTGCGGGCTTCGGTGAGATCCGCGTGAATCTGAACTGGAACCGCGGCAAAAGCGGCGGCTTCTTTGGCAAGTCGAAAGCGATCGACCTCGACTTGGGCTGCTTGTACGAGCTGCAGGACGGCGAAAAGAGCGTTATCCAGGCACTTGGTAATCAGTTCGGCGACCTGGACTACGAACCTTTCATCAAGCTCATGGGCGATGACCGCACTGGTGCTGTTGCCGGCGGCGAGTGGCTGCACATCAACGGCAAAAAATGGAGCGAGATCAAACGCATCCTGATCTTCGCCTTCATCTATGAGGGCGCTCCTGATTGGAAGGCCACTGATGGTGTGGTCACCATCTTCGTGCCCGGCCAGCCAGAGATCGAAGTGCGCTTGAACGAGGAGGGCGGTCGTCTCGGATGCTGCGCTATCGCTCTTCTTGAAAATGACAAGGGTGCCGTTAAGGTCACTCGCAGGGTTGATTTCCATAGCAATCAAGAGCCAATGGACAAAGCCTACGGTTGGGGCATGCGCTGGCGCGCCGGCTCCAAATAATCTGATTCACGCGGGGCACATTGCCCCGCCTTGAGAGGTACAGGACATGCTGGAATGGCTCAAAACCAACGCTGAGAAGGCCCGCGCGGCGCTCACCACCGAAGTGACAAAATTCAAGAACCGAAACTTCATGGAGGCCACAGCGGCCGCCTGCGCGATGATTGCTGCTGCTGACGGCGAGGTATCTTCGGCTGAAAAGCTGAAAATGTCTGGTTTCATCAAAAACTCGCCAGAATTGAAGGTATTCAATCTGACTGACGTGATCGCCGCTTTCAATGATTCGGTCGGGAAGTTCGAGTTTGACTACCAGATTGGCCAGGCTGAAGCGCTGAAAACTATCAACAAGATCAAGGGCAACGACGGGGCTTCTCGCTTGCTGGTCCGTGTGGCCTGCGCTATCGGCGCATCCGACGGCAACTTTGATGACAAAGAGAAAGCGGCCTGCCGCCAGATCTGTCTCGAGCTGGGTCTCAACCCTGCTGATTTCGAACTCTAAGGTACCGCATCGTGGAAGTTACCCATCTCGGATTCCCCCCGCTGACCATGGCCGTATTTGTTGGCCTGGCCATTGGCGCAATGTTGCTCGACATGCTCACCCATCGTGGCGACAAACCTGTATCGCTTGCAAAAGCGTCGGCGTGGTCCATTTTCTGGATCGCGATATCCCTCGGTTTCGCTGGATTCCTATATGTCCAACATGGCCCACAAGTGGCCAGCCTGTTCGTCACTGGTTATGCGCTGGAGAAGGTGCTCAGCGTCGACAACCTCTTCGTCTTCATGGCTATCTTTGCCTGGTTCAAAGTGCCTGATGGCTTGCGTCACCGAGTTCTCTACTGGGGGATCATCGGCGCGATCGTTTTCCGTGGCATCTTCGTGGCCATCGGTACCGGCCTGCTCGCATTCGGCCCGTGGGTCGAGGTCGTTTTCGCAGTGATCGTCGCCTGGACGGCAATCATGATGCTCAAGGGCGGTGGCGATGATGAGGAAGAGGAAGACTATTCGACCCACATGGCATATCGCTTCGCCAAGAAGCTGTTTCCTGTATGGCCGAAGCTGTACAAGAACCAGTTCTTCGTGAGCCGAAAAGTGCTTGAAGGTGAGCTGCGTAAACCTGAAAACCAAGGTATGACTCTGGCGGCGAAAGGTGCGATTTTCGCTACACCGCTGTTCCTGTGTCTGGTCGTGGCTGAGATTTCTGACGTACTGTTCGCCTTCGACTCCGTACCGGCTGTCATCGCCGTAAGCCGCGAGCCTCTGATCGTCTATTCGGCAATGCTGTTTGCGATCCTGGGCCTGCGGACCATGTACTTTGTGCTGGAAGCGTTGAAGCGTTATCTGGTACACCTTGAAAAGGCAGTCATCGCGTTGCTGTTCTTCATTGCTGTGAAGCTCGGCCTGAACGCTACTGATCACATGTTCCACCACGGCTACAGCATTGATGCCAACACCAGTCTGATCATCGTCATGGTGGTCCTGGTCATCGGTATTGTGGCCAGTCTGATCTTCCCCGCAAAGGAAGAGCCGGCTGCAGAATCCAACTGAATATTACTAAACGAAACAAGGAGTTAAGTAATGGCATTGTCGCTCTCGAAAGGCGGAAATCTGTCTCTGACCAAGACGGATCCATCGCTGTCCAAACTCATCGTTGGCCTGGGCTGGGACCCACGAGTTACCGATGGAACTGAGTTCGACCTGGACGCCAGTGCGTTCCTGCTGAGCAGCACTGGTAAGGTTCGTGGCGAATCCGACTTCATCTTCTACAACCAGCTGAAAAGTCTGGACGGTTCGATCGAGCATACCGGCGACAACCGTACTGGCGCTGGCGACGGCGATGACGAAGTGCTCAAGGTTGACCTGAGCCGCGTTCCTGCTGATGTCGACAAAGTCGCGTTCACCGTGACCATTCACGACGCTGAACTGCGTAAGCAGAACTTCGGCCAAGTTGGCGGCGCTTTCATCCGCATCGTCAACGAAGTTACCGGTGCCGAGGTCGTTCGCTATGACCTCGCTGAAGATGCTTCCACCGAAACCGCGATGATCTTCGCAGAGCTGTATCGCAACGGTGCCGAGTGGAAATTCCGCGCCATCGGTCAAGGCTACGCCGGTGGCTTGAAAGCCGTTGCCAATGGCTACGGTCTGAACTTCGCTTAAAAACTATGCTGCTGTCGTTAATGAAGCAGTAGTGCTAACTAATTGATATGGAAGGTAATTATGGCGGTCTCATTGAGCAAGGGCGGGAACGTAAGCCTGTCAAAAGAAGCACCTGGTCTGACAGAGATTGTTGTTGGTCTGGGCTGGGATGCACGCAAAACCGATGGTGTCGAATTCGACCTTGACGCTTCGGTCTTCGTGACTGGCGAAAACGACAAGGTCTTGAACGACTCCAGCTTCATCTTCTACAACAACAAGCTGTCCGCTGACGGTTCGATCGAACACCTGGGCGACAACCGTTCTGGCGCGGGCGACGGCGACGACGAGCAGGTTAACGTCAAACTGACCGGTTTGGCCGCTGACGTGAAGAAGCTGGTTTTTGCGGTAACCATCCACGACGCTGAAGCTCGTAAGCAAAGCTTCGGTCAAGTCAGCAACGCCTACATCCGCGTTGTGAACAAAGCTGACGGCAAAGAGATCGCACGCTTCGACCTGAGCGAAGACGCTTCGGTTGAAACCGCGATGATCTTCGGTGAGCTTTACCGTCACGGCGCCGAGTTCAAGTTCAAGGCCATCGGCCAGGGCTACGCCGGCGGCTTGAAGCCACTGGCTGAAGCTCACGGCGTCAGCATCGGCTGATCAGCCGATTCCAGAGAAGCCCTTGCCTTAGGCAGGGGCTTTTTTATGTCTCCCTAAATGCGTTCATCTTTTGTTTTGACCCTCGGCCGGATTTGCACACAGGGCATTGGTCATTTTGGAGTAGTTCGATGTTCCGAAATTTTCTTATTGCGGGTTTGACCGGCGCACTCCTTGCTGGGTGTGGCCAGGCAGTAAACGACGCACGGCTGACAATGGCGCGGCAGGAGCTGCGCGAACAATGCTTTGGCAATGACACCTACAGCTGCCGCAACAAAACGATCGATTTCAACATCATGGTGATCAAGCTGACTCCATTCAAGAATGACGCTGACAAGGCTCAGGTCATCCAGATGTTCGGCAAGAAAGGATGGGATGTTTACGAGAAGGTTGTTGACGACTTCGTGGAGCAGGGTGAGGAAATTTTCGATTCCGCACGGCCAAATATCTTTGCTCGATGGTTTATGGGTGACAGCCAACCTGTCTCCCGAAAAGGCTACGTCATGGAGTACAGCCCCCAGGACATGGTGGGTGCTGGTGAAGAAATTCAGCGCCGGTTCTTAATAGCGGCGAAGAAGGAAGGCCTGAAGCTCACCGACGAAGGTCAACGGGCTTTGAGTGCTGCGCATCCTCAAACAGGGACCGCAGCCACTCAAGCTCCTGCGCCGGCTTCCACTCAAACCATTGCTCCGGATCAAGTACCGCCATTGCCCGGAGGTCCAGCCACCCCTCAAATAGAACCAGAGCTGTCTAAGGCCATCGCAAACTACACTGCTGCCCTCGACAAGGATGGTGGGGCTGAAAACTCAGATTTCAGGAAAGTTGTTCGACTCGATTTGAACAATGACGGTGTTCCTGACGCTGCCGTGCTTTACGTCATTGAAGGTGAGGGAGGTGCACAAGCCGGTTACACGTACATTGCCGGATTCTTCAACGAAAACGGAAAGTGGCGCGCTGCCCGCGAACGCACTCAGATTGGTGGAGCGATTGAATCAATGGCCTTCTTGAAGCCAGGCATCGTTTCCGTCGACACCCTGACTGTAGGGCCAGATGATCCGGACTGCTGCCCTTCAGTGAGCGAGCATTACCAGTATGTCTGGAACGGCGAAAAATTCGTGGAATTGCCAGCCAAGATCTGAGCATAAACAGATCGGCAAGGCTAAATTTGAGCCCCGGATACGGGGTTTTTAGGGAAGACAGGGGAGTAAGGGATAGATGCAATACTGCAGCGCTCTCGCCAGAATGATCTTGGCGGGGTTATCACTCATCGCTGTCGACGCTGGCGCCACTAGCTTCGATTGCGCGAAGGCATCTACATATTCTGAAGTCCAGATATGCAGCAGCCAATCTATGCAGGTGCAGGACGAACAGCTCAACTCTCTATACGTTCAAGCACTCGCCATAGCATCTGACAAGACTGCATTGAGAGCCGAGCAGAGGGCTTGGATCAAACAGCGTGATCAATGCTCGACGCCAGAGTGCATTTCTCAAGCAATAGAATCCCGTAGTAGAGCACTCTCGGATGCTCGAGCGCCTCAGCCCGCGCCACAACCGAAGGTTGCACCGTCCAACGTGCATCCAACTCGGAAGGCGCCCCCTAAGGTTGCTGCACCGGGATTGGACGCAGGCGCTGGGGATGAACAGCGCCTTGGTCAACCGCGCACGCAGGTCGAGAATCCAAAGGGGTCTGGTAGAGCGGCTGAAGAAATCGATACCAGAACGCTCAAGATCGGATCGTTCGTAATGGCGGTTTTACTGCTTATCTGTATCTGGCTGCACAGCCGTGGCTCGATGGTGATCTACAGCTGCTACACCGACGCGCTCTGGACTACCTTGACTCCGTTCCTCTCAATTGGCTCCTACTTCATCGCAAAATCCTGGCTGGAGCTTTCAACAGATGTCTCAGTCATCACTGCGGCTGTCGTCGCGGGTTTAATGTCACTGCAGATCATCGTCCAAACCTTCCGGAGCAATGGTTTCTCGCTGTTCTTCCTCCTGGCGCTGTACGCAAAGATCATCCTGTTCTCCATTTACTTCGTGTCCATGGCGGCATTGATCCTCGGAGGAGGGCGTACAGCCTCAGATCGTCGCCGACGCCGTAACTGGGCATTGGCTGGGAGTGTGTTGTTCGCAGTGCTCACTGGATGGATGTGTCGGAATCGCCAGTTCTCACACATCGACGACTACATCGCCGGCAGAACCTGAAGGATCTGTTTCCAATGTCAGGCTTTTGCCTGGCCATCAAGGTATGGGTGCAACGACCATGGGATTTCGTTTCAGTAAACGTATTACGATCATCCCTGGTGTTCGGCTGAACATTAGTGGATCGGGCGTGAGCACTTCGATCGGGCCGCGCGGCTTAAGCATGACGATGGGCCGTAACGGTACCTACCTCAATGCCGGGCTGCCTGGTACTGGGCTTTCTTACCGACATAGGCTCGACGGGGCTCGACAAGGGCGTCCAACCCCCGCGTTCGACCCCGATGACTACAGCGGATCAATCAGGATCAAAGTCGATGACGATGGTGCTCTCCTAATCACTGACGAAGATGGCAACGACCTTCCTCCAGCGCTGGTACGACGGGCGAAGACAGAGCAAGCGGAGGCTATACAGGAGTTGCTTGAGAAAGCAGCTGAAAAGGTCAATCAGGAGCTCGACGCGTGCCTGGGGGTTTACTTGGCCACCCCGGGGCCAGGCGCAACGCCAAAGCTTCCACCATCTTTCGTTGAGGATCCGCCAGTCATGCCTACGGCACCCACGAGCGGGATGATGGATCGTCTGTTCAGGGCCGGAAAGATTGAATCTGATCGTCTCAGGCTGGAAGCGCAGTATCAGCAGGATCTGGCAGAGTGGACGGCCGCCCGAGACGCGCAAGAAAACGTGATCAATGAAACCCGAAAGGCGTTCAGGCTGGCTGCCCAGGGTTTTAGTGCCCAGATGGAGAAAGCCCTTGATTACGTGCTCAGCGGCATCGCTTGGCCCAAGGAGACAATCGTTAACTATGAGTTCTCGCACGACGTGACTGGCGTCGCCCTCGACGTCGACCTACCAGACGAGGACGACATTCCTCGGCGGACAGCGGAAGCTAAAGGCAATGGTAAGCTGAGTTTCAAAAATAGAAGCGATGCCCAGGTACGCCGCGACTTTGTGGGGCTCAGCTACGGGTCATTGTTCAGAGTGGTGGGCGAGGTGTTCGCATTGCTGCCGGCGATCGACAAATGCTTGGTATCTGGTTATCTGCAGCGGCCGAATCCAGCGACTGGACGGGTGGACGAGCCGTATATCCTGTCGGTGCTTGTTTCGAGGGCGGAATGGGAGACGCTGGACTTTTCGAGGTTGGAAGACATCGATCCAGCCGCGACTCTCAACAGCTTCGGTGCGGTCGTAAGCCTCGACAGGTCTTCACGGTTCCGCGAGATCGAACCGTATGGCATTGCGGCGCTGGGATGATTTGGTGAGGTTCCCGCGGCTAACGTGCCGCGGGAATGAGATCTGCTGTCAGGCAATGATTGCCTTAGCCTTGGCTTCCTTCAACCAGCCCGGAAATTCATCCATCAATTGGTCGTACAGCTCTTCTTCTGTGAGGTCGTGCAAGTCATCGACCGCGAAGAAATTGCAGTTGTCGACTACGCGGCCGGGCATGTCATCGAGCTTTTCAAGGATTCCATAGCTCGAGCCGCCCAAACCGACGAACTGCCAGAAGAACGGCAAACTGGCAGCCTCAGTCATCAGCTTCGTGATTGCGCGATTCTCGTGCACCCCACCATCACTGAGGAACATGATGTATACCGGCGTCTTGTCACCTTGGCGACTGTAGTAATCCATCACCATCCGCATGGCTTTAGGTTCATCGTTGATACGAGAGCCGACGTCCCATTTCTTCCAGCCGCCGTGATCTGTATTCACGTAGTCGCTGTAGTTGGAGAGTGTTGCTGGTGAGAGCTGCACTGGCTTGGCCCCGAAGCCGAAAACATCAAGCTCTCCGTCGAGGTCGAATGCAACGGCGAGCGGGATCAGGCGATTCAGAACTTCTTGGACTCGACCTTTGCTGTACTGACCGTTCATGGAGCCCGAAACGTCGAGAACGACTGCGACCTTTGCCTTGAGCTGGGTCAAGTTTTTCTTTTCGAGCGTGATCTGGGCCTTTTTGGCCAGGCTGATCAGCGCCGGCGCCGCGGCCGCGACTTTCTTCTCAAGCGAGAATGTGGCTACGACAGGCGCAGGTGCTGGTGGCGGAGTCGGGATGGGTGGAGGAGGACTCGCATGTGCTTCTTCAGCGACTTCACCGCCAAAATGACGTACCAGAGCATCAAGGCCTTGGTTAAAGCCTTGCAGGTTGGACTGCAAGCGCCACGCTCCGTCTTTGCGGTAGATATCGGTAACCATGATGCCCTTCTCAGCGCTGAAGGTATCACCGGAGAACTCACAGGTGGCCGCAGGCACTTCACCCGGCGCACTCAAGTCAAAGCTGCTTGCGCCTATGTCTTTCATTACGCCAGCGCCGTCAATAGACGCGGTAAACACCAACCGGTCGATCGTAGCAGGTAGCGCAGCCAGGTTGATCGAGAACGCTCCCTTTCCCTTCAGCACGACAGCGTCCTGAGGAGCGTTCGGCTGATTAAAGAAGACCATATAGCGATCGTCCGAGAGCTTCTGATTAGCGTCCAGGCCAAAGCAAACGTAATCGATGACGTGAGATGTCTGCAGGGCGATATCGAGACTGAAGCGATCGGTCAGTCCGATGTTGGCCAGAGGAATGCGTTGGCCTTGAGTGATCTTCATGGGCATCCTTGAAGTGTGCATGTTTTTGGTGAGCTGCGCGGGGGAATTCCTTCACAGCAGGGCGCTAGTCAGGATAACGGCGTTCGAGGCATTTTCTATACCTCGCCTCACTGGAAATTACCTCGGTACCATGCCGCGTGTGCGACGACCAACCAATCGCCTCATGAACACGCCGGCCAACACTACAACGATGGCCAGAGCGGCAAAGAAGATGGTGTTGAATAGCGGGAAGGGCTCGAGTCGATTGTCAGTGGCTTTGATATCCGTGACGTTTGGGAACATCGAGAAGATCTGAAAGCGCCATCCGTAGTAGCGGATCACAGCCAGCTGCTGGGCATCACGTGAGTAGCCCTGAGCCTTGGCCTGAATGTCCGCGGAGTCGAATTTGAAGTACCAGGGGAAGCTCCACCCAGTGTCCTCATTTCGATAGACCGCTACGTCTTTTGAGTCCGGGTTTTCAGTGTTGATGAAATACACATCCCGGGTTGGGCCGTCAGCCGGATTCTCGGCATTGATGACTCCATCTGCATCCATCCTTTTGACTTCAACACCAGTCACCAGCACCACCTCGTGCCTGGGCAAAAAGTAGTAGAAGGCAAGCGCGGCACTGCACACCACAAACAGACAGAGCAGGCCAACAGAGCGTTTTACCCAGCGCATCAAGTGATCACCGTAAAGGAAAACCCTCACTATGTCTGAGATAACCCCGCGCTGCCTGCGACAGTTGTTGCAAGCTGCTACAGCGCGGGAGCTACCTGCTTAGTTTCGGCCGCCGATAATGTCGCCCAGCCCGCCAAGGATCGAACCCTCACCTTGGCGTTCACCTCCGCCCTGAGGGGCTGAAGCCAGCATTCTTCCCGCAAGCCGCGAGAATGGCAGGCTCTGAAGCCAGACAGTCCCTGGCCCTGTCACTGTCGCGAAGAACACACCTTCACCCCCGAACAGCATACTTTTCAGCCCGCCGGCACGGCGGATATCAAAGTCAACGCTCGAAGTCATTGCCGCAAGGCAACCAGTATCTACATCGAGGCGCTCGCCAGGTTTAAGGTCGATTTTTCGGATCGATCCGCCCATGTGAACGAAAGCGATACCTGTGCCCTCAAGTTTCTGGAGGATAAAACCTTCTCCGCCGAACAGACCGGTAAGAATTTTGCGCTGGAGATGAATCCCGATCGTGACACCCTTGGAACCCGCAAGGAAGCTGTCTTTTTGGCAAATGAGCTTTCCACCATAGTCAGCGAGGCTCAGCGGCAGGATAGTGCCCGGGAAGGGCGCTGCGAAGGCCACCACGCCTTTTCCAGGTTCTTGTTGGGTGAAGACGGTGGTGAACAGGCTTTCCCCTGTCAGGAGGCGTTTACCGGCCCCAAAGAGTTTCCCCATGACGCCCGAACTGGTCTCGCTACCGTCACCAAAGATGGTGTCCATTTCAACAGAGCACGACTTGAACATCATCGCCCCTGCCTCAGCCACAGCGCTTTCACCTTGGTCAAGTTCAACCTCCACAAACTGGGTTTCATTCCCGTAGATGCGGTAGTCGATGCCGTCGGTGCGCTGATTAGAACCGAAGCCAGATGATGAATGCCCCACGGGTGATTGAGTGCGATCCTGGGAAACTGGAGAGGTCGCTGGCGCGGGTGCATTTGCTGAAGGTGTAGGGGCACCTGATTGGGCAGGTAGTGCATGAGGTTTAGGAAACCGCATATTTTCGGGAGGAAGAGGCAGCGGGGTGACCTTGTCCTTCTTCATGGGCCGAATGATGGAATTGTCAAACACCTGCTGCCAATCGCTCATGCCCGGCTGCCAGCACCAAGCGCCCGGGTTCTCCCGTGCCGCTAGCTTGGCTTGTTCATCATCGAGCGGACCCAATACTGTGCCGCCAGCGGCGATGGTCCAGTTACCCATGCAAAAGTGCCCCTTAATGAAATATCAGTGCGTAACAGGCCCGCACTGTTAGCCTGCGGGCTCAGTTTAACGCATGAAAAGGGCGCTCCGCAGGACCTGGCGTACACCGAAGTGGGAGTGGGTATGGGTGATCAGCCCTTGGTCTGACCTTCTTTTGTAACTACAGCAAGGGTATGCAATCCATGCCCAATCGCGGCAAGTCCACATCCTACAAAAGCGCCAGCAGGGATGATTTCACTGCTCGACCAGATCGCGGAAATAACGCCAATGCCGAGCAAGGCGAACGCAAACTGAAGGGGTTGAGATGCCATTTTGACCGTCCTTAAGAGTTTCTGTTGTGTTAATGAATGTTGCTAAGGGGATGCCTACGAGAGCTTGTTCAGCGCCCAGGATGCCCATACAAACTGGGCATCCTGGGCCGGAAAACTATGGGAGGCGAGGAGGGCGATTGAACTCAAGGCACTCGCCCAAGGTAGTGAATTGCGGGCTGCGGCATAACCACACCGTGAATGCGGTGTAGGCGGCGGAGATTGCGGCAATGGCTGCGATCGTCTTTTTAGCTTCTCGACGATTCCGCGCAGCTGCGCGCGCGCGTGACTCCCCCTTGTAACGGGTACTGACAAAGAGTGAGGCGATGAGCATGCCGATCACGGCAAAGAACACGGAGATGAGAGTGAGCTTGGCGACGATGGAGAGGAAAATACTCAATCCGCCACGGTTGCTCTTCACCGTTGCGTATACGGCATAGGCGATCGACAACGCGAATCCGATAACCGCAGACACGACTGTCACTGCCCAGGGCATTTCAAGCCAATGGCAGATGGCTCCCACAAGCACGCCCACTGCCGGCAGCGCGTTCGTGATCAGGGCATCCGTGTAGTCGCTGTAAATTGTCGCTGCACCGCGGTGATGCCGGAACACAGCCCAGGCAGAGAAAAGCGTGCCTACCAGCAGCAGGTATTTCCAACCAGGACCATTGATAAACCATTTCACAACAGGGTTTGGCTGAGAGGCTTGTGCGACAGGAGCTGGAGCTGCAGATCTGCTGGGAGAAGCTGCTACTTGCGCTGGTGCTGCGGTAACAGCGGGGGCTACCGTGCTGGAACTATAGGTGCCTTGACGGATTGCTTGATCCATCTTAGCCATTCGCTCAGCAACTACCGCTTTGCGTTGGCGCTCTTGCTCGGCAGCAACTGCCGCAGCTTCGGAGGCTTGTCGGTCCTGTTCATCACGTTCAGCCTGGCGTCGTTCGGATTCAAGCTTGATCTTGGCGTCGTACGCTTGCGTACGTTCAGTCTGAGCGAACGCTTCAAGAGCTTGGATGCGAGCGCCAATGGTCTGATCTAAACATTTTTGCGTTGTGCACTCGTTACGTACGGCTAGCCATTGTCTTTGTGACTGACGCAACGACTCCGGATCCCTGGCATCCTTCAAGGCCTTGGCATATGTCGAAGCCAAAATCTCATCAGTTTTGGACAGGAAGCCGTCTTTACAAATCTCGAGCTCTACGAAGTTTCCGGCCTTAGAACAGTCAAAGCTGGCTGCTGCTGCATTACCAGCCACAATCGAAAGCCCTAAAGCCAACCACCATCTTGATTTCATTTCAGCCACTCCTGAACTAAAAATTCCCTGTGCCGGCTATATCGGCTGAACATCGCATTGCCTTATGCCTAGGCTGATCACTTTTTCAAAGGCGCAAAAAAGCCAGCGATAATGTCGCTGGCTTTCTGGTGCCGCGACCGAGCTTAGGCGTTGGCCCAGCTCTTTACTTCATCAGCGCCATACTGCTGCTTCCACTCGTTCAGCGTTTTGTGGTTGCCGCCTTTTGTTTCGACGACTTCACCAGAGTGCGGATTGCGATAGACCTTCAGCGCACGAGGTTTGCGGGCGATAGCCTGGCTCGATGCACCTTTGGAGGCTTTCTCGTTCAAACGCTGCGGATCGAGGATGGCGATGATGTCGCGAAGGCTCTTGTTGTATTCGCCCAGCAGCTCACGCAGCTTGGACTCAAACTCGAGTTCCTTTTCCAGGCTTGGATTGCCCTTCAGATCGTTCAGGCGAGCCTGCAGCTCGGCGATGGCTGCTTCAGTCGATTTGTATTCTTGGATCAGAGACATGTTTTACTCCACATGACGAAGATATGATTCGCTAGCGCGATAACGATTCGAAGGTGTCTACCAGCAAAATAACTTATAGGTGCAGGTCGTATTGAGCTGCGTGAAGCTTAGCAGTCTGTATTCACAAGATGCACCATACCAGATGGTTTTAAGAGTCAAACCCAAAACCATGCTTTGAAACTCGGAACTCTTCAGAGGCCATTCAGAGCTTTGTTCAAACGATCGGAACTGAAGTCGAGCCCGACCCTTTTCTCACCGCTTCCCGGAAACCTGCACACGATGTTTTGCCCGGGAAATTCGTGACAATCGCCACCTTCTTTCTGCGCGGCCGATACAGTCATGGCTGCATTTTCAGCAGATAGGCCCACATGCTGCTCCCACCGAACAGGTGTAGATTCGGCGATCTTGACGTCGAAAGTCTCAACCGGAACCACAACGTTTTGCCCGGCTAGTGCGGTGCTTGAGATGAGGGCAATGAACGTGGCGGCAATGATTCTTTGCATGAGTTGTCTCTTGGATTGAAGGCGTGGTTCAGCCTTTCCAGTCAAAGTATAACGGCGCCCTAGCACGTTTCTTTAAATCCAGTGGGCGCAAATGAAAGAGTGGTGATTTCGCTGAGACTTTCAACCTTGGACCCCAGGTCATCCGAGGGCTTGTGATATCTCAGCCATCAGTCTCTAAATCGCCAATGCTGTTTTGAGCTCAGAGTAAGATTGAGTGATGAGTAGAGTCCTGGAGGCGCCGTCGGTAGTGTATCCATCGAGGGTCAGTTGGCAGAGGGCGCCGCTCAGCGAATCAGAAGTATCGCGGAGTGCTTTGATTCCGGCGAGTCGCACCAGCGTTACCGAATCGCGACTGGGAATGCTTGCAATCGAATCGGACAGGACGCTGACTTGATGCCACATACTTGGGTCCGTGAGCTTCGAGCGCACGTCCTCATATCTGTCTCGAACCCTTATAACTCGGCTCGCTCGGTTTTTCGAAACGGTGTCCAACACCAAAATGGTCCCCGTGCCCATTACGAGATCGTGATAGGGGGTTAGAGAACGGATACCTGTTTCTTGAATTGCGATCCGCTCGCGTTCGCTGGCGGGTAAGCGAGCATCTGAATCAAAGCAGAGCTCAAGTTCAATCCATGCCTGTGACATAAAACAATCCGGTTGTAAGGTTGGGGTGGGGATAGCCGTCAGCATCCGGCGGGCAGCGAAAATATAAGTTTTTGAGAGCCAAGGCCAGCGGATGACTTCCTCACCAAATCACGCTGGTGGCAGAAGGCATCGCGAACTGATCCATACGCTTGTGAGGTTGCATAGGTCTCCAGGCAGCTATACGGACAATTATCCACGGTTAAGTGTCCGTTTCACTGCTTTGCAGGGTGAATATCAGCCCAGATTATCTGGAATCGGGCCAGGAATTTTCGAATCCGGTCAGAGTCATTGGCTGTTGCCTTCGTAACGCGCGACTGCGCGAACAGTTTTCTCCCAGCATCGGCCTGATTCTCAGCCCCGCGGCACACGTCGAGCACAGCTTCCAGCTGAAGGCGATCGAACAAGTCGAGATCCAGACCAGCACTGACCAGATGCCGAGTTAGCCAGTCATCACCGTCAGTGATCGACCAGTCCCTACGCAACCGGCACAACTCCATGTCGACCAGCTCCACGTCGATACGGCCACTGTCTGCCAATGTGGCCATGCGGGTAATGGATGACGAAAGCTCCCGGAAATTTCCCGGCCATGCAGCGTCTCTGGCGGTGGCAAATGCCAGATACCGTTTGCGAGCTTCGGCATTGAAACCGACTAATCGCCCTTGCTCCTTAGCGTGACGTTTAAGCTCAAACTCAATATTGGGCTCAATGTCCTCAGGGCGCTGCGCGAGCCCGGGCAGTTCGAATGACCAAACGTTGATTCGTGCCAGCAGGTCTTCTCGGAATAGCCCCTCAGATACACGTGCACGAAGGTCTTGATTGGTGCCCGCAATCAGAATGAAGTCAGATTCAACTTCTTTGTCCGATCCCATCGGTAAGAAGCGTTTCTCCTCGATCGCCTTGAGTAGCATGGCCTGCTCATCAAGTGGCAACTCCCCTATTTCATCCAGAAATAAAGTCCCTTTATGAGCTGCCCGGAGCAGGCCTTCGCGGGCGTGTTGTGCGCCGGTGAAAGCCCCGCGCGTATGCCCGAACAGCGTCGACATGGCGGAGTCACCTCGAAGTGTGGCGCAGTTCACCTCGACGAGGCGGCCGTCTACTTGATGCCGGCCGCGCTTGAGTTCGAAGATCCGTCGGGCCAAAAATGTTTTACCCGCTCCCGTTGGACCGCAGATCAAAATCGGCGCCGTAGACCGCACTGCAACCCGCTCGATCTGATCGATAATTCGGTTGAACGGGGCGTTTCGAGTAGCGATCCCTGACTTCAGCAGCTCTGTACCTTGCAGGTGCTCCGCCTGGAAACGCTTGGCGATCTGGTCATAACGCTGCAGGTCCAGGTCGGTGACGACGTACTTGCCCGCTGGCGTGGAGATGTCATCCCGGAACCCAGTGGGCTGGGTCTGTACGAGCCTTGCCGGCACATGTCGTGATTCAGCCAGAAGGAACCAGACAATCTGCTGCACGTGGGTGCCGGTTGTGATGTGAGTCAGATACTCCTCTTTGTCGGGGTCAAAAGGGTATGCCGCCGCGAAATCATGCAGTGAGGCGTAAACCTCTTCGAAGTCCCAGGCGTTTCTCATGGTCATAGGGTGCAAGCGCACATCGGTCTCTGGTGAGATCAGTGCAATGTCGTCCCGTACTTTCAAAGCCAACTCAGCGTCCCAGCGCCCGTCTGCGTGGATCAGCTCAAGGCGATCGATCACTAGATCCGGTTGTTGGCACAGTGAGACCGTGGGACGCCATCTGTTCCAGCGCTGCTCGCCTTTGCCTACTCGATCGAGTTTTGATCCCAAAATACCGATGGCTACCGTTTTCTTAGCGTTCATTACCGCTATCCATAATTCTATGTACCTATCTGTGAGTATAGATTATCGGCTAATTATGTAGTGATTAAAACGTGCCTCAAGCGTCTCAAATAATTTAAATATCCATATAGATCAACAAGATGAGTCAGTTTTAACTTAGCTGTTCTAGCAGCTGGCACGACGCTCGCTCTATGAGTTCCCACCAGGAATTCATAGGAGCGATGAAAATGAGCACTCACTACCAACTGTTGGAAGTGGAAAACGGCAAGCCGATCAAAATGTGGACACAAGGTGTCCCTGTCGAGCCTGAGGCCAAGCAACAACTGATGAACACTGCGCAGATGCCCTTCGTGTTCAAGCACATGGCTGTGATGCCTGACGTACACCTGGGCAAGGGTTCGACTATCGGGAGTGTGATCCCTACCAAGGGTGCCGTTATCCCGGCTGCCGTTGGTGTTGATCTCGGGTGCGGCATGTCAGCTGTTCGCACCTCGTTGATGGCCAGCGACCTTCCAGACAGCTTGTTTGGTCTGCGCACTGCGATTGAGAAAGCGGTACCTCACGGTCGCACCTCAGGCCGGAACGGCCGAGACAAAGGTTCGTGGGAGAACACTCCGGCGATCGTTGATCAAGCTTGGTCTGCACTGGAGGGTCGATTCAAGCTCATCACCGAGAAGCATCCTGCCATCGAGAAATCGAACAACCATAAACACCTCGGCACTCTCGGTACCGGCAACCACTTTGTGGAAGTCTGTCTCGATGAAACCCAACACGTATGGGTGATGCTGCATACAGGTTCTCGAGGCGTCGGAAACATGATCGGCTCATATTTCATCGAGAAAGCTCGTGAAGAAATGCGCGAGCACATGGTGAACCTGCCCGACCGAGATCTCGCTTATTTGCGCGAGGGCACCACCAGCTTTGACGACTATGTGGAGGCAGTCGAGTGGGCGCAAGACTTCGCCAAACAGAATCGTGCCGTGATGATGTTGGCTGTCCTGGACGCGGTGCGGTCGATCATCAGCAAGCCCTTTGAATCGCGTCTTATCGCGGTCGACTGCCACCACAACTACGTGGAGCGGGGCACCTATTTCGGAGAGGATATCCTTCTCACTCGAAAAGGTGCCGTATCGGCGCAGAAAGGGCAGATGGGGATCATCCCCGGATCCATGGGCGCTAAGAGCTTTATCGTTCGCGGGTTGGGGAACGAAGAGGCATTCTGCAGTTGCTCCCACGGCGCCGGGCGTGTGATGAGCCGTACCAAGGCAAAGGCCGTATTCACCGTCGAAGACCAGGTGCGAGCTACCGCTCACGTCGAGTGCCGTAAAGATGAGGCTGTCATCGACGAAATTCCGATGGCCTACAAGGACATCGATGCTGTCATGGCAGCGCAGCGCGACTTGGTGGAAGTGGTACACACCCTGCGCCAAGTCGTATGCGTGAAGGGGTGAGGCCATGACCCAAGATCTGATATTGATCAATGGCGAAGATGGTGGAGGGCAGATACTCCGAACTGCGCTTAGCTTGTCGATGATCACAGGCAAGAGTTTTCGTATGGAGGGAATTCGCGGAAAACGGTCCCGTCCGGGCTTGCTCAGGCAACATCTGACGGCCGTCCGGGCGGCCGCTGAGATTTGCGGCGCTCAAACCTTAGGCGTGGAATTGAACTCTACGGAGATTGAATTCCGACCTGGGCGTGTTAAGCCGGGCACTTATGAGTTTGCGATCGGGACTGCCGGCAGCACCATGCTCGTGCTTCAAACCCTCCTGCCCGCGTTACTGCTGGCCGATGGTGAAAGCTCATTGCGAATTTCGGGTGGTACCCATAACCCGGCCGCGCCGCCATACGAGTTTATTCAAAACGCCTGGCTTCCTTTGCTCCGACAGATAGGCGCGGTGGTCGACCTCAAATTGCACCGGCATGGGTTCGTCCCAGCGGGTGGTGGGGTTGTTGAGGCCAAGGTTCGATCATCCACATTGAGGCCATTCCATTTCGGTGTTGATGGTCAGCAAGCGTCGGTTTCCTCGGTGGGTGTTGTTTTAGCGGCATTGCCTGTCTCTGTTGGGAATCGGGAACTCGATCGGCTTGCATCGCGACTCCAGCTTGAGCGGCGTAATCTTTCTGTGACTGACTTGGGAGAGCACTCAGGGCCGGGAAATGTGGTCTTGATTACTGGAGAGCGAGGAGGGGTGGTTGAGGTGTTCACAAGCATCGGTCACGAGAGATTGCGGGCAGAGCAAGTAGCTGATTCAGCTATCGATGACTTCAGGGAGTGGGCCCAGTCTTCAGCCACGGTTGGTCGTCATCTGGCGGACCAGTTGATGTTGCCAATGGCACTTGCCGGCGAAGGTGAGCTAAGCACTGTTCGACTAACAAACCACATCAAGACGAATGCAGCAGTCATCCAGCAATTTTTAAGGGTCGCTGTACGCCTATCGCCCGGTAGCAACTCTGTAAGGGTCAGCGTTTCTAGCAGCGAACGGTGAATGTCATGGGCACAATCCCAATGCACAGGAGGGTGCCCATAGCACCCTCGGCACAATGTGTTTAGTCGGCTCTGCTAGACAAACCACTTGGTAACCCAGATCTGTCGGCGTTTGGGGATCTGGGCTCCCGGGCGCGGCTGATCGAAGGTAGTTGGACATTTCGGATGTCATTAGCGATCCTGTTCCTGCACTCATTGGGCGAATACCCAGTTGGAAATAGGAGAGGGATGTGGCGAGTACTCCGAAGATTCATGCCTGCCGCAACATCGTTAACGCGAAAAACTCATCTGATGAGGCTGAATCGCTAGGGCGGAATGGGCGTCGGGGTGCTGAGTGTGGGCGCGCAGGCGCTCTTTCCACTCTACGGGACGACGTAACCTGTAAGCACTGCTTACGCCGCGTCGCTCGTGCACGTTCATGACTAAGGTGCCCTCATGGCCCGCAAAAAACGCAATGATTTGACCCAGGCATCCGGGATCACTGCTGATCTAGTTGCCCAGCTGGGTACCTATTACAGCGCTCAAAGGTTGCGTACGGTCCAAACTGGACTGACAGTCGCATCACGCGAACTCCGTACACTGACCCAGATCGGATCGCTGGAAGGTCGGCTGGGGGAGAGGCTTACCCCTGAGCAACGCGAGTTATTGAACAACGCCGCAGCGCTTTTAGATTCGATTAAGTACAACGTCGAGCATGCAAAAGAGCGTAAGGCGCGCGACGAGAAGGCTTTGGAGAAAAAACGCAAGCTGTGGGAGCGGCAAGCTGAACATTTGGTGAAGACGCATTTTGAATTGCCTTCGGACACCGTGGCGCAGCAAGTTCGGATCCTTGAACTCTGCTTATTGACCAGTGAAGTGTTTGGCCATGCTTATCACTTCAAAGATCACCTGTCACTGAGAAGGATGATGCAAGCAGAGCCACCTAAATGGTCTCAGCTTTCCGTTTCCGACTGGCGTCGTAGCGAGGCTTCCAGTCTTTTAGCTGACATCAGATATGCCGTACGTGGTCACTTGAGCAGCAACCTCGACATTACGCCAGACAAGCAACTGGCTGAGTTGAATCTTAATTTTGAAGCTCGGCGTGCTGGAGTGCTCGCCCAACCTCAAGCTGTTGAAACGATCAGGATCTGGACTGAGGCGCTCGAGGGCGCCGCCTTCATCAAGAGTGTGATGCCCACGGGCAGAGCCTCTGGTTAGGAAAGTACCTGGTGCCTGAGCCGAGGGAGTGGTCGGTAAGACGGTCGAATTGGACCGTCTCAGGAAATCGCTCCGAGGCGGACTCGATATTTCCCCGGTGGACTGGGGGCACCTCAAGTGCCTGAGGGCAGTCCCATCCTTAGTTGAAGCTGCTTCTCGTTGATTCCAGCTGCGACAAGAGAAGCTTCGCTTTTGGTTGAGCGGCCTCATCATCTATCTCGGAAAGAGACGGGACCTGCAGAGCAAAGTCCCCATCCACGTACATCGCGCCACCCATATCGTCATCATACTCCTGCCTATCGCCTTGGCCTCCATCATGGTATGCACGAAGGTTTTCAGCAGTTACGTCAGACCCCAACAATCTGCTCAGATAGATCCACGTCCAGGTTTCTACGGATGGGCTATGTGCCGCATCCTCAACTAAACACCGCATCGACTGGATGTGCCCGAGAGAGGCAGCTTTCGTTGCCCAGTATCGAGACTCTACGATCATGTCTCTGTCCATAACGAAGGTTGAAGCTTCCCAAACGATGGCCGGTGCGCCGCAAAGCACCAACTCGTTCAAATATGAGCGCGTAGCGCTCAAATCACCGGCATCGAAAGTAGTTCGCATCGCGTCGAGGATCGCATTTGGATGGCTGCCGGCTAAGGCAAGCGCGGTGTGGTGCTGGTAGCGGCGAAAAGCATTATCAAAATGCTGTGCGTCTCTTGGAGCGACATCTCCGCTATCGGATGCGTGCGAGCAGCACCTTGCTGGCGCAGCCAATAATCAGGGTCTGCCCGTAGGATCGTTTGGTAGATCTGTGAAAGGGGGTAGTAAAGTGCGGGTATGCGAGTACTCGCGGCCTCAATCATTGCGACTGGCATGGCCAGCTCGGCCGCATCTGCGTCCTCGATTAAATCCGCTCACAGAAAAGGGCAGACAACCCAAAATGAACGCCTCGAATTTCCGCCAACTCTCATAGGCGGAAATTGCCATATACATGATTTAAAACAGAAATACGCCATTTTCACGCTTCTCTAGGCGTCAAAAAAGCCCATAAAACGCTTCAATCCAGCGTGATGAATGCAGTCGTGATGCCTGCGTTTCGAATGCATGTTTTGGGGTGACAACCTGATCTGCATCGTTAAGCTTGTGTCATCAATCGTTGACGAGAAGAAAGACCTCTCAGCGAAAAGCCTTAAGCAGTTTGCAGGTCGGCGCACGCAAGATGAATACGATTCCGGAAGAATTTGCTCGGTTGCTTGGAAAGGTCTCGGATAGAGAGCTCTCTAAACGATCAGGTATCAGCCCTTACTACTTGAAGATGGCACGACAGGCAGCAGGAATTGAAGCCTTCAGCCATGAATACAGCCTGCCAACGGACGTTGTTAGCCAACTCGGCAAGGTCCCGGATGCACTACTCAGTGATCAATATGGAATCCCTGGCACCGTACTGCATCGAGCACGGGAAGCCCGTGGAATTCCCAAGTATCGAGGTCCTCGGGTTGCTAAGGTTTTTCTCAGTGTTAGTTCTAACGCATCGATGCAGTCTCCAATCCAGCCAACCATCGACATCTGGACAGCAGAAATCGTCGCACAGCTTGGGGTGAAATCGGACGCTGAGATTGCGGAGATGGCTGGGGTCAGTCTTGGCGCGGCACGCTCAAAGCGGTTGTTATCAGGCATCAAGCCAATACGGTTAGGTAAGTGGAAGCGAGAGTGGAGAGACTTGTTGGGAGAGGTGCCTGACAAAGTCCTGGCTGATTTTACAGGCGGCGTACTTTGTCTCGCGACCGTACGTGCGGCACGGCGGAGCTTCAAACTTCCAGCGTGCCCACCTTCAAAAGCACCACCTATAAAGTTGACAAGTGACTGGTTGGAGTTGCTTGGAAAGATCTCAGACAAAAAATTGGCTGAAATATCTGGGGGCGTTCTCAGCGTGAGTGGTGTGAGGATTGCCCGTCTTGAAAGGGGTATTCCGTCATATACCGCGCAAATGCAGCAGCGCGTAAGCTGGACAGCTGAGTGGCTGGATTTGCTTGGGAAAATTTCAGACAAAAATCTGGCTGTGCTTTCTGATGGTGTTCTTACTGTGCATTCAGTGAGGTTAGCCCGGATTGAGAGGAATATCCCGTCTTATAAAGACTCAAAGACGCACCTCATAAAATGGACAGATGAGTGGCTGGAATTGCTAGGAAAGGTTCCTGACACGGTATTAGCTGAAAAAACTGGGGGGCTTCTTAGCACGTGGTCTGTGCGGCAGGCCCGTATCCAAAGGAATATTCCTCCTTTATCTAGTGGGTGGACTGAGGAGTGGTTGGAGTTGCTGGGGAAGATTTCGGACAAGGATCTGTCCAGTAGGACTGGGGGCATTTTCAGTCGTAAGCAGGTAGAGAGTGCACGCAATAGGAGAAATATTGCTGCCTACAAAGCCCCAAAACCACTCCCCGCAAATTGGCTTGAAGAATGGGTAGCGTTGCTAGGAAAGGTAACCGATCAACAACTAGCCGAGAAATCTGGCGGAGTGATAAGCATAAAGGAAGTGCGGGAGGTCCGCGTCAGTCGGCGAATTCCGATCTGCCACATACAGAAGGCTGTCCGTGGCAATTGGACTTCCGAGTGGTTAGATTTGCTGGGAAAAATTCCGGATAAAGAATTAGCTGAAAGGTCTGGTGGGGTTCTGAGTGTTGAAAATGTGGCAAGAACCCGTAGGAGACGTCGAATTTCTGTGTGTCCCGCACCAAGATCACCTTCTGGCGGTAGCGCCAATCGATCTGATGTCGTTGTATTGATGGGGACGGTGAGCGATTACCAAGTTTCCAAGCTTACTGGCGTTAACCGCAGTGAAATCACGCGCCAAAGGCAGAAATTAGGTATCCCGGCGTTTTCAAAGAGTGGTCGGCCATCTAAAAAATAGCACTGCCATGAGAATTGGTCGCCGGGTGGTGACCCTGGCGCCCTTTCATTTCTCATTTAAATTTGAGGTATGCTAGGTAATTGTATGATTTATATGGGATTTCCGCCTAAACCTAAAGTCGGAAATTCGCTTTGTGGACATTTGGTAAGATATGGGGATCGGGCAAGCTGCCCTATTGGTACTGGATTCTTTCAATGGCTTTGGTGCAAGACCGTGATCAGGCGTTAATCGCGCTGGCCTGTAAACTCGATTCATCCCCTCTTCCGGCATCTGAACGAGCCTGCACAGTCAAGCTTGCAGATGGGACAACAAGGCTTGGTGTCACCCAGGTTGTCCAATACGTCAACCATGGGGGTGAGTTCGCAGGCGCCCTCTTCTGTCGAATCAGTTTCCGCTTCGCAGGACAAGACTCAGTCGAGGAAGTTGCCGCTTACTCCTCCACACATGATGTTGCTTGGTTCATCGTTGATCACAAAACGGGGTATGTACAGTTTGGTCCGCTTAGCGGTCTCAAGGTCAGATCCCGCGGCCTTGGCATAGGCTCCTACATTATCGGTCAGCTGGTGCGATTGCTCCACGGAGGTTCAGTTCAGGGTAATTACCGTGTGAGAACGATGAATGTCCCACCTGACGTTTCAGGCGCCCTCCCCGCCGGTGATCTTGAGGCGAATGATGCGATGGTGGAGTACCTATTCGATAGAGCAGGCTTTTACGTCTCCAAGGCTGCAGGTAAGCGAGTGGTAGGCGCTCGCCGAGCTGCCGATCTTCGCTCGCAATGGAATGGGGAGAAGGTCCGGTTCCTGAACCCTGGCCAGCTCATTGATACGGCCGCGAATGCACTTGCTGAAGCAGCTGAAGCCAATATCAGGTCCGCCTCCTATGAGCACGAGCATGCGGCTCTGCAGGTCGCTAGAGATCGAAAGAGCCGTGATCTTGAGAGAGTCACTGGGGAACTCTCTGCGGCGCAGGGGCAAATCGCGCAATGCGAACAAGCTGCCCGCATCAGGGAGGCTGATTTCGCCGTCGAAGCAGATGGTTACAGAGTCATGATGGCGGACCTACGCAAGCAGCTCGAGGCAGCTGTATCGGGTACCCTCCCACCAATTCAGGATTCAAGTGACGGTGTTGCGATCAGACCTTCGGGGTCTCAAACCACGATGGTTATTGAGCTAGGAGCTACTGCGAAGCTCGCAACCTGGGCTGCGATTGTCGGCTTGGCTGTCTTGTCCTGCGCTGTTCTTTACGCATCGGTATTTCGGTAAATTGCTCGCCAAGCAGCTACCGCCTCCAGCTCCACCCTGCATAGGGTTTTGTA
The DNA here is from genome assembly GCF_059421985.1 of Pseudomonas sp. GW821-FHT02A11. Lineage (NCBI taxonomy): Bacteria > Pseudomonadati > Pseudomonadota > Gammaproteobacteria > Pseudomonadales > Pseudomonadaceae > Pseudomonas > Pseudomonas sp. GW821-FHT02A11. The sequence continues at coordinate 35,562 of NZ_JBWKWB010000003.1, forward strand.
GAAAAGGATGCCATGTTTTGGCTAACGCCACGACATGGCCATCAGCTATGCTCGCCGCCTTGAAAGTCGTGGGTTGCCCGTTATACCGGTCAACTCTTCTAATGAAGCAGGATTGAGCATGAAACGCATTGCAGGTATCGCAGCAGCAATCACTCTGGCCATGGCTGCATCAGGGTGCACCACTCACTTGGCCGAGGGTCAGAAACAAGAACTCGCGGTCTACGAGAGCAAAGGTTTGGTAGTCCATGAAAAATCGCCGGGCCTTGCAGCGGCACTCGGCATCCTGCCTGGCGCGGGTTATTTTTACAGTGGACATCCAGTCCTCGGCGTAACAACCATCCCACTTTGGATCGTCTCGTTGGGGCCACTTTGGATGCCCTTCGACACTTATGCCGCAGCTGAGGTGCAAAATTTCTACAGTACTCGCCAGCAGGTAGAGCGTGATAAGGCCCGAGATCTCCGCGAGCTTGACCACAGACTAGAAGACAAGCAGCTCACCTACGAGCAGCACCTTCGTGAGCAACGCACGATCGAGCAAAAATACTCGGCCTACTAAGCCACATGGTCCGGCGAGCCGGGCCCCCTGCCCTGCGTAATTTGGTGAAACCCTGATGAGCACAATTCTCATTGTCGACGACTCCCCCACGGACACTTATCTCGCCAGAAAATGCGCAGAGCAACTCTTCTCAGAGGTCAGTTCAGTTCACGATGTTGACGGTGCATTCCGTGCATTGAAAGACTCCGCGCCCAGCGTCATACTCGTTGACTGGCTGCTCAACGATATGAGTAATGGCATATCGTTGATCGCAGAAATTCGCGATGCCCAGGATGATTCCAGCATCATCCCGATCATCGTGTGTTCAAGTCGATCGATGCCTGCAGATAAGCTGATCGCGGCCAATGCGGGCGCATCTGACTACATCGTAAAGCCGATCACCGTTCAGGCTCTGAAAGAGGCTTGCTCCCGAGTGGTTCCGGGATTTGTTCCAATCGCTGACTCACCTGCTGCCTGATGAAGATCGGACAACATTGTCACTGCGCTAATTGAATAGGAGAATGGAGATGGGTTGGTATTCGCACCCGGATACAATGTCAATTGCTGCGGCACATCGCCAAGCAAAGGACGCCGCAGGTGAAACTGGAACCCTAAAGTACTTGCGGGCATACCGTGGCGAGTACGAGAACGAAATTCGGAGAAACCCCATGTCTGGTGGTGCTGATTATCTTTCGAGCCTCGATGCTGCTATCGAGCAGTGGGAGCAGGGTAAGATCCCTGACTTCTCAGAGCTGGCTTGCCCTGGCATGCGGGATATTCGGTCATAGATCCGGCGACGCTAACGCTGTTCTCATCGTTTCCGTCCTGATACTTATGCTAGGCGCACTGCTTATTTAAACCTCGTGCGCCAACTTCCCATTGTCCTTTAGACGTCCACCTTGTAAAGGACGTTGCATGCTTCGGCAGGCGTGGGAATTTCCCATTTGAAAAGCATCCGCTCGATGTCCTTATTCCTCAAGCTGGTATCTCTGGCCGAATTACGTCGGTAGATCTCCCGCTCGGGCTGTTCGACATAGCACAGCGTGACCTCAGCGCCGTAGGCATATAACAGATCGAGTGTTTTCTTCCGCATCTGCCGTGACAGGTGAGTTGCGTTCCAAACGAAATCCTGGCGGTTGCGAAGCAGCTGCTTGGCCTTCCCGATCGCGGCAGCTCCTACCTTGCCCTCGTTTTTTCCATGAGCGAGGCCCAGGTCTTCGCGTGCATCGTCAAAGGAAACCACTGGCAGGCGCGGATAAATTGCTTCCACTAAGGTGTTCTTGCCGCTAGCAGGCATGCCGGACATAACGGCGACCTTAGAGCCCTCGAATGATCTGTAAAGCGAGTACTCAGGAGACACCCTTGCTCCTCGGAAATACGCCATTCTTGTGTACGTGTCTGGAAACACCTTGGGCAAGTGAAGGCAGCCCTCCTCCTCGGCCATCAAGCGAAACACCTCGATATCATCCAGAATGGCTTCTTTGCACGCATACCCCCGGCCTTGCATATCGGCGGTGGCCACCGCGCATAGCATCCACAATGGCAGTTCCCAGCTCAGGCGATGAATCATGAACTCTGGAGAGTTGCCGCTTCGATCGCCGGCGAGAGCGAAGAATGGGAGCTGGTGCACCGCAATCAGCCTACAGATCCTCTCACGGGACTCGAATGGCACACCCGCGCGCCAAAGCATCAGTCTCGCATCGATTGCCCCCCTGGCGGAGTGACCAGGTTGGCGAATACGCCCAGTGTCTGAGTCCACTACGGTAGTCGAGAGCTTGGCGATGTCGTGCAACAGGCAAGCCATAAACAACACGAACCTGTCCTGCGTGGACGATCGCTCGTACACCGGGCCGTCGAGCAGCGCTTCAACGACCATCCGCGTATGGATGAGTACGTTGCCTTCGCTGTGATAAATCGGATCTTGGGGCGCATGCGCCAACTCAGCGAGTCCTGGGATCACCGTTTCCAGGGCAGACCAATCTGGCTCTTCGCCTGGTCCTGGGACAAGCCCTGTAAGTAGTTTCATGTCCATGATTTGTTCCTCGACCCAGCCATTAGCGTGTCCCAAGTGACTGTTGGCTGTGGTGTATAGAGGTTTACGCCAGCTGCAAGCCCATTGGGTATATACGGCTGGCGAATATGGTGCTCGCCGGCCTCAGTGATAGTTTGTACAAAATCCTGTCGAACCCATTTAGCACGATCAATTGCCAAGTCCCCTTCTTCGACTTTGAGGTAAAGCCCTTCCATTAGGTCTGAACCGTCGAGCCTCTGGAGTGCCCGTGGGTAATCATGACCTTCTCTCTCGACTGCCTGTTTGAAGTTATCTCTCCACAGTGGAGACTTCGCAGAGGAGCGTTTCACCTCCGCAAGCACGTCGCTGAGAGCCTTTGGAGCGAGGCCGCTGTAAAGAACTGGAACGGAGACAATCGGTCCTTCAGCCAATAGCGTTCTTCGTGCTGCGGTGGATAGGAACACGCACTTCGACCTATCCCAGACATCAAATTCCAGAAAGAGATGAGGCAGGCGATCGTAGAAGCACGAGTGGACTTTGGACATCACCTCCCCAAAGACGACGTAGCGGTCCTCTAGCCTCTCTAGCAGCCAGTCCTCATGAGCTTTGGCCCATTGTTTGAACCGAGCAAACTGTCGCTCTCGAGAGCCACCAATCAGGTAATGACCCCGAGACTGAAGCAACATCTCGCCGCCGGAGCTGAATGAGATCCCCGAGTTTGCACCATCGAGTTTTTCTTCGATGACTATGTATCGTCCGCGCAGCTCTCTGTATTGGAGCTGATCATGATCTGAATCGCCGGGTTGAAGGCGTGAGGATTCCAGATGCCTGGTTCTAGGATATTTGCGTAATTCTTGCGCATTAGCGCGATGATCGAGCGTCATGATGTCGTCTCCAAAAGAGGAAGAACCGACAACGCTCAGAAGGTATGGCTGCTGCAAGCAGGAGCAGGCCAACAGTTACTAGACCGTCGTCGGGTTAGATGTGTTGGTTAGTCCGGGTCACTTGCTTCACCACTTTGGGATAGATTTGAAGAGGTGGCGGATTAAACACGTCGGGGGCATAGCAAGTCAACCTGGCTGCTAGAGAATTTGGAGTAGGTGTTTTGGGGAGTGTGTTGAGCGATCAGTCGTTAAAATCCCTACAAAGGCATCAAAGGCCTAGCCCTGTAGGAAACGAAGGTACGTATGTTGGCATCTCTTGAATTGTTGAGGTTTTACCCCGCAACGTTTGCAACGTTGATCGGGATTGTCGGTTTGTTGATCGGCAGCTTTCTCAACGTGGTTGTCTATCGCCTCCCCATCATGCTGAGTCGAGGTTGGCAGCGTGATGCCCGTGACATCCTTGAGCTCGAGCAACCGATGCCATCTGTGTTCAACCTCGCCACTCCAAACTCACGCTGCCCTTTGTGCACAGCTGCAATTCGCCCTTGGCAAAATATCCCGGTAGTAAGCTGGATTGCTTTGGGAGGGAAATGCTCGTGCTGCAAATCCAAGATATCAATTCGGTACCCAGCGGTAGAATTGGCCACGGCCCTGCTTTCATTCCTGACAGCATGGCACTTCGGATACGGTGTGCATTTGGCTTTTGCCCTGGTGTTGGTTTGGGGAGCGATTCCTCTATTCTTGATCGACGTCGATGAGATGTTGCTGCCGGATGCGATTGTCTTGCCTGGCATCTGGATTGGTCTCACAGCATCATATCTGGGTTTGTTCTCAAGCTTAGAGAACGCGTTCATTGGCGCAGTCGCCGGGTACCTGGTGCTCGCCCTTCCCGCTTGGCTTTTCATGGCAGTGTCCGGCCGGCGAGGCATGGGGAATGGGGACTTCAAGCTCCTCGCTCTCTTTGGCGCATGGTTGGGATGGCAGGCACTGCCCATCGTCATTCTGATCTCGGCCGTAACTGGTTCTATGTTTGGTTTGATCGAGCTGAGAGTCCGAGCAAAGCCCTATCCATTTGGTCCATTTATCATTGCCAGCGGTCTGCTGGCCCTATTCTTCGGCCATGAGTTGTATGCTTTCTACGGCGCTGTGTCCGGCGTAAGAATTGGAGCGAATTTCTTTGAATAAGCGTGCTCATACGACCCCTCCCCGCCCTCTGTTTGATTCTGCAGATGCTCTGCTGGGGGATCAGGCGGAATATCGTGAAGATCGACCCGATCTGGTGAGCTACCTAGCTTCTTTTCCGGCTGAGATCAACGTTGAGCAGGATTTCAAATACGCTCGACGCTTCCTGAAGTCCTACAGTGATTCACCATCTACGTTTAAAAACTATCGCGGGTACATAGAGCGTCTTCTCCTCTGGTGTTGGATTGTCGAAAGCAAATCTGTGCTCGACTTGGTTCGAACCGATGCTGAATCCTTCATGTCCTTCAACAGCAAGCCGCCGGCGGACTGGGTTGGCGACGCGGCGTTAAGACGGTTTATCAAGAAGGCGGACATGTTCGCCTTCAACGATCGCTGGCGGCCTTTCGGGAGGAGAATTCCGAAAGCTGAACGAAAGCGAGCTCTGGAAACGGATATGAAGCCCTTGCCGGCTAAAAAGCCTGCGCAAGGAAGCACGCAACTCCTCTTTTCAGTCTGCACGTCGTTTTTCGACTATTTGCTACAGGACGGTGTTGAGATCGCCAACCCTTTTAAATCGATCAAGGCACCCAAAAAGAAAGAGGTTAAGATTCGGCGCAAACCAAAGGCTCTGACAAAACTCCAGTGGGAATTTCTGGTCGGCGAGGCCGAGGCCATGGCCAACGCCGACCCTAAGCACGAGCGAACCCTATTCATTGTCGTGGCTTTGTTTGCGATGTACCTCAGGGTGGGCGACCTCGCTGGACGGGCGGATTGGGAGCCGACTATGGGCTCCTTTGAGCGCCGAGGCGATTCCTGGTGGTTTGATGTTGTGGGGAAAGGCAACAAGGAACGCGACATTACAGTGAAGGATGACTTCATCCCTTACCTGAAACGATACAGGGAGAGCCGCGGCCTCTCCCCGCTGCCCTATAAGGGAGAGGAGACCCCATTACTCTCGACGCTCAAAGGGCGTGGCGGACTGACTGCAAGACAAATTCGGAACATCGTTCAGCCGGTATTCGATCGAGCCCGTGAGCGAATGAAGGCGGAGAACTGGAGTGACGATGAAAGCCATCAGTTGATGGAGGTGACATTACACTGGCTGCGCCACACGGGGGCAACCTTCGATGCCAAGCACAGGGATGCTAAGCATCTGCAGATGGACCTGGGGCACGAGAGCCTTTCAACGACCCAGGATATTTACTTCAACGCGATCAATGAGGAGCGTGCCGCCAGCAACAAAGGACGAATCCGCGGGCGCTGACGGTTCTTCAAAGCGCCCCCAGTGATCGGGCTGGTTTTCAGGCATCCTGTTGGGCGCAAATCGATCTTAAATAACGCGAGCATGCAGAGTTACGCTGAATCTCATCGCTGACTCAGGGCATCGGAAAGGGGTTAAAAATGGTAGCTGTATTCGAAACAGTGATGACGTTCGGGACTGTTTTGATCTTGGGCGCAGGTATCGCGGCATATGCGAGCATGGCCAAGCTCAATTCCGCCGATCGTCTGACAATGGTACGTGGGGAGTTGGCTCACGCCGCACAATGGGCCCGCCACTACAATCGTGAAGCCATTGATTACCGCAAGAAAAGCGATCACATTGCTTCAGCTCGCGCGTTAGTAAAGCGTGCCCAGCGCATGCGCACAGCGCGCAAACTTGCGACAAAGGCTCATGCACTGGAGCTTAAACTGGCTCGCACTCACAAGCAGAAGGCATTGGTAAGCGTGTAGGGCCATCCTCGCTGAGAGGATGGCGGAACGTGTGTATCTGCTGTCAGGTAGTGTGTTGGCCAGGTTATGACGGATACATCGGTACGACCAGCCAAGACAGAATCACACTGCCGAGCAACCAGCACAGCGCGTAGAGACCCTGCTTCCGGGTCTCCGTAAAAAACAGCCCTTTCTCTCGCTCCATTTCCCTGAGATGAAACTCCTGCAGCTCAGGGGTGCTAAACCCCTGTCTGTCGATGATCTTGAACCCTACGTACCGTAAGGTGAAAACAATCGTTTGGGCGAAAAAGGCCGCGAGCATGAGCGTGCCAATCAGGTATGCCGCGGTCGAGGAAACGAAGGGTTCTACTTCTGCCATGTTCAAGTTCACGCTTGTGTTCCGTTCGTGTCCACTGGTCAGTTCTGCTTGAATGCACCCAGCACGGATGCCCGGACAGAGACTGCACTCTTGGTACGTTTGAGATGTTTTGCGCATTCCTCACGTCGCAGAACATGTACGTTGTCCAAGAGCCATTGGTCCTCTTCAGGAGTCCAGGGAGGAGAGACCTTATTGGACTGGATGCCGAGTGCCTGAGCTTTGCTCTGAACCCTGTCAGCGTTAATTCCCAACTGTGCCGCACACCAAATTGAGCCTTTATGTGGGTAGTTTTTGGTAATGAGGTCAATCTCTTTTTGAGTCCAATGGTGTCGCTTGGCCTGGGTCGGCCTGACTGCTAGATAGATCAGTCCATCGACCCATTCGGGGCCTTTTGCGGCGAATAACCGCTTGAGCCCTGCGCGCGAAAACTCAAAATCGTCATCGCGAAGAAATCTCTCTCGCTTCTCAATCGTGTAGGCGGGACGACCGATTTTGGCCCCGATATCTGCGTGAGTAAGCTTCCCGAAGTATTTGAGCAGCACCTGGTCATCATGACTGGTCCAGCCCGGGAAAATGCCTAGCTGTTTTGGGCGCAGGTTCACAGCGACGATTGACCGTCCGAGTTGCTCGGCTACCCAACGCAAAGGTTCCGTCTGGATATTCTCAAGGAGGAAAATGGTTTCCTCTCTCGACCAGCTGGTAATGCTGTTCGAGACCTCTAAGCGCCTGGCCCGCGCCGTCGTCTGGTAGTAGGTCATTCCGAGCGCGTTCGCGGTCGCTTCAACTGATTGCTGGTGGTAGTGGGCCTTGAGGTAGCGATCTTTTGCTGGAGTCCACTTTGTTGGCTCAGGGAGTGGTTCGATCAGCTCATCGATCGCTGGCAGCTCTAGCGACTCGACGAATTTGTTGAATAGATCCAGTGCCTGGCCAAATTCGATCGCTCTCAACTGTGCCGGCGAGACCCAAGGCTCAAGAGTTTCAAGTTCAGGATGGCTCGAAGCCCTGGTCTTGCCGCTGGCAGGTTTGGGCACCGCCTTATTTTGAACCCGAGAAACGGCTTTTCCCGTTGTAGATGGCACAAGAGTGAGCTTGGGAGGCTGGGGTCTTTTACGTGTAGGGTTTTGGGGAGGTGCTGAGAATTGAACCACTAGCTCTAAAGCGGTGGCCATGTCCTTGACCTCATCCTCAGGTCTGTCGAGGAGCTCGGCGATATAGGGAACAGAAGGTGGTCCCATGAATTCTTGGCGAAGTATGTGCTCATCTGCCGCTGGCCAAGATGATTTGGCTCTTCGACGTGGCCATGGGCCTAACCCGTTAGGTGGCACGTATCCCATAGCGAGCGCCTTGACATAGGTTTCCCGAGGCGAATGGTCGACTTGGTGCGCCGCTTCTTGCACCCCCTGGGGCGTAAGCCGCTGCTCTAACGTTAAAAGATCCTCAGCAGACCACTGTGCTTTCATGCTTGCTCATCTCCAGTCACCCTTTGTAGGGCATCGTTTTGGGAATACTCCCACGCTTTTCATTTCTGATCTGAGGATATTAGCTCAGGCGCCGAATCAGATGTACGACAGGCTAGTTAGTGCCATGAAATTTTGCGCTGGTTTCGGTCACTCCACCGGGCAGCCATAGAGTGTGCAAGTCAGTGGCCGGGAGATTTATCGAAGGTGAGCAACGAAAGCCTTCCGCACTGGTCGCCCCTTCTTGGCCGACCAGCCCGGTCTCCTCACTATTGGACAAGATTGCGGTAGTGGATGACGCAGTAAACCCTCAGGTCGGCATCCACATACAGATCCATAGCTAGGAATTCACTGAAGTGTTAAGTGCTGCGCGGGGGTGGTGTTGACCTGAGTACGAGGATCTCTGACTCAAGCTCTGCCTTTGCCTGCTCAAGGTGTTGAATACGGACCTCGTTAGACTTCACCTGCTCCGAGGTGGCGCTGCGGGCCGCGATACAGTCCTCGAGCTGCTTAGTCAAAAGAGCAATCTGCCCTTCCGCGCTTGCAGTGGCCAATTTCTGAGATGTTTCAGCCTCGCGGAGACTGTCAGACTTCGCTCGCTCAGCTCTCAGCTTGTCTTCAAGTTCGTGAATTCGCTTGTCCTGTCGACCTACCTCGCCCGATAGGCGTTCGGCATCGCGATTCAATGCGAGATTTTGAGTAGTGGTCTCCTGGCGGGCAAGGTTGGCAGTAGAGACTTGGTTGCGAGCCTCACGCAGCTCGGTCTTCATTCCTTCTAATGCCGACTCGAAGGCATTGGTGCTCTTCGCTCTGTCGTCTGCAGCGTGTTCTTGGTACGCAGTGAAGGCGTCCTGCGTCTTGGCCAGGCTTTCCTCAAGGGTGAGAACACGCGACTGAAGAAGGGATCTGGCCTGCTCAGTCGCCTGCAGGCTTACCGCCTGTGCAGAAATCGTCTCGTTCGCTTTGTTGAGCTTGTCGACGGTTTTGGCAAATTCGGCGGACTGCTCGGCAATTTTAGCATTCGCATTCGCGAGCTCCAGTTGCAGGGCGGCGAAATCCTGCTGCACCACCTTCAGATCTTCTTTTGCGGCGTCGACCACTTTTTGATTTTTGGCAGCCTCTTTCTCAGCCGTGTCCTTGGCTTGTTTCTGGAGCTCGGCATGAAGTTCATTTACGAGTTCCCCCAGCCGCTCCTGAATGCGGAGCCCAGGTGTTTTGCTCTCTTCGTCCAATTCCCTCATGAAGAGGTTTACGCGGGTCATCGAGCCGCCGGTGATTGCGTGCACATTCCGCTGTGTCGGCGTTACCCCATCAGCTAGCAACTGTTCCCGGGCTGCACGGACCGTCTCTTTGGTAGCCGTTTCACGCGACATAAATAACCCCTAATAGCCTCTTGACAAAGAGCTTAAACCATGAATTTGGCGAATTCGCCGAGGCCTTTTAGAATACCATGTTATCCGTAACGTGTTATCGGTATCTAGCGATAGTTATAACGTTCGGTTTAGAGGCTGGAGACACACGCAATAAAATCCATTATGGAGCAATACTTTTTTTCAGCTGAAAAAAAACCGCCTAAGCGGTATTTGTCTAGTTAATCGCAAGACAGGTCTAGCTAATCGCGTGAACGCTGACTAATCATGAGCTTGCGTGCGGCGTTTCGACTCCCTAGCCTGTCTCTCGCGATTAGCTACCTTGGCGGGGAGTCCTGCCACTAAAAGAACGGCTGAATGTCTTGCTCTGCATGTTCCTAGACTTGGCGGCAGACACCAGGTTGATCATTCCATATCCCAAGCGTAAAACCACACGATGGGGAGCTTCAGTTCCTGCGGGCATCCTCTCCTGAATATTCTTTGAATAACAGATGGTTGTGCCGCAAAGCGGTTTGCGTTAGCGTGAGTACACGTCGCTACATGGTCGACGGGCTGCCCACCCCTAGAGGCCTCACTGGCCGCAGCTAACCTGAGAACCATGATCATCGCAACAATCTATTACCCGAGTCTCTTCCGAGCATCGGGGATGGCGGGTGGGCGTCTCCGATGTTGCTCCTTTCGAGCTGTGGAGAACTTTATGGTGCCGAGTACACCCCGCGAAATCATCAATGCGCAGTCCAAGCGGCTACGCGACCTGTTCAAGATCAATTTGACGACTGCTAAACATGTTCTAGCCCGCGGCCCCTACGGTTGTCGGGACTGGGGAGATCTTTGCTCCCGATTAGACCAGAAGCTACCTTTTCAGGGTGCTTTGCAATTGGCGAGTGTGCAGCAGTCGCCAGCAACTGCAGCCTATTTGGCTAAGAATCTACGATCTCTTGCTGCATCTGTAAGCCAGTTGATCGTCACCAACCGTACTTTGCCTGAGCTTTGCGAATCTCTTCGACAGGTGTTCGCTATCCCAGGCGAGCCTGTGTCGTTGGCAGATGTGTTGCAGCCCATCGAACTGGGTGAGTGGTTACCCACAGCCATTGGGCCGGACCCACTGGCGGTTATCCAAAATCGTGTTTGCGTAAACGGGGTTGAGCTACTTCTGCTGGGAACCCGGATTTTCTGGCCGCGATTATTTGTCTTTGATGCCGACATTACTATCGAATCATTGCATGCAGAGCCAGACGGGGTTCCACTAAAAATCATGTGGGAGGTGGAGCCTTGGTACCAAGCAAGCCGTGACTACCTACTGGATTATCAAAGTGGAAATGAGTGGGATGACCTTCCAGATTTCGTAGAGCCGCTGATTCCGGAGTGTGAGCGGATGCAGCACCATACGCAGTGGCTTGCTTCATGCCTAGAGTGGTTGCATGAAGGCAATTACAGCCAAGGCGAGGGCGAAGAGTTCCTTCCATTTGTCTACGAGGGTAACGCCTATCTAGTGTTCGGCGTGCCCTGCCCTAGCGCGGTGAGTCAAACCCCATCGCGCCGGCAGTTCGTGCAAATCCCCGGAGAGGGATCAAACCGATATCAGGTGATTCGAGCTAGCGGACAGTTGATTCAGATCGAAGTAGTGGAAGTACCAAAATCGGTCCACTACCAAGATTGGGAATTTGCTAGATACCATAACCATTTGTTGAGCGGGCTGTTTGGTGGTGCAGAGTCTGCGGGCTGGATCACCCAGCCCCGAGAGGGCTGGGGCGATCTCTTGTTTCTTAGCCCCGCCAGTCACTTTGCACTGGAAAATCAAATGGAGGTCAAAATCACGCCGGAGCCTAATGAAACACTACTTACCCTCCAGACCGACAATCCAGAGCTGGCCTTTCTGCTGCTCGAAAGGTTATACAGGGGAGATTTCACGCGCGCTGAGCCTGACAGTTCCGCCCCTAGCTATGGAATGCGTTTTGAGTTTCCGCCTTCTCAAGAAAGCGTGGATTTGAATTTATTAATGAGATATGTCGACCAGTCAGGTTGGGGTGCTTCCAACTTGATCAGTTATCGGCTCTACCAGCAAAAAGACGGTGAGCAGAAGCTGTTCTGCAAAATCGCTCCGGGATTAATCAAACTGGTTGAACGTCAGCCCATCAAAGTGCTTAAAAAAGCCATCCGCGATGGCCAAATTCTCCGCATCCAGGGATGGTTCGAGCAGATGGCCGGCCCTAACTGATACAGCCCAGCGAAACAATGGACGATACGACTTCCCATGATGTGAACAGCATCAGAGGCTAGCTGGTTGACCTCGATCGGAGGACGGCTTTTCGAGCCTGCCACGCTTGGTTCTTGCGGAGCCGGTCCTCGAAGATCTTCAGCAGCGCTCTCACTGAAACCCAGTTATGGATGCTGGGTGCGTATTCAAGCCATCCACGGACCATTGTTGCGCACGGCATCATTGTCTGATTGAAGCCGCCCATGTGAGTTTCAGAACGCGTGAGCCCGTAGCAAGGCTGAGCAATTCTGATGACTCCCTCATAATCGAACGAGGCCTGAAGCTGTCGCTGATCGGCCTGGCTACCAGATAAGCAGATAATGAAAAGATCCTGCCGCGTCGAGGAGCACAGGTAGGTTGCGAAGTCATCCGCAGGTAGGTCATCTGCAAGTCTGAACCCAAAGCATTCGTCATCGCAGGACAGAAATTCGCATGCGTCGGCTGCATCGCGGCCGTTACGAGCACTGATCACAAGGGCTTTAGAACGCAACTTCTTTGCTAAGTCTTTCCAGGCCGACTCCGAGATTTTTCGATTTCTGGAAAAAAATCCGTTGATAGGGTCACTGGTGCCGAAGGGAAAAATGACGGAGGGGTCGAACGGTAGCGAACGATAGAGTGCCGAGGGGCCAATCAGATCATCACAGCTGATGTTTCTGTTCATGCGACTATTTCCAGTGCTCATAATTTAAAGCTCTGTGCCGCAGGCATTAGTACGACACCTGAGGCTGGGGCTTTGAGATTATGCGCCCGGCCTCGAAATTTGGTGAGTCCTAGTCCTGAGAATAGACCAGTTCGGGCTAGGCCCCTTTCTGCGAAAAAAATCTAGAAAATGGGCAAATTTGAAACTTCCTCGCCCTAAAACGCGCAACTTTGAAACTCTGTCGCCCCATGCCTGGGCGGCTGTGGATCAAGCTACTGTGTGGATGTGAACTCCCGATAGGTGATTTTGTATCCGATTGATCGACCCCCGAGGTGATTGGCCGGTCAGGGTTGATCGACTATGCCGGCCGATTCCGGAGGCTCGCTGTTTTCGCAAGCCATGAGTCGTCGTTGATCAGTGACTCATGGACATAGGTAATGAGTTGATTCACCGAGAACCAGTTATTCACGTTAGCTGCGTTCTCAAACCAACTGTAGATCAGCCTGCAGCAGGGCTTGTCCAGGGTGATAGAGCCCTCATAGTCAAAAGCGTTTTTCAGCCGCTTCTGTTCGAGCTCGGCACCTGGCAACCCGAGAATTACGAGCTTTTGGTGTTCTGAGGAACACAGGTACACCGAGAAGTTGTCATTTGGATTCCCGTCGTTGAGCCTGAACCCAAAGCTATTCCCATCATTGAACAGGAATTCACATGCGTCAGCAGCGTCACTACCGTTTCGTGGAAGTAGGACGAGCGCACGTGTTCGCAGAATTAGTTCCGCCGTCTCCCAAGCATGCTCGGACAGTATGCGGGTCTTGTTGAAGAACTCCTCGACCAGGTAGCTGTTACCTGCCGGAAAGAAGATCGAGATGTTGAAGGGGAGCGAGCGGTAAACGGCCGAGGCGCCGATCAGGTCGTCACAGCAGATTGTTTTTGTCATTTGGGCCAGATCCAACCCGTTGCTGGGAAATAAATCGAAGCCGGTTGGGGCGCCGCGTCACCATGTCTGCGAAGCCTGCGGGCACATGTCCTTATAGTACAGCGGACTTAAACGGCGCAGCACTAAGCATTTGGGGCGCTCATTTTGGGTTGCGTTTGGGGTCAGGAGTATTACCATTTTGAACCTTGGTGCTTCCGGGAATCACTCGTAACGGGTGATTAGGATCAGTGAGCGCCGAGGATTGAGGCGATGATGAGCCCTGAAGAGTTCAATGACGTTTTGAGTGTCGCGACTCCCGATCAACTGAGGGATCTTGAGCAGGCCCACTGGCGCTATATGACCCTGATCGGAGAGGCCGAAGGTGTTGTGGACCAGGCAATCGCCGATGAAGATCGCGCAGCCTTCCCTAATTTTGCCAGTGCACCCGGCTGCAAGAGGATCTTCAGCGAAGACAATTGCTCTGTCTTTATGGTTTCGATAACCGGTCAGGAGGCACGAATGTGTGACGCCTGGGCTGACCAGGAATTTTTTACCCTCCATGGTCAGTCAACATATTTCCCCACAACCGCACTACCCTTGTAGTCATGGCCGTACGGCCTAAGGATTTGTTTTATGTCACACCTTACGGGCCAATCGATGTACGAGGTCGGGCAAGAAATGGAACCGAGCCTGCGTCAGAAGCTCGGCCAGCGTGCAAGTGGGGTCAATTCCAGGAAGCTAGAAGCAGTTGATGTACTGCATTTTACTGCTGGCCAGCTAAAGACAGCACTGCTGCTCCAAGACCTTGATTCAAAAATCTACATCGAGGCGGTTCGGACTCAGCTGGGCGACTATCCGGAAGCTTGTGCTCATGTGGTGAACCAATTGAGTTTCACCAAGGTGCCGGCGTTCTTATTCTCCCTGACGACCACGCTCGAACTTCACAAGGCTGAGGTCCTTATGGTTGGCCGGGGAGGAATGCTTTTCCGGAATGTCACCGCCTGTGGGGTCGGTCCTTCAAAGCAGTATGCAACCCAGCAGGCTTACGTAGCCTTTGTCGATCAACTATGCGCGCAAGTTTTACGCGGCCCCTCCCTCGGCGATAAGGCCATGCAGGCGCTTCGCCGGGTTTTCTTGAGGGGTAAGCCCAGGCTGAAGTTTCCGAGGCCTTAGTGATGGAGTTGTCGAGGTAGGTACTGCCACGCAAATGGCCGAGTTTCAATGGCTCCTCATTCAACGAGGACCGTCCTATGACAACCGCTTCCCTTCCTACCACTACCTTCAATCGTCCGACTGCCGAGGCAGCGATCGCCAGCCTCAAAGAGGCATTGGGTGGCGTTGATATCGGCTTTGAGTTGAACGTAGGGCGCTGCAGTTTCTCGAGCAACGAAGTCACGGTTCAGTTGAAGATATCCGCTCATGGCGCCAGCCCCGACCGAGCAATTCTGGAAAATATGTGCAAGCTCTTTGGGTTCGATCCGGATGCTGATTTGCGTTCCAGCAGCTTGGGAGCTTACAAACTTGAAGGTTATCACTCGCGGCGGATCAAATACCCGTGGACTGTGAAAACTTCAGACGGGAAGCTCTACAAGCTAACCCATGAGCAGGTCGAGGACGCATACGCACGTGCCCGCCGGCACTGATTCATACTCTGCCTATGCGCAATCGACCCATTGCAGCGCTTAATCAAGCGCTGCAATGGGTCAACACGGAAGCAGTTCGTCACTCCGAGGTTAAATCGATAGCGCGCATCAGGTCGTCGTTACTCCCCTGACCAGTCACGCGTTGGCCCACAGCTTCCACGCCATTTTGTTGGTAGAACTGCAGTGCCGGCGGTCCGAGCTGTCCGTTCATCGCCATGAGATCGCGAGAATCCTGGTCATCAACGGTGACGTCAACCCTTATGAGCTTGAAGCCCTGCAGCTCCTGAGCTGCTGCGGCCGAGCGTTTAGAAAAAGCCTCGATCGGTTTGCAGCCTACGCACCATTTTGCGTCCCACTCCACTACTGCGGGCACTCCAGCAGTCTTGGCTTCTAGGAGCGCACCCGCTAATCGCGATGGGGTTGAGACTGTGGTCCAGGTCAATGGACTGGTCGCTGCTCCTGAACCCCAGGCTACCCCGAGCGGGTTCAGAGGATCAGTCTCACCTTTTAGTGTTCCCACCAAAGCGGTAAGCCCGTATAGAAAGACTGCTATCCCCAAACCTTTCTGGCCGATCAGCTTTAGCTTCCTCTGAGTGTCGAACACCCCTAAGTGGATGCCGACGAAGACTGTGAATAGGCACGTAATCGCCAAGGCCGCCTGGTCAGGGATGATGCGCGCAGCTACCCAGATACCTACGATGGCCACCAGTACCGCGCAGGTTCGGCGCAGCGCGGAGAGAGCGAGTGCACGACGCGCTGCCACGGAGACAATCATGCAGGTAACTACAACCATTGGGATGGACAACCCCAACCCTAAAGCGAATATCTCAAGCGCCCCGCCAATCCAATCACTGCCGGCGGCGAGTCCAGATATGATCCTTGCAAGTGGGGACGAGACCCAAGGGGCAATCACAACGCTTGAGCTGAATCCAAGTAGGCAGGCTGCTGCAAGAGCCATGTACCTTTCTAGCGACCCCGATTTGAATGCATGTACGGCGGCAATCCAGAGCATGCCGATGGTTGGGATTAACAGCCAAGCCGACTGCAGCTTACCCATTACGTTGTAATGCGGGCCGAGGTGGCCAGTGATCGTTGACGCGATGGTGTATCCAGCAACCATTGAAAGCCCGAACAAGGCGCCTCGAGCCAAAATGGAGGGTCTCGTTACAGGGCCGATCAGCCCGGTGAGCCCCAGAATTGGAACAACCATCAGCGTTATAGGATTTATACAGAGCGCCAGGCCGGCAAGGAAGGCGAGTGCAACACTCGACCAGCTCCAGACGAACATTCCGGCGGTACCGGCCCCACGGCCGATCTCAAAAGACTGGGAATCAGGTGGATAGCACAAACCCTTTTCAGCACAGCCTTGAAAACCAACCTTGAGAGTGAACGGCGAGTGACCAGCGTTACGGATTGGGATTCTGACGTCGACGGCGCCGTGGTAGACAACCACGTCACCAAAATATGGATCGCTCTTTTCTTCGCCTGCAGGAAGAATCGCCTGTCCAGCGGTGACGTCGCGACCGAGGGCTTCAACTCCAAGCTTCGACTTGTAGAGATAGTACCCAGGCGCTGCGAGTACGTGGACCATGACTGCATCAGGCATTTCCGTAAACGACATGCTGAAAGCTTGGTGAACCGGTAGGAAGTCTGGGTCTGTACGCGCATTCAAGGCGAGAGCTGGGAGAGCTATGGCCATGGCGACGACGGCCAGAATGCTGACTAGAAATTTGCGAGTCATATGAATTGCGCGCGTTGAGGACATGCGCGCAATCATAAGGTACTTGGATTCTCGAGACCGCCCAAAATAGGCTCCCCTTTTTCGGAGAGCCCTGCATTTTAGGTGATGGGTAAGAGAGGTTTGGAAAGGAGCAAGAAAGCAAGCTTGCTCCTCCCAGTTCCAGCTTTAAAGCGGGGCTTTGCACATCTGATATAGGTCAAACTCGAAGTTCCGGCCCGAGTTCATGGTGCCGACCTTCGCGCCTACTGTATACCGATAGCCGTTAAGGTCGTATGGGCCTCTCCAGCCTTTGCCAGCGCTAATAGTTGAGCCTTTGGGACCAACATCGTAAAGACTCCACGTACCGTTGTTTGTGAGGTACGTCCAGCCTTGCCGGCTAAACATATCGTTGTTGTTGAACTGGCCTACCCACGTACAAGCAGCCGGCGGGGGTGTCGCTGGAGCCTGAGTACCGATCGCAGTCTGCTGTTGGGTGATGACAATCGTTTGATACATCGGTACCGGACTGCCTACATTGACGACCTGTCCAGTAACAAGGCTCTGTTGTCGGTCCTGGCGGTAAGCAATCTGGTTCTGATTGCAATTTTGCGACTGGGTAAAAGCGCTGCCGGCAGCAACTGAGCTGGGGCTTGGCGACCACCCGGTGCAACCATACGGAGCGTCATAGTTGGACCAGCCGGTGTAAGTCGGTGCGATCGCTGCCCATGCGTCTGTAAAGGGAACAAATAGTGATCCCTGCCCTTCATTGGTTACAGTTGCAGCTGTGACAGTCGCACCACCGATCTGATTTGACGATCTCAGGGTGACGGTTGTCTGGCCATTAATATCGGTAACGGTCTGAGGCGCGCCGAGCGTGCCGCTGGTTGTACTCCAAGCCAGGTTGGTACCCGCTCCGACGTTGCCACCGAAATAGTCAGTGACGGTTGCGGTGATCGTGGTGACCTCCCCCGTAGCTGCAATCGACGCCGGATTTGCCACGAGAACGACCTTGAGGCCCATCTCGCAAGAGCGCCATCCGTTGTTGGCATTATCGCAAACAACTGATTGCCAGCCCGCGGGGCCGGCAGTTGTCCTGATGGGTGCCCAATTTGAGGCTTCAGCTACTGGCGCAGCAATTGCGATAATCGCCAATGCTCCCGCTTTTAGACTTCGCTTTACCTTTGCAAGCTTACACAGCCAGGGCTTTGCATTCCCTGCAGCTTGGGGAAGGTGAATACCAGCAGATGATGCTGCTTGTTGACCGGTGGAGATCATCCCCCCTCCGCGGCCGGGGTATTGGTTCGTTGAGGTGTAACCCATGAGTAGCGCCGCCTAAATTCTGGAATCGAATGGAATTGAGTACTGCCTGTGCATGCGCGGATCAGGGCGGGCGCTTAGGCATGCGGCGACTTAGAGCGTAGAGGTAGGAGAGTGTTCCGGATAGAGTCTCGATCTGCTCTGAACTGCTCGAAGACGATGATTGTGCCCGGGGAAACGGACGCCAGGCAGTCAATGCTGATCTCGCATGCATGACACCTCATACGTGTACCCATAATCGTCATCGTGACGCTGGCCTGAATGCGCCCCGGCTTTCAACTCGGCAATTACGGGAGTGAGCAGCCTGACGACTTGGCTACGCCCTGTAGGGCGGATCCCCTGCAGCTTGACCGTTAGTAGGAGCGAATCACTTAGCGCTTCGATTTCGGTCTGGGGTGGCGACTTAACGTCAGCAGGAGCTTCGAAATAGCTCAGGTATGGAACCTGATCTAGGTACTCGAAGTTGAATTGGAGACGCGGGAGGGAGACAGCTCCAGAATTTTGGCCGTTAGCAAGTTCATGATGGATTGCTTGAAGGCTGTGGATTGCATCCTGGTTGGCAGTCTCTCCGAAAGCTCTGATTTCTATCTCGAGTTGCTTAAGGGGGTATGCGTGTCGAATCCAGCTTGAGCTCAGCCCTGGGGTGGTTAGGTACACAGGCTCGTGCTCTGGAGTCCCTTTGATCAATACTTCGTCTTCGAGATTAAGGGTGTTGGGGGCTGCGACCGCGGAGGGTGTGCGTACCTTGCCGATCACCGCTTTGATAATGTTGGCGAGCATGTCGATCCTCATTTCTCAGGGCGGACCCCCTTACTTACAGATGAACATCTTTCCTGAAGAGTCGAATGCAATAGACCCTTTGGCGAAATCGCCACATCCCTGACCGGCACTGACTGTGCCTGGGTTGTAGGCGACCTGCTTGATCCACTTACCACTCGTGCAATAGAGGGGATTGCCGGCAGCAGATCTGCTTACCAGGCCATTTGGGGAGCACGCGGCTGACTCGGTATTCGTGGTGGAGATTGCAAGGTCACCCACCGTCGTTCTGCCCGTTGAGTTCAGTGTCTGTGCTGAAACCGCGCCGCTGGCGGTGACGGAGACCGTGTCTAGGTTGTTCACCTCGGTGATGTTGTTGTTACCCATCAACAACGTGGTTCGCATCCTGTTCAGCTCGGCATTTGCTTGGGCTGTACGTGACAGTTTGTCGCTCAGCGCTGCCTCACTACCTGGAACACCCACCGTGGTGCGAATGAGGTGAGTGCTTGCGGAAACGACCGTAGTTCCTGGGAGGATGTTGGCTACGACTCCGTCCCAGTCAGTGATGATGTTCTGGTCGACGCTGAAGGTAGTGGTTGTGCAAGAGGTCGTTACGGGAGAGTTGTACTTGTTAACCGCAGAGACACCAGAAAGGTACGGGGGCGTTGTCCCCTTCAGGACGGTTATCGCATTCGCGCAGAGAGTTGCATCAGGCCAAGCGCCCTTTTCAGCCCGAAAAGTGCGCGCCGCATCCAAAATGGTTTGGGTTTCCTGAGCCGTCAGGTTCGCCCGCTTTTCGTTAATGCTCTCCATATACGAAGGCACGGTGGCAGCCGTAACCATCGCCATAATCGCGATGGAAATGGCCAGCTCCAGAAGGGAAAAGCCTGACTGACGGTTTGGGAACATGGCAAAACTCTAGCTATCAAAATTGACAGAATGCCGCATCATTCCACATTGATTTTTAATCACAACCCAAAATAGGTGCTCGAAAATCATATTGCCGTCTGTCTCGTTTTTTGGACAGGAATTGCCACATTTCGGTGCGCTGTCGCCGCTGCGAGGGGTTGTTCTGAGAGTAAGCGCAGGCCATTTGTAGACCTGCGTTGCTCAGAAGTTAGGGGGCAAAAAAGGACTTGAACACAGACCCGAGTTGGTAGGCCCAAGGCTCGAGATTCAATCCCCACTTGAGCACGATGCCCAGTTGCCCATCACCATTGAAGAGGAAGCTCGCGATCTCACTATGGTTGTCAGGCAGCAATGCTGGAGCGGTTGCGATCGACAACACCAGGGCGACCTTTAGCGGCCACGGCCCTACAAATTTCACAAGTGCGAGCAATGAGAACGCTAGGCTGAAGATGATCGCAATTGGCGGTACCAGCAGTGCACGTACGGCATTTCTGCCTTGATCGGCAAAAGTCCGACCATCGGCCAGCTCGGCGACTGGCGCGGTGAAGGTTTCCACCAGCTTGCGTCGATGCTTTGTCAACTCAGGATCGATGCACTTCGATTTAAACTGGGCAGCTGACAGGTAGGCATTCCCTCCTGTGCACGGCGCATCTGCAAGCTGCTGTGATAGCGATTTCTGAACGCTGTTGAGACGGCTGAATGACTCTTCACTAATGTCCGGTGAGACAACTACTCCAAAGCGCTGTTTCGTACGCCGGTCCCATTCAGCCTGGACCTTATCTTGGCGCTTGCCGTCGATAGCCTCCGCGACAGCCTTTTCATTCTCAGGGCACCAATTTGGCGAGACCGCAATGCCTTTTCCGCGGACACGCTTGGCTCCGTCGCGACATATATCTGGTTCGCGTTTGAACGCCTGGAGGGTGAGGCCCGGTGGATGCCCAATCTTATTCTGGAAAAGCACGTTCTGATGTTTCTCATCCCCGCGCGCTACAGATTCGGGACTGACCTCGGAGATTGAGCGAGCGCTCACTGTGTTCATGACTAGGGATGCAAGGGTGAGGTTGTAGTTGTTCCCCTTGCGGCTGACAGCATCCGCTGCAGTCGCCTCGCGCTGGGTGACGAAGTCAGATTGCGGCGGTGCGAATCCGTATATGGACTTCATCCCGCGCTCATAGTGTTCGGCAGCCCTATTGATGCATGACTGGTTGTCACATCGGGAGGTATCACGGCCGACCGAGCTGACCAGTTCGTAGACCCTCTTACGCCTGGTCTCGGTGTCTGCTTTCAGCGATTGCTCCCTTTGTTGGTACTGAGCGTATGCTCGTTCTGATTCGGCACGGATCTGTCTAACTGCGCCCTCTGATTTCCCGCTCGTCCGACCCATTTCTTTATCAAACCGGTCGACTGAGCCCAGGAAGTCGTTATAGGAGGCCGTCACTCCGCCGCGAACCTTCTGATACTGCTCCCAACTTCGCTCCCCATTGGTTTTAGCGGACTGGAGCACTAGGCGATTCAGGATCTGGTCTCTATTGGATTCAAGTGAGGCATTCACCGATTCGTTGTTTACGGCCAGCGGCCCGAGCAATGCGAGAAGTACTTTGTCCTGGACCGACGAGCCAACGACTGTTTGGCCGAACACAATCGCTCCATTCCCCGCGGCGTATTTGAAGAGGTTCATACTCAAAGCACGGCTTCGATCATCCGCATCGGTGGTTGAGACAACGCGATCTATGATGGCAGGCTGCATCCAGCGCATTAACGGAATGGTACCGGCTAGCAAGGCCGCGAATAGAATCAGGTTTGCCCAGGTGCCTATGCGGACGCTTAGCTTGGTCAGGTATTCCAGGACATTGATGAGCAGAAAGGCCAGTCCGATGCCTGAGAGCGTTTCGCCAATCAGTGCCACCCGATCGAGCGACCCGCTTTCCAACTCAACCGAGCTGGCCACGTCCACCATGTAGGCATTGAAGCCATATTCGGCAAGGATGTATCCGGCTGACATGCCTCCAATGATGATTGCCCAGGCAGGAGCCGACTTCATCCTGAGGAGCGGCTTCATCGCCCTGCCCCTTTGGTAATGTCAACTGCACTCGGGACCGTATCGAAGACCATGACCTCGTTCGTAGGCTTGGCTCGTTGCTTTTGAGGGCGGTGTGATGGATTACGAATCACAGCAGCCGGCCCCCTCGTTTTCTTGGGCTGCTCTGCGACCACTGGGTCTGGGGGCGTTGGCAAGGCGGACGGGGTTGGCGAAGGCAACGGTTTCACAGATCCATCCGGAAGCAGGTAGAGACCTCGGTTAACCAATTCGAATTGACGATCCATAGCAGAGAGGTCTGCATCGGGCGGCAGTCTGAGAAGCGCTGATTGTCGCTGGGCTTGCGAGATCGCAGGCTGCTGGTACGGATTGGTTGAACAAGCTGCCAGAGAGGTGAGAGCAACCACAGTGAAGGTGAGCATCGCCGCCTGGCGCGAGTGCTTCATGAGCATAACCGTTCCTTGAATTTCCACTTTGGGTGGGGATGTTCAATCCCCAAGCTAGGGTTCGAACTGAAGGTTAACGGTCGGGAAGATTTATTCCCGCCAAAAAGCCCGCCCGGAATTCAGCTTTGTTCTCTAAAGTGATTTCACCTCCGCGGCTGTTAACCTATTAGGTACCCTATTTGAGGAACAGAATGCCAGATGGCTATTCCCGAGTACGACAGCGTTTCTATCCTGAGCTACAGCCCCATAGCTGGCATCCGCCGAGCCACGGGTGTCCCTTTTTCGTTGCTGAGAGATGCAGATTCACGATCAGCAAACTTTATGGCTGACTCAGAGCAACTCACCGCTCTTACCAAGCAAAGTGATCCCAAGCTGCGACTTTCCTTCGGTCTGTGGGCTATCGACAGGGCACCCAGCCCTGACCTTCGCGATCGGATACCGTTGGAGGTGATGATTGTTCACTTTGCCAGGACCTTGCCAGCGTGGTCCATGCTTGGGCGAGCTCCAGCTTTAAACATCGTTGTGCTGGACTGGCCCGTCGAAAACGGATACGAAACACGAGCCTATCTATTTGGGACGGCAACTCCCTTCCCGCCTGAGCAACTACGCTTTTTCTACGAAGAGCAGAAGTCGAAATTCCGGCCGGACATCGCCAAGCTTATGCCGGATCCTGGGCCCCTGAATTGAGTCGCCGCCGATTGAGGTTTACTCCTGTTATTCGTCCGTGCTGGCCTTGAAGCGGCGCCTGAAAAGCAGGTATCCGCCGACGACCAAATCCAGCAACCACCCAGGAACGACAACGAGGACCAATCCACCGACTATGGCAAGGCTCACGACCTGAACTGAACCTGCAACGCACAGTTGAATCCCGAACGTAAACCAATTGGCAACTGCGGCCGGGTAACCATGACGTGTCAAATCGAAGTATGAAGACAAGATCTCATTAGCGGCCGCGCCGAAAATGTAGGTGACGCCGAGGAGCAGCAGTCCTTTGAGTCCCACTCGTACGTCGGCCCAGCTTGGGATCGAATGCATGGCGATGGCTAGGAGAGTGATGGCGAGGATTAATCCCACAGTGCCGCTGGTGCCGAGCGACAAAATGGATGCGATCGCCCGGGTGCAGATCTCTATACACCAACCAAACAGCCGAGGCAGTTCATGTGGGATCTGGGTCGGCGCTGGAGACTGCAGGACGTAGCCGGTAATCGCAGCCCCGGCTATCAGTGGTGCAATCCCTTGTACGGCCATTCCGACATTATTGATGATGGAGTGATGGTTGGCGCTAAAGGCAACATGTCCTAACGACCCGTCAACGCTGCGTGGGGTGTAAAACGCTACATGGTGCACGGGGAGACGAAAGGCGAGACAGGCCGCTAAGTGCGAGAGCTCATGCAATGGCGCACCTATCGCCCCTGTGACTTGATATGCGCGCCAGGTGTAACGGCTCATACGAGAAAGCGCGAGGTGCCAGGCAGTGATCGCTGCAGTAGGAATGAGTAGCAGCGCTAAAAACATCAGTAGCATCAACAGGTCCGAGATTTTGAGACGAGCCAAGATGGGAGTATGCCGGTATTTGCTCTCGCATCCCCAGCCATTCTAGGGTATCAAAGCGCACTCAAATGCTTGCCTCGGGCGTTCAGGGCGTTAGGTTGACTTCGGACGTAACGGTCAAATCGCCCGCTCGACATGGAGAATTCAAATGTTTTCACCGATACACAGAGGCTTTCTCCTTAATCAAGTGCAGTTAGATGCGCTTGTTCCTCTGCTCAATGCGGAAATGAATTCACAGCATGAACGTACCCGTGAACAGCTTGAAGATGCAGCAGACGCTCTTTTCAAGGCTGCTGGCTGTGAAGTGAATGACGTCAACAACAAACGAGTAACCCCCGAAATGCTCCAAAGCCGTGGTGCCGTATGAGGCGCTTGTTGATGCTCAGCGCTGTATCTGGGCTGCTGGCGCTAGCTGGATGCACAGGCATTCAAACTACAAACCCCGGGGTTGTCGGGGTTGACCGAACTCAGTACATGTTTGCCGGACTGTCGGAACGTGATGTAGACAACTCCTACGCCCTCTCCTATCGGAATGGCGTCAAGAAAGCACAGGCTGCTGGGGTATTGGTCACTGATACCCCGCTTGGTAAGCATGTGCAGTCAATCGCCGTTCGCTTGGTGATGCAGACCCACGTGTTTCGTCCTGATGCAGAGAAGTGGGGTTGGTTTGTTAATGTGATCGATTCGGACATGGTGAATGCTAATTGCGGCCCCGGCGGGAAGATCATTGTCTACACTGGGCTCATTAAGCGTCTCAACCTGACTGATGATGAATTGGCGATGGCTTTGGGCCATGAAATCGCTCACGCCCTTAGACTGCATGGGCTCGAACAGGCTTCCTCGAACGCGGTGTTTGAACTAGCTGGTGGTGTCGGTGCGAATGTTCTCGGTGCTGGGTCGCTGGGTAAAACGGCCATCACCAAGGTATTGAACACCGGGGTCGGACTGCCCTTTAGTCGTCGAGACGAAGAGGAAGCGGATCTTATCGGTCTCGAGCTTGCTGCACGTGCCGGCTACGATCCTCGCGCAGCACTTACCCTCTGGCAAAAGATGGGCGCGCTCAGCAACGGATCGTCTACACCGGCGTTCCTCAGTACCCACCCAAGTGACGCAGATCGCATGAAGGTGCTCGCCGCGGCAATCCCGAAGGTGATGCCGCTTTACCAGGCCACCCTGCACTGACTACTGCTCAGCGGTTCTCCCGGGCCGCTGTCTGACCACGCCGCTGGCTGCGTCCGCTCGATTGTTTTGGCGGGCAATTATGGGTAGCTATTCCTGCTCAGCTGGTTATCCTCGACTGAGAACACCCCTCCTAATCAATCATTTACCGCAGCTTTGCTGCCGGCGCTGCCGCGAATGTGGCAACGCTTCATGAGTGCGCCGAATGGAAACGGCCGCTTGTTGATCAGCCTGGCCACGTGAGACCTGGCCCAAAAATGGAGCCACGCATGATTAAGCTACTAGCAGCCTTCTTGGCGACGACAACGCTCTTGACCTATATCAGCTTTCGATTCGTACGCCTTCCACCGACCATCGGCGTGATGGTTACCGGCCTCCTTTTTTCACTCTCGGTACAAGGTTTGTCACTGGCAGGATTTCCTGTCGTTGAGAAACACACGTTGGACCTTCTGGGTCAGATCGACTTCGAATCGGTTGTTATGGAGGCATTGCTGCCATTCCTACTTTTCGCGGGCGCTCTTCATGTAAAAATCAGTGACCTTAAGGCTTACCGGTGGCCGGTTGGGTCACTCGCAACTGTCGGCGTAGTGGTCTCTACGTTTGCAATTGGTACATGCACTTATCTAATCCTTCCTCATTTTGGGTGGGAAACCAGCTATCTGTTCTGCCTGCTTTTTGCCGCAAGTTGCGCCTCAACAGACCCAATTGCCTGTGCAGCAGCGTTGAAGACTGCCGGTGCCCCGATTGGTGTTAGGTCAATACTTACGCTCGAGGCCATGGTCAACGATGGAACTTCGATCGTGGCATTCACTTTAGTGGCTGCGGTGATTCATTTAGGAACGGTCCCGACTTTCAACGAGGTTTGGTCCTTGTTTCTCGAAGAAGCTGGTGGAGGTGTCTTGCTGGGCCTGTGCCTTGGATACGTGACGGTCGGCATGATGAAGTCCATCGATCAGTTCCATATCGATGTGATGCTCAGTCTATCTGTTGTGGTTGGCGGTGCCGTGCTTGCTTCAATGCTTCATGCTTCGGCCCCTCTCGCGATGGTCGTGGCGGGGCTCATTGTCGGCAACCTGGGAGTTAATGAGGGAATGAGCCCTACCACACGGGCAGCGTTTGTTCAGGTTTGGGAGGTGATCGATGAGATACTCAACTGCGTTCTATTTTGTCTTATCGGTCTCGAGCTGATGCTATTGCCCTTCTCGATGCTGCACATTGCTGCTGGCATTGCACTGAGCGTCGTTGTCATTGCTTCTCGGTTCCTCACGGTGGCACCTGTTGCAGTCTTCAAGCGCCTCAGCGGCCGCAGGGCGATCCCTAGAGGTACAGTTCGTGTACTTACCTGGGGTGGATTACGTGGGGGAGTTTCGGTTGCTCTGGCCCTGACCATTCCAGCCGGCGCGGAACGTGACCTTTTGCTCAGTCTGACTTACACCATTGTGGTGCTTTCTATCCTTGGTCAAGGGCTCACGATCGGGCCGCTGGTGTCCAAAATCTACGGGCGCAGTGATGATCCTGCTCTGATCGGGGAACCAGCCGAAAGCTCTCTAGCGCGTTGATCTACAACGCTGTCCACAATGAAGCCCGGCCCTGTGCCGGGCTTTTTGCTGCTGGCCATGACCTCAAGTGAAGCCAGTTGTTGCCGATACTCCAAAGCTCGCCCTCACCATTTCATGGAAGACCCCGGTTGAACAAGCTCCTTGTCATTGCTGCGTCCCTCTCTGTGCTCGCCGCTTGCTCGGATGAAAGCGGGAAAGCCGAAATAAAGCAGATCCTTGAATGCTCCATGGCCGCCAAGCTGGTCGGCCAAGCTAGCAGAATCGATGCGATCACCGAGCACGCAAACTGGGCATCCGCCAAGAGTGGCTATAAGCCTGACTACGCTCAAACCAAGCAGATGCATGACGAAATCAAGGCGAAATGGAACCTCAAGTCGATGCCTCGACACGACCAGGATGTTTTGCTTGTAGGGGTGTACAACTCTAAAACCTGCAGGGCACTTCACAGAGGTGATCCTATATCCGCGGCAGATGTTCCGCCTGATGCCTGACGTCTGATCGCGGCTTGCGCATGGAATGACAGAAGAACGCTCTGCTGTTAACGAACGCCATAATACTGTCCTATCGGCCGCCCTCCTCCAGCCTTGGCAACTTGAATGAATTCCTAGCCAACACCTGCATAAGGGGGCACGAATGCGCTTCTCTCAGCACTGACCTGCAAATTAGAATTTGGATCGCCTATTTTGGATGGAGTCCAAGTCGGATCGCGTGGAGAATGTCGCGTACTAGGCACCCTGCCTGGTCGCCATTCAGGCGTGAATCTTTGAGGTGATGGAGCGCTATGCGAGCCTTATTGAAAAACTTGGCCCAGGTAGAAGGTGACGAATCTACGGTCAACGTCAAACGGACAACGCTGGTGACCGTTGCCGTTATCGTTTTTGTCGTGCTGCTGGCGTTGGTCCTTTTAGCGTTCTACGCATCGTTCAAGGCGATGAGTGCCGCTAGCGCGGTGGATGACGCTTGGCAGACGCAACGCGCACGGATCCTCAACATCGAGGCCAAATCTGTGCAGGCCAGCACTGATGCTGGAGTAGTGATGGCTGGCCAGGCGGTCCTTCAGCAAGGCCTCCTCGACGCAAACAAGCGCATCAGCGGGCTCCAGCAATCAGTTGAGCAGGCGATGTCTTACCGCTCGGCCAAGGATGCAATCGATGCTGAAAAGGCTGCGGTTCAAGCAAAGGCAGACGCGGAAAAAGCTGATGCACAGAAGCAGGTTGAAGCAGCAGAACATAAAGGTGTCGAAAACTTCGACCGACTGGTGGTTGCACGTCTTCACGGCCGCTGGGTGCGTCCTGAGTCTGCTGCACCTGGTACGACCGTCGAGGTACTGGTTCAATTCCTTCCGGATGGGACCATTACTAACGCAACAGTGCCGAAGTCAAGTGGTTCGAAAGAGCTCGATGACTCGGTGGTCAAGGCGGCAGCTGATTTGGCCAAGATCCCCGAGATGGCCACAGTCAACCGCGCGATCTACATGAAATACCTTCAGCAGCGGACCCTCAAGTTCGATATCTAATCGTGCTGTCGGCAAAAATTGAAAAGCCCCCTTCGCTGGGGCTTTTTTTATACAAGTGGGGCTGGCGCTGGAGGATCGGCCAATAAAGTCGGCTGGTCAGCGATAGACTCGCCGTCCTGAACGCGGAAGTGAATCCCTTCGTAAATTGCTTGAGCCTTCTTGGGGCCAATACCCTTCACCTCGCAAAGGTCATCGACAGAGGCGTTGATCACGGCATGAACCGACTTGAAGTGCTCTATCAATTTACGCGCGGCGACCGGGCCGCACCCATTCAGGCCTTCGATGGTGAAAAGCGCTTGGCCGATCCCTGCCGGTACTTTCCCTTTCCTCATTGGAGGGATGTAACCTAGTCCCTCTGTAGCGTGTTTAGTCATCCGGTACAGTATGCCGGCTGCCCGCTTGGGTGCCTTGTACCATATGACGGTCTGGCGCATTATCACCGCTAGATAGCTCAGGGCTCCGTCTAGCGCATCTGGGTGAATCTGGGCGCGAGTTGAAAAAATGTCTCCCTCAATGAGCCAGATTACTGTACGGAAATTCAGCGCCATCTTATTCGCCTGGTTCAGGAACCGCGAATCGAGAATACTGGCAACGAAGTCTGTCGCGGTCTTTCGTTCGACCACAATGTCGGCGCTCAGCACGTAGTCTCCCGTTTCGAGATTTCCAGTTTCAACCACGGCTCCATATTCTCGAAGCGCTTCGGGAATTCTCGACGGCAGCTCGCGCGCGTCTACAAAAATCTTGACCATTTCGATTCCAGGTCCAATTAGGGTAGTTACCTAATATAACGGCTGCTCACCAAACCGCCATGACATCTGATCACTTTGAATGAGTACTCCTATCATGGAATTCGGAGACCCCATTTTGGGTTGGAGAATTTGGAGATATCGGTAACCTGTACTCACCAGCAGAGAGGTAATTGTGGTGAGTGAAAAGCATCTGGCGCTGATGGCGTCGACAGTGGCACTGGTCTTGGCGGCAATGTCCGCAACAGCGTTGATCATGGTCAACTCTGTGCGCACAGAAATGAACGCCCAGCAGGAGGCCACTAAAAGTCAGACCCAAGAGATTGCTCAACTGCAGTCAGTAGTGACTCAGTTGAAGGAAAATCAGCTCGCGATGCTTCCTCTCCTTGATCCTGGACGTCGCGGCGTCGCCGAGCCAGGTAGCAGATCACTGATTGATGAAAAGGCCCCATCGATCACTGAAGGTAAAGCCACGCCGGCAGAAACGTCAGACGCCCACGATGCTGGATCGGTGCATCCAGCGCCCTCAACCCCGGCCGACCACGCGGCCGAGCAGACGCCTTCTGCCACTCCAGTAGCTGAGCAGCCTAGGAACCCGCCGGTTGCTGTGGCCAAGCCAGTTCCAATGGGACCCAGTGCCCCGACCCCGGCCGGTGTGAAAATCTTCCCCACAGGTGACACTCAGTTCATCGCACCAACGCCTGCGGCTGAGTCGGGTGCGCCTCAGGCGAGCCTGGCGCAGCCCGAGGAGACCATTCTTGCGGCCATTCAGACCCCAACCATGGGAATGAAGGCTCATCCTGTGCTCGATCAGATACAAGAGGTTTCGTACGCAGAAACTCCAAAACCGGCACCGCCACTGAAGAAGCTGGAGAACGTCGACAGCATTCTTGTTCAGCGGATCATTGCAAATTGGAAGCGCCCCGATACAGCACGCAACGGTATGGCAGTGGAGATCCTGATCAAAATGGCTCGAGATGGAAGCGTCAACTCGGCTAGCGTTGTGACTTCTAGCGGTGACAAAGGCTTCGACACATCCGCCACCTCCGCCATCCTGGCAGTTAAAGGGGTGCCTGAGATGATTCAAGTCAGTGACGCCACCTACAAGAAACTCTACAAGGAGCGCCGTATCCGTTTTAGCCCTGAAGACCTTTCTGGCTGAAGGCGACCATCTCTGATCAAAACCGGCCTAATGCCGGTTTTTTTGTGGGTGAATTTATGCTGGCGCTCAAGGCGCAACCCGTTATCCTTGCTCCGATTGAGGAGTAACGACATGCCAGTGACTTTTTACGACTGCCTAATGGCCTGTGCGGGCAATGATGATCTTGTCCGGGAATACCGTCGTCTGAGTGGCCACAGCTTAGGTCGCGACCTTCGCACGCCGTTGGAAAAACTCATCGACGCCAACACAGGTTACGAGGCAATTATCCAACAGCGTCTTGACGATGAGGCCGCCGGATTCGTCCGCTTTGCTTTTGACATCTGGCAGCGGATGCCGGCAGGTGAACGCGCATGACCGACCTTCTCAAGGCGGATGATAAGCAAAAAGCGAATCTAAGCGTTGCAGAGCTGAGGGCGGCGGGCAAAAGCGACAATACAGCGGCGGCCTACAAGTCTGCCATTCGTCATTACCAGTTCACCTGGCAAGGACGATTGCCGGCAACACCTGAAAAGATTTGTGAGTATCTCGCCGATTACGCGGAAGAGCTTTCGGTTCGTACATTGGAGGTGCGCCTGGCAGGTTTGGCCCACTGGCATAGAAGACAGGGAGCGCCTGATCCAACGAAGCACGAGTCTGTAAAAGAGACCATGAAGGGTATCAGGGTTCATTACCTGCGCGAGCCCAAGAAGGCTACTCCCCTCTCACTGAACGCCATCCGTAAGATTGTCGAGACGTTGGATGCTGATGCAAGAGTTGCCACCCTAGATCTGCAGGGCATTCATGAGGCTAGTTCGCCCGCCTACCGGGACGCTCGCAAGCGACAATTGAGAGCGGTGCGTGATAAGGCAATGCTGCTGCTCGGCTTCTGGCGCGCTTTTCGGAGCGATGAGCTTTCAAGGCTCGAAGCCCAAAACATCACGGCGGTGAAGGGTCAGGACATCAGTATCTTCTTGCCTTTCTCAAAGACTGACCGCGGCGCAAACGGCAAGAAATACGAGATGGTGGCGCTGAGGGAGTTATGTCCAGTCCAAGCGTACGTTGAGTGGTTAGAAGAGTCCGGAATTCGTCATGGGCCAGTCTTCCGTAAAATTCATCACTGGGGGGTGGTAGGAGAATCTGGGCTCTCATCAAAGAGTATCGGACCCATACTGGTCGATATGTGCGTGCAAGCTGGGGTCAATCCTGAATCAGTATCCACGCATTCTATGAGGCATGGTTTTGCTAACTGGGCGATTGATTCGGGTTGGTCTCTAGCCTCTTTGATGCAGTTTGTTGGGTGGGCGTCGGTTAAGAACGCTGTTGGCTACGTCCGCCAACGTTTGGAATTCGGAGAGCTCGCCCTTCAACAACCCGGTCAGAGTCAGCGGGTGCATACAGACCGTGAGTTTCGAGATGGAATGACGGTTCATGTAATACCGACTCAGAACGAGAAACCCTAATTCCACACCTGGCGGGCGCTTTCAACGCGCCCGTCGGTTGATGCGATTACTGCTCTGTATGTGGGTTGCAGCCGTCCGGCGAGGCGCATCTCTGACCCCGTCTGATCTGATCTACCGCGGCATCAAGCTGCTGGTAGAAGCAGGTCTTAAAATCACCGCCTTGGGTGCGCTCATTCTCTTTGCACTGCTTGGCAACCTCAACGATCAAAGCACGCACGGCTTGATCTGTGGATTTCGGTGAGGTTGCTGGAGGTGGTGCTGGTACATGGGAGGCGCAGGCTGTGAGTGACAGCAGAACCAGCGCCATTGATACAAAATAGCCTTTCTTCATGATTAATCCTCGATGGCTGTGCCGTTACCTGTAAATTTATAAACTCAATCACTGGACTGCGATCGCGGGTAAGCCGCGTCGTGACATCAGTTTCGAAAGCCTTCAGCGCCCTCCTGGGCTTCCATTTCAAGCAAATCCATGACGGTCTGAGCGTCGATGTGATCGACAGTGCCGAATTCGGGAATCGACCCATCGGCCCTCATCAACGTCAACGTCGGGATCTCAGATACTCCAAATCTTGCCCGTTGAGCTGATGAACCTGGTGAGGATGTTTCAACCCTGATGAGTCTGTAACCCTGCAGGCCTGGGTTGATGCTCGGATCAAGTACGCTTAGCTCGAAAGACCTCTGGCATCGATCGCAATCCCGTTGCCCCCAGAACACGAGGGTCTTTTGATGTGCATCTTTGGCCGCTTGGATGAGTGACTCGGCTTCCTGCTCGGTCTTTGCGGCCTTCCATGGGCTCACCAGGGCGCTGGTTTGAACTGATATGACCTCGAGCGGCGTGGTTAAGCTGAAATGTCCTAAAAACCCTCCTGCAACGGCGCTCAAGCCATAGGCAACCATGATGGAGCCGAGAGTCTGGCGTAGAGAATTCCAAGATCTGGAGCTAGTGCCCCAGAACAACAACCCGCCGGCAGCGGCCGCCACGGCGCCTACCCCCATCAGTAGGGCCGAAGTTTCGCTATTGGAGGGGGCAAGGCTGATTGCAGCGGCGACGACGACGGTTAAGGAAAGTCCAGCTTTGGTGGCGGCGGTTCTAATCTTGAAAATGGGAGCCCGGTGGTACAACTCGGAAGGAGTCATGAATTGAGTATCTTCGTGTTGCTCAGAGAGTTCTCCGATGCTTCCTGACTTTTGAAGTGATCAATAAGCTTCTGGTCATTGCATGCCCATTCGAGAGCCTGTGACATGAGCCTGAATACACGCAAGCTTGGGTCCCGCTTGCTGACTTTGCTTTGAACCTTATCGTCGATGAGAGTCCATGTGTAACGTGTCTCGCGGACAATCTTCACTGCTGAAACCGTGCCACCTTTGGATGCTAAAAGCATTGGCGATTCCTTTGGGTGTGGCCGTCAGGGGTCATATTCTGCGCTGCCGGCGCTCCCCAGATCGGACTCGTGTGTTACGGGCGTTGGAGATACTAGCCCCGGCCTTTCCAGGCCTGCAATCCAAAACAGAGCTTCAGAATTTAAGAGATTCGACCACAGGTAATCATGGAAACACCTTTCGACTCGTGGCTGGCCCCGATTGGTTGGCAATCTTGATCAGGCGGTGCGCGAGCATTGCCCACTTAAGGTAGGCATCCAGTTTCAACGCATAGGTGGCCCCAGGCTTTCGATTACTGAGCCCGGCTTTGAAGAGTTGGCGTTCGACATTGCACAGAGAAATTCTCAGGACGAGATTAGCCCTGATCAGCTTGATTCGGTCATGAGCGCTTTGCTGGCAAAGATCTGCAAGCCCAAACAGGGGCATATCAGCGTAATGCTGAGATTTCAGATTAATGCCATTCCACATCAGCGACGCTGCCCAAGGATAACGGGTAGGTTCACCTCCGCTCTTCAGACACATCAGGCATCTAACTTGCCATCGCGGCTGAGGCCGCTTCCCTTCTACTTCGATAAGTCGTGGCAAGTGAGTGCAGTGCTCACATACGGCCAGTCCAACCTCGAATGGATTGTGGTTGCCGTAGGCGATTGTGGGAGTCGCCGAGTAGTGTGTATCTGAATTGAGTTGAGAGAGGAGCATCTCCCTCTGTTCAGTGAGGCCCGATTTCCTTTGGCCCTTGTGCATTCCAGGCATAAAGCTTTCCTTGCAGCCGACTCCTGTCGGGGTACTTACCGCTCCTTGCAGAGCAATGGTGTTGTCGAAAATTGATTCCAGGCTGCGTCGTATCCATCAAGGTGAGTAGCGTTTACTGCGACGATTTCAAGGCATTCAGCATCGAGCTGGATGCTGTAGGCTTGCGAAACGGACGCCGGAACCACTGTGTCCTTCATCCCCACCAGATGGCGCTGAGGTACGTCTCGAAGGCGTTCCTTGTACATGAGGGGAGTCACTGGGTCTTTGAGCGGGGTCAGTTTATGGAGGTTGGTCCAATAGATGGGCTCCACGTTGCCGGCAATCGTCTGCACCTGAACAACGTCATCGCGCATACCAGCTAACACCAGAGCGACCTCTCCTCCCCCGGAGTGACCGATCAGCTCAAAAGACTGAACGGCAAAGCGGCGCTTCAGATCCGATAGCGCTGTGTTCATCGCGTCGATTTCCGGCCGAGCAAACCGAGAGGCAGTCCAGACGTCGATTGTGCAAGCTGTCGCTGTAACGAACTGACATGGACGAGCCAGATATGCGGCAGCGCCCCGATCCTCGGCAGCGAGGCGAAGCATGATCGATGTGTGAGGTGTGGGGTCAGTACTTGGTTGCGAAGAAGTCGCCCAAGCATGCCCATCTCCCTCAATGTAAACCCGAAGCTTTGAGTAGCTACCAGGTCTGGGGAGCATGCCTTGAATGGGGAACGTGCCAGTTGCCACAACTGTCGGCTTCAAATTACCGGCAGGATAGGTATTCAAATCGACTTGAGAAGCGCATCCGCTCATGAGTATGAGACCAGCGACCAGCCCGGAAGCTAATATCGATTTGAACATTTCCTACCCCAATTTGATGCAGCTCTTGATAGCGGCCGCAGGGCGGCTATCGACAGATGCATAACCAGTAAAATATCGGCCAGAAAACTGGCCGATATTCTTAAACTATTGATTCTAAACGATTAAAAATCGTATCTCGCTCGAATCGTGAAGGTGTCGGCATTGAAGTCGGTCTTCTTCAGGTAGCTGTAAGAAGCACCCACGGTTACCGCACCAATCGAGTAGTCCGCACCAAAGCCCAGCTCGTAGCTGTTTCGAGCGGTGGACGCACCACTGCTCACGAAAGGCGTACCGCCGAGGGTGTAGGTGCTGGTGGAGTTCGCTTTGTCACCGATGAAGTCGTGGTAGACCATCGCGGTGGCATTTGGCTTCAACGTACCGTTCAGGATGTTGAAGTCTTTCGCCACGCGAACACCACCGCCCAGTTCGCCGACTTCGATACGCTGGCCGCCGACGCTCAGGGCTGCGCTGGAGTTTTTCTCGGTGTAACCGTCGATACGCAGGTTGCTGTAGCGCAGGGCCGCACGAGGCTCGACCAGCACGCCATTGTCGATGTTGAAGCCGTAGCCGCCCAGAACGTTCACGCCGAACAGATTGCTGTCGTAATCGCCCTTCGCAACGGTATCGGCAATGTCACGCTTGCTGGTGTTGTCGTTCTTGCCCACAGTCACGCTGGCATCGACAAACGCCGGGCCATGTGTCCAGCTGCCGTAAGCAGTCAGGGCGTGCGCGTCGACATCAGTCTGATTGTACAGACCGTTTACTT
The DNA here is from genome assembly GCF_059421985.1 of Pseudomonas sp. GW821-FHT02A11. Classification (NCBI taxonomy): domain Bacteria; kingdom Pseudomonadati; phylum Pseudomonadota; class Gammaproteobacteria; order Pseudomonadales; family Pseudomonadaceae; genus Pseudomonas; species Pseudomonas sp. GW821-FHT02A11. Next base: position 70,628 of record NZ_JBWKWB010000003.1, read on the forward strand.
TGGAGTTGATGTAGCTGTAGGCCACGCCCAGGGTCAGGTCAGGGGTCAGCTTGCCGTCAGCACCAACCACAATACCGCTGCTGTATGCGTTATAGCCGGCAACGCCGTCACGGGAACCCTGGTCAGCATCAGAGTACAGACCTTTGACCCATACGCCGGTGTCTTTCAGCACATCGCCGGAGGACAAACCACGGACTTCTGCGTTGCGAGCGTTCAGAGCACTGGAAACCAGAGTTTGGCCACCCAGAGCTGCTTGGGTCGAGCCGCCGTTCACGTTAGGCGACAGTTGCTCGGCCAAGCGGGCCAGCTCTTTTTCATCAGCGTTGGCGAATGCTTTGAAGACACGATCGTTTGCGTCCAGCTTACCCAGTACGCTGTCAGCAAATGGGCGAATAGCGCGGGAAGCGTTGCGGGAAGCGCCGAGCTTGCCGATCTGATCGGCAACAGTCGAACCGGACTTGCCAGTGACGGTCGCGGTTACGGTGTCACCGTTAACGTTGAAGCCGGTGATGTTCAGCAGAGCGGAATTGCTCACTACAGACAGGCCGCCGTCGGTAAGGGTGCCGGCTTTGACGAGCGTGTAAGTAGTGCCTTGGCTGTTGCCGGTGAAGTCGCCCGGGGTAGCGGTCACGCCGATCTTACTACCGCTGGCAAAGGTAGCTTCGCCACCGACCGTGACGATCGGATTCGCAGGATTGGTTTGATCGCTGACGCGGACTTGCAAAGTGCTGCCCGATGCGACGTTCAGATCACCAGTCAGGTTGGTGTTCTTCGAAGCCAGGTAGAGGGTGCCCGAGTTCACATCAACAAAAAGAGCCTCGATTTCCTTGCCGTTGAAGGTGCCGAAACCGTCGACCTTTACGACGTTCATCGCTTCCATGTCGCCAGTGATGGTGCCGGCAGTCCATTCCAGCTGCGTTTGGAAGTTGCCATTGATGGAGGTGTCACCCCCGGTGATCGAGCCGCCGTCCTGGTGGATCACGAACAGGTTGTTGGCGTTGTCGTCACCACCTTCGCCCGGGTTGTAGTTCACGCTTTCGATGCTGATAGCGGTGCCGGTAGATACGATGTTGCCGGTGTTGATAATGCCGTTGACCCGGGACTTGACCTCTGGGGCCAGAGAATCAACCACGCGGATACCGACGGCGTCAGTACCTGATACCTGAATGTTGCCGGAGTTGTTCAGGGCATTGAAGTGCAAATCGTTGACGACGATGCCAGAAGCATTGGCGCCCGTTGCGGCGATCGAGCCTTGGTTGAGCACGTCATGGCCGAAGTTGATGTTTTTCAGGCTGATGCCGGCGGCGTTATCACCGGCGACGCTGATCGAGCCTTTGTTGATGACGTCTTTACCGATGGTGCCCAGGTTCAGAGTGCCTTGGGAGGTAAAGGCGTAGATACCTTTAGCACCAGTACCGGTGACCGACAGAGCGCCGGTGTTGATCAGGTCGCCACCCAGTTGCACGTTACCCAGCTCGATTGCGTGAGGGGTATCGGAGTCGATGTTATTGGTCTCACCGACGAGGGTGATGTTGCCGTTGTTCACCAAGCTGCCACCGATGGTGGCGCCATCGGCGATGATGCCGACTGGAGCAATGCCCGACAGGGTGAAGTTACCATTGTTGATCACGCTGCCGCCGACAGTGGTTGGAACATTGTCAGCGTCATCGGACGAGTCCAGGTCCAGGGCGTCGACGAATTGACCGTGCGCATTGATGTTAGCGTTGTTGGTCAGATCGCCGGAGATAGCTACACCTTCGAAGCCTGTGCCGTCTTGATCGGCAGATCGGGTGGCGTCCCCCGTGAGCGTCACATTACCGTAGCTTGTTCGAGAGTAAGCGACTTCGTTCGCGCCGCTGACGTCCTTGTTCAGGTCAATTGGAGCGGCGAAGGTGTTTGCGGTAGCGGCGGTGATTGCTACGGCCAGAATGGTTTTGCTCAGGGTGTGTCGGCTCACGTCATGAATCCTTGCTTTGTTTGGGGGGGCCGTATTCCGGGGGGTAAAAATGGCCTCGGATACCGGCTGCCGAAAAGAGCATAACGGCCAAAATCCAATCGACCAGTCAAAATGGGGGTCCCAATTTCTCTTTATCAGCAGGCTTTGTAGAAATGCTGATACGTCTACAAAACGGGTGCTTAGGTAGCACACTACCGTTCGTCTGACAAAGGGAACTTAAAAAACATTCGCAACTCGTTGTATTGCAAAGGAAAATAATTTGGCGTCAAACCCAAGGCATGGATCCAAATCCTCAGTTGGGAAATTAATCGTCTGTGAAGGGTTTCACAGATGCATATGGCAATGTACTATCGCTCCCCGAAGCCAATAAATTGGCTCATAAAGTTTGGCGTGCTGGGAAGTATCCCGCCGCCAGACACACGTGTAGAGGGGGAGACCAGGTCTCTCTGCCAGTAGTAGACGGCGATGACGGCCGGGGCTTGCCCCCTGCTATGCACTAGGGAGGGTCGTACTCATTTTTTGGGTCACGGCCCCCATCCTTAAGCTTGTCTGCTATATGGCTCGGGCCGGTCACGGACAACCCCTCACAACCAAATGTAGGGGGTGTGTAGTGAGCAACCAGGTTCTGAATCTGAATCCGAAGTTGGCGGAAAAGGCAAAGGCAGCAGACGATGCTGCCCTAGAAGTTTTCCACAATAAGGCCGCCAAGCTTTCACGATTCTTTTCCATTAAAGAAACGGCCCGTCTCATGCGGGTGAGCACGGGATACCTCAGAACTCACTCAGAAAAACACGGCATCACCTTTGCCGATCGCGATAACCGCTCCCGCCTCCGTAAGCGCCGCATCAAAAAGGTTTGGGACTATTATATGATCCATTTCGACCTCCGCCGGGTCGAAAAACCAGTTCCTCCTGTCCAGCTGGGTGATATCAAAATCAATCCAGGGCTCGAGCTCCAGAGTCGCAAAGCATGGTTCTCCGGCCGCAACGTATTCTTCGAGCGCTGCTGCGAGCTGGCAGAGCTATTCACCATTTTAGAAGCCTCTGAAATCCTCGGCGTCAGCCACCGGTTCCTGCTGAATTTTGCCTACAACGAGCAGATTACGTTCGTGGGTGAGCCATCGCTCGATGTTCAGAACGAGTTTTATTTCCGAGCTGAGGGTTTGGCCAAAGCCTCCACTCCCATTGCTGTAGCTGCCAAAGCGCTAGCTGTGACCCCTCGCTTCCTCATCGGCTACGCCAAAAACTGGGATCTGCCATTTGAATTGCCAGAAACATCTGTCGTTGCGGCAAGCGGCGAAGCAGTTGATACCGGCGCCGACACCTCCTTCATGGAAGATCTCTGCATCGATCCTGATGCTTCTGAAGACGAGGCAGGCTTGGTAGCTTCAGCCGAAGACCCCTCCTTCACTTCGACATATTTTGAACCTACGACGGCCAAGACAGCTTGCGGCGCTTCTTACGCCAATTTCTAGTGCTTCCAATGCCTTGGAATTCAGGAGCTCAACGTTAAGTTGAGTTCCTCCCTTCCCTTGTAGGAATTATCATGGAAGTAGCTGCAGATACCTTCGATCCAGGTGCGCCTGAATATTGCATCGACGCCGCTGAGGCGCCGGCCCCGATCTCGCCTGACAGCTCAGTTGCAGCGCCTACTGCAAAGCGATCAATGGTCAACTTCATTGTGCCGGCGGCTTACAGGCAACCCATGGTTAGTCTTTCGGCCTGGGGTGTGTGGTACGGCTCTCAGAAAGCTGTAAACGACGTTGCAGACACCCTTTTGCGTCTGCGCAGCCCAAAACTCTCGGCAGTTCGTGCCATGGCCACCATGAACGCGCCGAAAGGTATATCTGTCCCAGCATCAAGCATAATGCTCAGCTATCTCGGCGTAGCTGAGCATCGTCATCTCGTTGCCGATGTCATGGGTGATGGCTTTGAGCGGATAGATCTCGCCTCCAAACTTGACTTCAACCTTGGCCAACTGATCGGTAACGATGGTCGCGACAAGCTGCGCATTCAGGCTCAAACAATGCCTGCGCCTGATTTGGCTCGCGCAATCCTTGATTACTTCCCGATCCTTGGGAGCCTCTTCCAAGCGGGCGCTTTTTCTCGGGTCACGGCCTTGCCTCTCCTCTACCTTGGTGCGCTGAATTTGCGGCTGGTTGATTCGTCATCCAAGCTGTCACAGCCCGAACGGTACCGGATTGAAATGGCGGTCAACGTTCTCTTCACCATGCTTCCGCCCTATTACCCTGGGCTGATCTACGCGACATGTGAACAAATCCTCAAGCTGTTCCCTGAGCATAAGGCTCAAGAGTCAGAACTGGTGTCGCTGCGGGGGCCAATGAACCCGGCGCAGCCGCTTTCCGAGCAAATGTCCGAGCACGATTTTTCTCGCATCACTCAAGAGGTGATATGCAGCCAATGGGAAAATCAAGCAAAGTCCAAGCATCGGATGCCCCAGCTGCTTGATCTAGCCGAAGCCAGTGCTCTTTCCTTACGATCAGGTGAGAATTTGCTGTCCATCGTGTACAGCCAATTCTGTACCGAATTCGCCTTACCGCGCTGGTCGACCTTGGTTGAAACGCTAGCCAGGCACGCCGAGTCGATGGAAGTACCCTTTGAGTACCGTTCTTTTCCACGCGACTTGGTTGGACGCCAGCTAGATCAATACAAAGGTCAGCCTACTGAGGCAGTTCAGCTACTTCGTAATTTGATCAATGCGTCGTACGCGCAGCTGGATCCCGACGCTTTCATTCAGCGTGCAGATCGGCAGCTTAAGAAGGCCCGAGAGCTCGAGGCGCAGATTGTGAATCTGGGAGCGAACCTTACCGCCAGCGCAATGATGAAAATTGCCAGCCTGGCCCAAGCTGGCAGTGCCGAAATCATTGCTAACCGCGGCTGGTTCAAAGACGAGCTCGACAATCTGACACCACTGGTTCGCGCTTGGCAGCGTTTCTATGAGGAGTGGGATCGCCTTGTTAGAAAAGCGCCGGCGCCCTCGCAGAAGCAACCTACCTCGCTGACTGTTGTTGAAAGACTCCCGGTCGCTCCTGTGCTTCTTGCTCCTGACGTCAACAACCTGCAGGAGCAGTTAAATGACGCCCAAAGTAAGCTGAAGACGAAGGATGTGGAGTGTGCTGAGATGCGCGCCGAGCTCTACAGTCTGCGGACTTTCAAGGAAAGCCTGGCCCTGCCGGTGCATCGTCCAGATCCGCTTTTGGTTAACCTCGACCTCATGCGTCGTATTGCAGCGCGTGAATCGATCACGCCAACTGACGTGCTTCTATTTGTAGAAACAATTGGTGACGGACGCATCGTGGTGCTGGATTCGGCTTGGAAATCCGCGAAAGATGCCGCGACCTTCCAGGGGGCCAGTCGTATGCTGGACGTCATCATGGCGATGGCTTTCCCCTATTACGACTCCCTCATGGCTGGGAATCCAGATGCTGTAGCCCGCGCAATCCTTGGTAATGCCTACTCAGCCAACGAGTCAGAGACCGTGAGCTCTCATCGACGCCTTCGCTCGCAGCGGGAGTTCGAATATTTGGGTAAAACCCATTTCTTCGAGCGGCATTTGAAAGCTGGCAACGGTGCGGGCCTTGAGGGTATGCGCATTCACTTCGATATCCTGGACGGCAAAGTTGTTATCGCTTACGCCGGGCCTCACTTGGAGTGCTCCTCCAGCAACTGACAGCCACATGCTTTGTGCCGGCCGTTGCTGCCTAGCTATCTGAAGGCGGCAACGGCTTTTTTTTTGTCCGAATAGTCGGAGAAGCATTCACCACCGGGCACATAGGTGGACTCACAGGAGTGGGAGTAGATATCACCAGGCCGCGTTCAGATTTGGCTGGTCGTGGTTTGCGAGGACGCGACTGAGTGGATTTACTCCCTTGCTCCGCTCGTTTCTTAGCCTTTCGAGCTTTCTTACGGGTGATAAAATTCCCTCTCCCTTTGTACTCAAGGAAAAGTGGGAGTATTTCTTCCGCACGCACAAGCGCGATGTACGACTTGGGGATCATTTTCGGAATCTTCTCTACGCGTGTAGCGCCCAGAAGGATGCATTTCCGATCATGGTCAACAATCTTTCCCTGCAATGCCCTACCCGAATCCAGGTAGACCTTGATCAGGATCTCGTTCCGCTGACAATAATCCAGGAACCTGTCCTGCTCATTGATTGAGCGGTCATACTGCGGGATTGGCCGATCAATTTGCTCATTACTCATGCGGCCGTCCTGGTCGCTGTTATTTGGTGTCATCAGTCATAGCAGCCTACCGGTGAACGCTAATGCACACATTCTATGGGTGAAAATGATGGCATAACAATGCAAGAATGCCACTTCGGTCGGCTTCCTGTCCGAAACGCCACAGGTGCAAAAAATCAAGAATTTGGAAATCGCCCAAGCCGTCGGGTTAAAGCTAATCCGTAGCAACAAGCGCTCTAGGGCGAGCCTTTGGGCTGGTGATCGCGATTAACTGTCTATTGACAATATACGCGATATTGGGTGAAAAGCCCTACACTCAGTGGGCAAAATTCAGACACTGCGTTACTGCGCAGGTTTCATTTGCTCAGATTTGACCTGATCGAGCGGCTGCAAACGAGCCTGTGAGGCCGTACGGTCAATCCGAGGTAGCAACGTGGAAAGCGCTGCTTCGGTAACACACCCCTCCCCGTACTTCCGGTACAAGAAAGTTTTCAGGGATGCTGGCCATGAGTCCACAAGGTACATAGCCAGATTCGATATCACACCTAGTCGTCGTTCCGTCTCGATCGCATAGAGATCGTTCTCCCCAATTGCTGCGTGGACCTGAACCCACAGCTCTCGAAACGAATTTTGATACTCCTCAGGTGCAGCATCAAACGGTGTCCATGGATGAGATAGAGGAATATTCCGGCTCTCCAACTGCATCGACGGCGCCACGCGCGACTGCTTTTTAAGCGATTGCTTTGACCGGCTGCGGTCAAGATACGGCTGGAAGTCGATGATCATCGGAGAACCTTGAATAGCGAGGATTGGGCCACGATGTGGCATTCGGCTACCGACAATTCTCCTTGATCGTGCCGCCTCTGCAACTCATAACCGGCCCTCGGAATTCGTAAGGCTGTTATGACTTGTATCGCCTATCCCGACGGTTATCCTCCCTCTGTCCCTGCTCAATGTGGGCAGGATCTGAGGTGGAAATGCCATGACTAGCACTCCCTATTTACGGAACCAAGATGCGCTGCGATGACGTCATTGCTTTGCTGGAGCAAAGCATCAATCCAGACCTTTTGGTTCTGCTCGATGACGGTGACTTCTTCATAGAGCACAACCCTGCTTGTAGTTTTGATTCCGGCGGAGGGTGGCTTCAGCGGCGTTGGCCCAATGACATCTGCTACCAGAACGCGCACCAGGTACTGGGTACCTACCAGAAGGGCGAGGATGGTTTCTGGTTGGCGACCATGTCACCAGCACCAGGCGTCACTGGAGCCGGGAAACATCAGACAAAACATCCCACTCGAAACCGGGCTATTGCGTCGCTTTGGCTGAACCGCCATAAGGCCACCTGCTCAGCATAAGGAATTACCGATGTTCGCTTCGTTGATTGCAAGCTTCACTCCGCCGCTCGCAATGGCAATGACGTTGTATGGTGGCGTGCAAGCCGCATCTACCGAGTTAGCCAGTCTGCACCCTGATTACTCAGTAATCCAAACTGAATCAGCCGCGATGCCCAAGAATGCGGCCGGCACATCATCAACAGCAGGCCTCAGCCAGATCATGACCGCGAATGGGAAGGCGTCATTGTGTGCCTCGATGACAAAAACCTTAGGCGCAGACCCTGCGAATCTGGCATTTCAGGAGTTCACTCAGGTCTGTATGCCCGCGTCTAATGCTCAGCCCGATGCGCAACCTGGCTCTGTGAATGCAGATCCAATTCTGTAGGCTGAATTGATGAGGGGCCACGGAGTGTGGCTCCCACCTGTTTAGTGACGCGTATGACGTTCATTGATGTGCCATTGCACTGGCCTGCCGGTCGCCAAGACGACGTTTAGAAGTTGTAACAACCTTGCTGTTCGGACTCTTTGGGGCGGCTCTTTCGTCAATCATGAGCGCGTCCTGCATTCCCCTAGGCATCACCTGCTTTTCGCGGGCATATCTCTAATAGTAGCCCGAGGCGAATCTACCCTGTTTGGGGTTTGAGTGCTGTCAACGCGACTGCAGGCGACAAGGTGTAAGCTGGCCACCCCTGGGTAGATTCGGATCGCCTTTATGGCTACCTTCCCGCTGTATACCAATGGTCCATCTCGCGACTACGTTCTGTCAGCCTATAAAACACTGCTTGAAGCCTCTTCGGTTATTCGGCTGGCCGCCCCTTATTTCAATCGCTCTGACGAGATACTTGCGGCCGCGCGCCGTGGCGCAACCGTCCAGTTGCTGGTCGGCTTGAACTCAGCCACTCATCCCGGGGAGTTGGCCAAGCTCCTGGCCGAGCCCAATTGCGCCATCCACTACTTCACAGACAGTTTCCATTCAAAGATTTTTTTAGGGGACGACAATGTGGCGATGGTTGGCTCTGCAAATCTCACACAGGGAGGTCTGGTGCAGAACCGCGAGGCGACCATCGTTCTTGATCAGCCGCATGATGAGGGGCGAATTACCGCTGTCCAGGTCCACTTTGCGGAGCTGTGGGCGGATGCAGCGGTTCTGACGCAGGCAGTGTTATCTAGGTTCAAGACCATCTGGGATGAAACCAAGCGACTTCCATCCCCTGATGGATTGTTTGATAAGGGGTTGGTCGAGATCTCCCCGAGGACAGTTTTAGTCGGGAGCGAAAAGAAATCTCCACAACGACTGTTTTTGGGAGACATCCAACGGATGGTTTACGGGCAATACCTTCCGGCTTTTCGGGAAGTGACCTCATTCTTGCAGAATGGCGATTACCGTAGACCCGAGCTTGCCTTGTTGCCGGTCACGGCCGAGACCAACCGATTTCTAAACTGGACGAGGCTCACCAAGATACTGGACGACAATCAATGGCAATCCGCTCCCCTTCTTACCGCGTCACAGCGGGAGGATAAGCTCAGAGCCTTAGCGGCTGAGTGGGTGTCGACTGACAGATCGCGCATCGATGAGGGCTATGTCGATTCTCAGCTACTCCTGAGTCGAGTATTTGGTTCCCCGGAAGCAATCTCCGCATGTGATGGTGACTTGCTGATGAAGGGGCTTTTGAGCGTTCATGCGTTCTCCGAAATTCTACGATTCGTCAAAGGCGGCCTGGCCCAATTGCCGGTTGTCTTCTGGAAAGAAAATAACAATGACGTGGAGAGAGTGAAGGCAAGCCTCACCCATCTGCTGTACGGAAAGGAAGACTTCGCGGAGAGGATCTGTGACCTGCTCTGGGATGAGAGGTGGCGCGTGGCGAAATTCGGAAAGTATTGTGCGCTGGAGCTGGTGGGTACTGTGAAGCCTGACCAAGCCCCGGCGATCAACAGCCGAATGGCCAAGGCACTGAAGTACCTGGGCCATGATGTCCGGGTTTAAGAAAGCGCCGGTGTCACGGTGCTCTCCGCTTTCCGCTTAGCGGCCGCATAAACCCGATAACCATTGATGATGTCCACGGTGTCCTGCCTGCGAGTGTTGGCGACTATCCCCTCAAGCTCATCGTCAGATAAGTCGTGGAACTCCCAGCCGGCGTGGGGGCCAGTAAGCACGGTCCCTACAATCTCCCCTCGCGACAGGTTAATCCGGATTTCAACATCCTTGCTGGCCAGCACCGAGGTCTGAGGGATGATGCCGTGTCTACGCAGCAATCCCACTTCACGCTCGAATCGGCGACGCTCGATCCGATCGATTCCATTAGCGGCGTCATCAGCTGTGGACTCAGAAACTATGGAAGTCACTACTTCCAAGATGATGAGGCCGATGACCGTTGGTACCGGCGCTACGAAAAGCCCGACCAGTGAGCTAAGGCCTGCGACACTGGATATGAAAGATGATCCGTTGTGGATTGCACCTGGTACGAGATCTTTTGCATCCAGAACGGTGTCCCGGGCCGTAACAAACGATGCGTCGGCTGATGCGACAAGCGCCCTACCCGCAGTCGAAGCAATATGAGAGGCGGCACGGCTGGTGTCTGTGACCACATTTAACGCGTCACCTGCAGCATCCATGGTCGCTGTTGCCGTGGCCCGCGCCCCGTTAACCAGCGCGCTTACCCCGTCGCCCGCTAGACCGCCGGCGGTGCCGGTAGCTGCTTTGACTTTCTCAAAGATCTTCTTCATGACTGGCTCCGGGGCTCAATACAGCAGTGGGGCAACGTAGAAACCAACCTCAACAATGCCAGCCGTGAGCACTCCAAACCCGAGCATCCCTTCGAGCACTGGATGTAGTCTCCGTTTGAATCGCAAAACGCCGTTAAAAACCAGCCTTCCGAGGCGTGGGCAGATGTACTCAACAGCGTCCCAGCCCCAGATAAACAGTTCAACGAATACCCGGCCAACAAATCGCAGCAGATGGTGCGCGCCATCATCAATCATGAAAATTCCTTAGCCCGGCGAGTCAGGCCTACTGTGATCAGAACGAGTCAGAGGTGGAGACACTGTCGGCAGAGCTACCGATAGAGTCGCTAACGTTGAACGAGTCTCCGCCACCGCCGATCGAGCCGCCGCTGCTGTTATTCCAGGTAGTGGGTTGCGGAACAGACTCTCGGTGACGCTCCACGGTGCTCTCAACGGATGACAGGTTCATATTCCCAAGCATGTAGCCGAGCACCAAGTTGTCCATGTTCAACCCGCGGTCATATTGGTAGTCGCTGCTGACGTACCGGCCGCTCCGGAGGGAACGTTCCAAGTCCTTTGCGCGGTTGTAGAGCGCCTCAGCCTTATTCCTTTCCTCCTCGAGGAGCGGAACAGTCTTGTGATGCTCGGCCAACTCGCGCTGCAGGACAGCGATACGTGCGGCGGCGTGATCATCAGCGGAAGAGGTACTTTGCTTCACGAGCGCCTGGATTTCATCGAAGGTTCGAGTGCGGAGGCTGCTAAGGATCAGTTCCTGTGCTTTCTTGCTGTGGTCATCGGTCCTAAGCGCGAACTTGCAAAGGCTGTTGTGGAACCAATTTGCAGATCGCTTGTGGGTGATGATCTTCTCGCGCACAGATTCCAGTCGGCTTTGCATGGCCAACAGACCGGCCGCATCGTAAGACCGTTGTACCGCAGACTTGACCACTTCTTCGGCGACATCTGCTTCGTGCTTGAGGTCTGAGAGCCGAGTCTGGTTAGCTTCCTGCATTGCCAACAGCATTCGATAGTTTGCCGCGTTCAGTGAGTAACCGATCTGAGCCGCAAGCCAGCCATCTATCGCTCTGACCAGGAACCTGCTGCCGTACTGCTCTGTCCCGTAGTGGGCATTCCACAAGTAACTGAACACACGGCTTTGGGTGAATTCAGCCAACTTGGAATGACACTCTGCCGCAATCTCGGCCTCTTGAGTTTTATAGGCCTGCAGCTTTATCCGGGCTTCCTCATGGCGTTGGAGTAGGACCAGGTAGCTGGCATCGACTGCGAGTGCTCTGTTCACATCCGCAGTTACCGTCTCAACCCGGCCGGCCAGATCGCTTGCAATTTCGTTGAGGCTTCCAATCGAGATCTCGACATTTTGCAGATCCTGACGCAGCTTCAACTCTTCCTCCCTGCGCTGGCTTAATTCGCGGGCCACGTCATTCGAAAAAGCGTCAGGGCTGTCCAACTGCACAGCCGCAACCTCTCGCAAGCCATCAAGAATCCGGTGCTCCAGTTGCAACGTACGCTCGTGCGCTTCGGACAACTGCAGCTCAGCTTGACGCAGCTCACGCTCGTGCTTACGGCTGTTTTCTTCCACTGAGGATGTAATTGATGACGGGTTCATGTGAATCACCAGTTAGAGATCGTGGAAGGGTTGCTGGATAGAGTTCGAGGCGCCCACTTGATGGAGAGTGAATTCGCTGGTTTGTCTCCGATATGAGCGTCATCAATCTGGCCATCAGCCTTATCAGCTTTGAGGCGCAGGTACTCCTCGTGAGAAATACGTACCCCGAACTTGGCGGTCATCAATCGATTACCGGAGTAAGCATCCGTAATTGGAGCCTTCAAGACGTTTCCGCCTGCATCCGTTGCCTGGGCGATGGCGAACCAACTCTTGCTGGATTCACTCATGCTTCCCTCAACTCCGCCAGGGTAGAACGTGCGCTCAACACCAGACTGGCCCTGGCTAACGATGTCGATCGACAGTGCTTGTTGTGCGAATGGGACCATACCCGTCAAGAGGTCGACCTCCTCACGCGCTTTGTCGACGTTCAGAGATTTAATTGCGGCGCGAGCTGAAGAAATCAGCGCTTGCACTGTAGCGTTGTCCTTAGCACTGAGGCCCATTTTGGCGTAAGTAGATTCAAGGGCTGCTGTTTTGTCGGTCAGGATATCGCTGGACATCAGCTGACTCAGCGATGAACGCAACGCCTCAATTTTCGCTTTCGCCACTTGAGCACCGCCTGCGTCCGCGGCTTTGAGTGCTTGGCTCGCCTCTTCTGACATCACCGCCAAGCTTGGGTAGCGAAGCAGGCCGTCCTTGAAGGACTGAGTGCCGATGAGTTGGTGATAAGAGTCTGAAGCCGAGTAGATGTCAGAAGCTGCAGCGAGGACATCGCGGTTGCGCCAGAGCAGACGCTTTGCCTCTCTGAACTGCCCGTTGTAGCCGTTAATAGTTGCTTCTGTTTCGACGTAGTTCGACTTATCGATCCGTTCAGGCAAACGGAAATCCAGCTTCTGGCCGACCTGCTGGAGCCGGTCGAGCACTTCAGCCAGTAAAGGTGCCGCCGCAGGGACGTCTTGTGGGTTGTGAGTCGCAGTCAAGGCGTTGATTTGCTCACGTTGGAGCACGGCTTCACCTCGCAATTGCTTGACTCCAAAAGCAGCCTGATCTGCCAGCTCTTCAACGGAGGCCACCTGGTAGTGATGATATCCAACATTGAGCACGCCACCGGCAGCCCCCAGCACTGCGGCGATCAGTGCACCCCGAGCAAGACCTTTCATCAGCCCATTTCGATTGGACATTAGGGTGAAGACCAGCCGGGTCGACAGGCTGAGTTTTGGAGCTTCGAAAGACAGGCGCTTCGAGAAGTGCTCGCGAACTCCACGGTCTATCAACTCATCAGTCGCAGCAATTCCCTGCTGTTGATAGTAACTGCGCAATTTCTGCGAAAGTTCTGCCCGGCGCTGATGGAGATCGAGATGCTCCGAGACCAGCAATTCTCGGTGCCGGAGGCCATCCACGATCGCCATCGCCCCCATCTGGTCAGAGAGTGTGATTTCGCTACGCATGCGTTAGCCCACCTTGGCTACTAGCGCAGCGTAGGCGCGTTCATTTTGATTGGTAGCTTCTTCCATCTCATTGGCTGCATTGGTGGCCTTGACGCGGTTGTCAGCAATGAGTCCGTTCATATCGCTTTGGAGCTTAACGATCGCATCACCGAGCATCTTCACTGGATTTGCATCAAGAGCTGGACCATACCCCATCTCAATGGCGTCACGGATCTGGACGTTACCGGTTTTGGCTAGCGCTTCTATTGCTGCTTCAGTGCCCCGTTTCTGGGCTTTCATGACGTTCGTTGCCACGGCTAATCCGTTGCCGGCCGAAAAGGCTGCAGTCAGTCCTGAAAGAACACCCTGCTGAGCGGAGAAGAATGATGTCATGCGGGATGACAGCCGGTCCTTGGTACCGGCTGCCTGTTCCAGGTGAGCCATAATCACCTTGGTGGTCGAGTAGCTAGCTTTCTGGTCTTCTGCGATGTCCTTTGCGATCTGGTAACACTTATCTTCCTGCTGAAACGCTCGCAAGGCTTCATGCGCTTTGAGCTCAAGCTCGGCGGTTCGGACTTCGTCGCCGTTGGTGCGCGCAGATTCCAGATCACTGTTCGCAGTTTCTAAGGCCAACCGCTTCTCCTCGAGCACAGTCGTAGCAACCACCAACACTTGCTCTGCCAGCACTTTCACGTCAAGGATGGCCAGTTGGTAATCCTGCCAGGCGGAGCGGATCACGGTCTCTCGATCGATTTCCTTATTTGCCTGTGTGATCGAGGCTAAGAAGTTTCGCTCAATGGCCTCGAATCGATCTGGAATGCTTCCACGAATGACCTTCATGAACATCATTTTCACGCGTTCCATCAGGTCTAGCTTACCGTCAGCAACCCACTCCGCGATTCGGGACGAGTCTTCAACGATCGAATCGAAGTCGTCGATGATTGCTTGGTAGAGGTGGCTGACATCTAAGCCGCGCGACTGTTCGCGAACGATCCTGTGGAAAGGGCTTGCCTGCTGTAACGTCGCAGCTATCCTCACTACCTTAGATTCATCGTAGTGTTTGATCGACTCAAGGAGCCTGAGCACAGGCGCAGCCTCAACCTGGCCGTTGATGTGAATTCCCACGCTTCCAAGAGTGGTAATGGCACGTTCGAGGTAGTTGGTAACGGCTTGAGTCATTGGTGCTGATCCTTGAGTAAGCGGCCGACGCGGCCCAGGTACCAGCCCAATATAACGAGTCTGTGAACAAGTTCACGCCAAAAGGGCGCCCCCAAATTCCGACATTGAATTGAGACGCTCGCACACCTGTCAGGTCAACAGCAGATTTGACGACTGAGCAAAGCGGGCATTGAGCCGCTAGGAAATGTCTGGATGACTGTCTCCTGTTAGCTCAAGGCCAAGGGGTTGAAGCCCATGTCACAAATTAAGCCAACCTTCCGAGGTGAATCAGAGAGTGAGGTTTGAGAAGACTCTCCCGAAGATGGCCTTGAGCAAGGCGCCCGCCTTTCGATGAAGAGTTGTTGACTGCACGTGCCTCGTTGCATTCGCAGTCCGGATCAGATTCATGCCGCGCTCTGACAACGAATATTGAATCACAGGAGCGTAGGGCTTCACCGGGTGGTAGCGCTGGATTACTGAACGCGTGACCAACCCCAAACGTTCGATTTCGACAGCCGCTTGGCGTATTTCGGGCCGTGGAGACTGCATCGACCATTGCGTGCCAGTACGCCACAAGATTTCAGCGTCAGTGCACCAAGATTCTTTAGAGAGCGATCGAAGTAGTCGGAACTGAACCTTCGTGAGTGAGGACCGGCGCTTTCTTCTGAATATCTCAAAAATTCGCTTTTGTGTTGGCATGGTCGGCTTATCAACGGCAAGGGTTGTGTTGTGATCATTCCGATCAGGTCGGTCTATTGCAACCCAAAAGGCTGATTCCAATTTCATGCGCTCAGGTCGGTGAGGTTTCTGGCCAGCACAAGCATTTTTTGCGGGAGGGGGTTTGCGATGGTTGTCGAACGCCAGCCGCTTGCTAGTGAGAGCAGATGGGATGAGGGCGAAGACGTTGATCCGATCCAGACGGCAATGTTGCGTTGACCAGACGATCAGCCGTACTTCACCCCTTCCCTCAGTTCAGCTTTCGATGGTGTACCCGGACAGTCGCAAAGTAGCTGCGTTGAGGCTGGATAGATCGAGCTCGAGCGCAGCGTTTGGACTCAGAGTGAGGAGCCAGGTCGCAAACGGGCTAAGTCCTGCATAGAGATTTTTCTCCGAGAAGTCCGCGCGAATGATTGGTTTGGCACCTGTAAGGCTCGTGAAACCGCGAAACATGACTGACCGGTGGCTGAACCTGACAGGATCACCGTTCCCCAAGTAGATGGTCTCCAAACCCCCTTGCGCCATTCGCCATGGAATTTGCTTCTGCCCCTCGGCCACTTTTGCTCCATCCAGAACGAGCTCCATTCCGGTGATCCGAACACCTGGGAGGTTCTCCCACATTGCACTGTAGATAGGATTGTCGAATCGGATGGTGAATGAGAGGACCAGGTCAGTCAGAAAAGCATCCCATTGCGCAGGCGATACTTGATCTTTGAGACTCAACTCCACCTCGCCAGGCTCCAGTTCGCGGCGAGCCTCATAACGCTCTTTCGCCGCCACCCAGTCCCTGATCAGCAGCTTCTGATGGGCATAGCTGATTGTGGCCACGTTCAAGGCAGAGAGTGGCGCATCTGTCGGTCGCCCAAAGGTGTAAGCGAGAGCTTTTGTTTCTGCGTGAACCATCGAAGCGGCCAATGAGAGGGTATCCAGATAAATCCTGCTCATAAGCACTTTGATGTAGGGTTCGGCGGGGTCTGCAGCAGCACTCAATGTCGACTCTACGGACGCTACGGCTCGGGCGCCTGCAAATATCTGCGCCTGCATCTCGGTCAGTTGAGCCAGCAATCCGTTGTAAGCAAGGATTGCCGCATTCCTGGTCTCAACGCATTTGAGATATTCGTACCCAGCCTCCTTGTAAAGAGCGGCTTGAGGCAGATCTGCATAGTCCCGAGCAACTTTGTCGAAGCTTTCCCGCTCCATCGTAAAATGGGGAACCTGATCTTGTTTTTGAGCATCGGTCAGTTTGTTGTATCCGCTTTGTATTGCGGCAACTGATTCAGCGACCGTCTTCGCCCCCTTCCCTAACTCTTGCAGGTCATCCTGAAGCAGCTTTCTGTTGTCCCACAGTTTTTGGAAGCTGTCATCATGCGCTGTGAAGTCTCCGTACAACTTCATACCTGCTGATGCTGCCGCAATGAAGCCCGCTCCACCTGTTGAGACGCCGGCAACAATGGTTGCAACTGCCGTTAGCGAGGTGACGAGATCGCACCCATTGTTCTTGGAGTTGATCGCGGCGGTGAGCTCGGCTTCCCGCTGCATCAAGATCTCTTTGGCGGCTTCGATTTTGTGATCGAGTATCGGGATCTGATCGAGCTGGGCCTGAGCTTCACTCGTATTTCTCTCAAATTCCAACTCCAGTGCCAGTTTGCGATCTGTCGCCGTGGAGAGGACCGTTCGGATCTGGTCGCGTTTTTTGTCAGCGCTCTCAGCCTCTGTCCAGTACCGATTGAACGCGTCCTCAATCAATTTAGCCTGGTTAAGTACAGACATATCAATGCGTTGGGAGTAGGTTTCGAAAGCCAGCAGCGGAGCTCTCTCTTTGGAATAACCATAAAAGTCCAATGAGAGATTGATCTTTCTGGCCATCGCGTAAGACCTTGCCATGACCTCTTTTTTGATCAAGCTCGGTGACCCATCATTGACGCAGACATCAAGCAAAAATTGGATCTGTTCTTTCAGCTCGGGTTTGATTTGAAGCCCTGCACTGCGGTACTGATCCTCGATGTACAACGTGAGCAGCTCAAGGAACGTCCCATCAAATAGATCGGCGATTGCTGCTTCGCTTGCAGGATCAGTCTTTATCGAACCGGCAGCACTGACTGGATCAACCTGCCTGGCTTGGACCTCCAACGTTCTTAGATCGCCACGTTGACCAGGCTCCCCAGCTTTCGCGCGCACAGTTTCGTACTCGCAATCACGGTACAAAGGTTTCACCTCCCCAAGGGACATTGCAGCCAACTGAAGATGGTTCAAATCAAGCAATAAAGTCTTGGGAAGCGCAGCGCCTCCATGTTCCTGCAGTTGGACCCTAGGCCCTACCGGATAGCAGCCGATCAGAACACTAACCTCTCCCCCCGGGCCGGGCTGTCCTCCATTTCCCGGGACGCCCGACTGTCCTGCTTCCCCATGTCGGCCGTGGCTAATATCAATTTTGCTTGCGTCGACTTTGAATTTTTTATCTACGACAGCGACTGTGACTACACCACCATCACCGCCGCGCCCCCGAAAACCGGGTAGTCCAGCACGACCTCCTGTACCGCCATTTCCCCCAATGCACTCTGGAGGGTGGGTAGAACCTCGACCAGCATTTCCATTTTTACCTGCAGGGCCTGGAGCACCATCTTGCCCATTGCCTCCGTCCCGAGGCCTTCCGCCAGGACCTCCAACTGCGGAACATTGAAACTCACCTGATACACCGAAAGCCCAGACGGTTAGGTTGCCACCAGGTGCACCACTGCCTCCATCCTCCCCGTCTGGACCGGCTTGGCCAGGGTTGCGTGGAGCCTCAATCCGCTGATTGGGCGGAAAGTTAGGTATGCCAGGAAGTCCATCCGTACGGATGACACCTCCATTTTCAAAACGGAGGGACCTGCATACCAGTAAAAGGTCATGCCCGTCGGTGAGAATTTCGGAGCTGACGACTATTTCGTCGGCAAATACAGCCGTGGACTTATCCTTGGCGACTACCTCGCCAAGATTCACCGGCAATGCGGAGAGAATGGTTCGCTCAGTTACTCCGTCTTGAGAGATGAACAGCTGGTTCTTTCCTAGGCCCATGCTTTTCTCCAGTCAATCAGGGTGCAAATGTGCAAAGAAGAATGTAGCAGGCGTCTGTACATCCTCCAGTCGCGTACCGATCCTGGCCCCTGGGCACTGGCGAAACGTTCTCTTTTGGAGGCGTACTCCCTCATGGATCGATTATGTCGTTCAAAAATTAGCGTCTTTGAGGCGTTGGCGTATGTGGCTTTAAAAATCGACTATCTTCAAAGCCACATGACAAGATCATCCCATTTCCCTGTAGTTATTGGGCCCGTCGCTACTGCAGGAGTGCCCCATGCGTGACAATCGCGTCTATGGTCTCAGCCTCGTTCTCTACGCAACCCTGGCCACCTGCTTTACAACGCCGATCACCTATGCCGATGAGCAGGAGGACCAGCTAGCTGCGCTCAACAAGCGGCTCGCAATACTTGAGGCCCAAGAGAAAGTCAGTCAGCTCGAGAACAAAATCGCTGAGGCGCAAGCCAAAGCTGTGACTACCCTTGCGACCTCCGCAACCACAGATGCGGCGACGATATCGGGCAGCAAAAGCAAAAAGGCCACGGATGATGCGACTGCGAAGTACGCCGACGTGACGGCACTTCAGAAGGTCCTTGGCGATACTAAGGACATAGGGGTGGACGGCACCATATCCTTCAACGCCGCCGACGCTGCAGTGCTGTTGCAAAGTCGGCAGGGTGGAATCCTAGCTGCGCGTGCGGCCGCGGACGAGTTATGCGAGGCACTCAGATCGAACAAGGTTTTGCAGCTGGCCATCAAGGGCAAGCCGATCGTGCCCGTCAGTGAGCAACGTCTAGAGCAAATCGTAAATGCCAAGCTACGCAATCTCCGCTTCAACGAGCTTTTCAAGGCGATAGAGGAAGCGTCGCTTTACCCTGTGACGGTGTCGTCAGGCAGCAAGCCGGCCTTGATCGAAGATCTATTTGGTGGCGGATCTAAGCCGTATTCGGCAACCATACTCATTGCGGGGCTGGCCCAGGCACAGCACATTGTTTCGGCCGTCGATAATCTTGCCGGCGTGGCGCGAGTCAACAAAACATACAGTTTGCAGACCACCGCGAGAGAGGATCTTTTTGAGTCAAGGTTAAGCACCTGCTCCGGCGTCATGGACGCCCGCTCGCTCAAACGCCGTGCTGACAGGGAGCGGCTCAGTACATCGCTCGCGGCGTATTACAAAAAGCTGCAAAAGATGCAGGCATTTGTCGCAACTGTCGTTTCTGAGCGACATAGCTTCGACGCGCTACCCAAAGCCTCCCAGGACGATGCAACAAACGTCGCGATCAAGGCCCGGGAAGTGCTCGCGGCTCGTGTAAATACGATCACATCTACGGAAGACGGCGTAGTGTCGGACCTCGCGTTGGTTTCAATGGAGGCTGCAATTTCTGACAAGCCGATCTTGACCTACACTCTTGCCATTCAGGACACCCAGATCAAGAAAGACAGGTTCCTGTTAAACGACAAGCTTACATATCAGGGAACGGCGGAGGTGGTCTATCAAGTCACCAATTCTGATGGGGTCATCCTTGATGGTGACGCGATCTCAATCACCAGCAAGGCATACGATGTGGCCAGCACCTTCAGTGTGAAGGCTCTCGCCAATAACAGAGATAAGAACTAACGCTTCGTCCCGGGCCATCGGCTCAAAATACGGGTTTAACACGCAGACCATTCATGGATATGGGGTGCCTTGGATTTTGTGACCCTGTCGACTTGCTTTAACAGTTCAGTGAGAAACAGAGCCTGGCTTGAACAGCGAGTCATTAGCTCGCCTAACCGCTCTGGCAAATGCCACCTCGTATTCGTACTCCGGCAACCATAGATCGCCAGGTTCTCGGGGGTATGGGATATCTGAGAAACGAAAGCAGTCAATCGCTGGGTCATAAACAGCTTTCGTTTCGGTCAACTCGCCATGCTCACGTAGACGACCAACGCGCATAACGGTTTCAACGGACACGGACGGCTTACCAGACTTGAATTCGGGCAGGATATGCTCGGCTCTGACACCAAGCCCCCCGTCATACATGGCACCCATCTGAACGCCCCTGACTGTTGCCCCCATTTGAGCCTGCTGTGCGCGCTCAGAAACAACGAAAATCAAATCGAGGGCACGAATCAGCTTTCTAAAAATTTCCACGCCGTTTTCCCACTTACTTGGACGGTGCGCCCTCGGCTGGTGCCTGAGCCTCGGTTAGTACACAAGACTGGTGATTCACAACCCAACCATACCGATTTTTGTCATCTGTGTTTGCTGCCCGCTTCATTGTCAACATGCATTGTTGATCGAGGATCTCGACCTTGACGATTGCGGTGTCACCCTCGATTACTGGCTCGGTCACGACAGTAAACTTGGTCATCAAATACTCAGGTGCCAAAGCTTTAGCTGCCGCAGCAGAACCCGGCTCGGCAATCTCCAATCGCACATATTTGGTTTTATAACTATTCATCACAGCAATAGTAATAATCCCCACACCTACGACCAGCGTTAAATACTTAGCTGCTGTGTTCATTCATTTCTTCCCGCTCAATCCAGCGCACGCTCACCGTGCCCCTCTACGGTCTCGGCCCAGCGAGTGGCTGGGCTTCGTGTGAAAATGGCGCGGTTTCCTTATCATTCCGAAGGTGTGCGTCCCCTACCAAAGGTAGGGGAACAGGAACTCGATTGAGTGCCGCGAGAGGTTCAGGGATACCGGCTTGCGTCCGTCGAGAGTGATCAAGCCCTCTTTGGCCATCTGGCTCAACAAGCCCCTGGTGGTGCGCTCCCCAACGCCAAGGCTGGCCTGAAGTTCCGCACGTGGCTGGTCGCCCATATGGAGCAAGGTTTTGTAAACGTCCCTGGCCTCAATCCTCAGCTCTGGCAGTGCATTGCCCTTGCCATCTGAAAGCGCTCCACGACTGCGCATCTCGAAGTACACATCGATCCGCTCGCCCAGTTTCTCCGGATCAAGTTGCGTGCTGAAGTATTGAACCTGATCCAGCGCGGTCTCGGTGAAATACTGGGTCCAGCGCATAAGGCCGCTATCCGACAAGATGCCGCGACCGTCCTGGTCGCCTTTCCGAGGGTGGTCGGCTGCATTGAGCATGTCGTAATACATGGAGGTGTTTCGGGCGAAGCCACGGCTCATGGACCACAGCCCATAACCGCCAAAACCGGCGGCCTTCAAGTACTGGTCAGTAAACAGACGCCCTGTGCGGCCGTTTCCGTCCATGAAGGGGTGAATCCACATCAACCGGTGGTGCGCAGCTGCGGCCGCCAGGAAGCGCGAGAGTCCGTGAATCCGATCCAGTCGGTAGACACGTTCGAATTGACCTAGGTGGGCGTGCATCTGCTCAGCGGTCGGGGCGATGTGCTGGCCAACCTTGACGCCGTACTCGCGGAATACGCCTGGAACCATGCGGACGACGTCGCCTTGTTCGTTAATTTGGATATCCAGCATCCCCTCTGGCACTCCGACGTAGAACTCACGGTGCAGGCGCGAAATGCTGTCCCGAGTGCATACGTCCACCGGGTTGATCGGGTCGTCTGTGAGCCGTCGCTGCGCTTCAATGTGGCGCTTGACCTCCAAGAAATCTTCACTGGGTTTGACCTCCTGGGGCGCGTCTACAACCTGTTCAGCGCGCAGAATGTCAGCAGGAACAGTGGAGTTACCCTCGATCTTGTTGCTGTAGTACGAGTTAACAACGCGCAGGAGGTTGGTCATCGGCACACGCAGCGGGCGCGGAATCTTGCCGTGGAGCTCCGCATCGAGACGCATGACCTTGACGATCTGGTCCTGTAGCTCCTCGGAAGCTTTGTCTTGAGGAATAAATGGTGTGAATGACATTTGCCGCTTACCTACTTTGCGCTATGCCCTATGGATAAAGGCTTTCATCAACTCTAAGGTACATATTTTGCCGGTTCGTCTGCCGGTAGTATAGCACCGGCTTACGGGGAGCAGTAGCGGCCCAAAGTGAAGCCACCAAAGCCCGCCTGCGCCGCCGGTCCATTCCGCGGCCTTGTATCCAGCAACAGTTTCTATTTAGCCCGACAGTTCTTATTCCGTAGAGCCACCACATCCCAAAACGGCAGTCCACATATAAATAAATAACATCATGATAGAGCGGACATTTTGCCAGATTCAAACCGCGTAACTTCAGACACATCTCCACTGTTAACCCTTTCCTTTAAAAGCGCCCTCCTCGACCGGTCGGGGTGCATGCCCGCATAGGAAAAGGTGGGGAAAAGATAAGGAAAGGCCGGCAAAGCCGGCGAAAGAAAAGAAGAGCGGTTGGACAGGATGGTGGGTACTTTCAGGCGCCGCGAACCTGCGATATAAGGGTTTATTAGAAGGTAAGCGTATGATAACTAAGCAGTTCTCCCGCCGTCATGATGTTACTAATTGGGTCTGTTTATTTGGGATGGCTCGTTTTGAAATTTTGGAAACTTTGAGAATGGCTCTAGGGCCGGGCTTTTCGGCCGTTTTACGACCTGCAGCTTGCGGCGAGCTTGATAGGGATGCCGTTCAGGATATTAACCCGGATAGGGTTCAAGCTCATAAATATCAACAGTTTAAGGCGCTTAGATTCAATTTTGCGATGAAGGCAAGTTGAATTCTGAGCAATAGTTTTGGGTTGATGACCAATCGAGACCAATGCTTAACTTTTAGGCCCACTCCACCACCCAAGGGAATGTAATGCGAAGCCTATTTAGACACCTCAAAGACGAGGCATCAAAAATGAGCGTCATCGCCCGTTGGACAGTCATTCTTCTGTGCACGCTGCCGGCGTTTACCCTGATTCCGCTTACGCTGTTCGTCCAGGCCTACGAGGTGCAGCTCTATGCCCAGATCCATCTGGTTGACGTGGCCCTTAAGCTCGCAAATGCAGATCAGCGGCCAGAGGTCGTCCAAACGTCGGCTCAGATGTTCCAGATGCACACCTACCTGGTTCTGGTTTTTGCGGTGTCGATGGCTGGTGCTTTGGTGGGCGCGGCATTCATGTATCCGTGGCTTCCCAAGAAAGATCCAGTAAACCCCGCTGCACCTGTCGGTACCGTCTAAACCTGGCCGCCCTGCCCGTTCGGTGCGAAAAGCATCGAACGGATTCCGGTTCATCCCCCTTCATGTAGAAAGGCTGATCTGCGCTATAGTCTTGGCCGTCTCATGGCCCTATCCGAAGGACTCCCGTTCAATGCCTAACATCAAACCCGGTTCGCACTTGATCGTCAGGCGTTGGGGCTACAGCCATCACGGCATATACGTAGGCCGAAATCGAGTAGTGCACTACACCGCTACATCTTCAAACCCGAAGCTGGCCATCGCGTCGACACCGTTCGAGGAATTTGCTGCCGGCGGCCGCTGGCGTGTCAAGGCCTACAACAAACCCTATTTCACCGGTCCCGAGATTGTTCGCCGAGCCCGGGCCAGACTCGGCGAATCGATGTACAACCTGGTGTTCAATAACTGTGAGCACTTTGCTTCGTATTGCGTCACTGGGCAGCATCTGAGCTCTCAAGTGAACATGGCAGCTGGGCGCATTGGAGCAGGTGTGCTTTCTCAGTTGCTGGGCGATACAAGCCGCGATGGTGCCGCACGGACTCTGGCCGGAGCCGTGGGGAGGCAAGCAGCAGCAAAAGCACTTGGCCCAGCATTGACGGCCTCGGCCGCGAGTAAGGCAGGAACAACCGCTGCAATGAAATTGGCGGCCCAGGGTTTGAGTGGCGTTGCAGCGACGAGCATTGTCTCAACAGGAATTGCAGGAGCGACTGCCGGCGTAGTAGGCGGCAGTCTAACCGCTGTTGCCCTCCCCCTTGCTGCTGGCTTCGTAGCGATCAAAGTCGTTGGCAGTTTCCTGAACTGGGTGAACTGGCTGGACTCCTGAAACGAGCGGCACTCCTACCCGACGGTGTCTGGTAGGCAAACTTTATGTGCACTCAGCCGTTGTCTGGCTTGAAACCTTCAACCTCCCCCTGTCCGTAGCCTTCTCGACCGCTGATTGCAGAAGATCCATAGTCTTGGCGCTCATTCTCGCTGGCGCAGCGGTATCCACAACCCAGGCGGACCAGGCAGCGAGGGATCGGGGGCCATCACCGTCACCAGCTCAACTTAAGGCCTGCGAAGGCAAAGAACGAGGTGACCGCGCCAGCATGCGGCAAGCAAACGGTCATATTCTCAAGGGGTTCTGCAGACCCTATCGCGGGCAGCTCGCTCTTCACAGTCCGGCGCACTCGAAGTAGCGACCGGCCCGATTTCCATTCCTCCAGGTTGTGACAGATGCGCATCAGCTTGACTTGCGTTCCCAGGGCTGGTCCTAGTCCCCGCGCGCTATTGGTCTACACTTCCCCCAGCAAACTCTAGGTCGCAGCTATGCTTACCCAGCACCTCACTACCGCTGTGAGTTGGTACCTGTTCGTCAGCCAGGATTGCCAGGCGGTCCGCGTAGAGCGGGCGATTGATGCAGCTCAGTTGCCCCGCTTGGGGCTACGCCCGGTCGTGGTGGTTACGCTCGCTGTAGAGAAACTCTCAATTTACTGGCAGAGGCTCTATTTCGCAGACGAACCAATCCCCTTAGCCTCCTTTCTTTACCTCGCGTGGGTGGAATTCCCGGAGCTTGGTGGTATACCCAAGAAGCTCAAGGTCGACGAAGAACTCTTGACCAGTTTCCCGCTCAAGCGTTTGCTCATAGAGCTTGATCCAGAGACCGTTTTACGCTCAGTAGAGGCTGGGCACGATCGCTGGTTCGGCGCGACTAAGCGGGCGAACCAAAGGCTCCCGAAGCACTGTGTGGATGTTGCCTTTGAAACCAAGTCACCCTCGGGACCTTTACCAGATCAGGCCGCGGTGCTGGCACGGCTGAATCAACGCCTCGAGCATTATCACCGAGCACAGCAGGAGAATCGTAAGGCAAGCCCCGAACGCACCGCTCACCTAGCGGAGGTCAGCCATAGACCTCGCTGGCCACATAGCACTTATGCGCTGACTGATGCTGCTTGGCTCATACGGCCCTCACAGTCGTTCTTCGGATCTGAATATCGGCTCCATGTTGTACGCGACCTGCAGTGGTGCGTGATTGCAATCGGGCACCACGCCGATTGTCCGCCGGAACGTGGTCTCTCCGTAACGACTGGTGCCCCGTTTACCACGCCTGCTTCGGGCTTAGCTATGTGGCAATGTTACCCATTCAACGCCCCGGACTTCGCCAGCACAGTATCCGCGCTTCCCTTTCCTGCTTCCCAACTGCTCGGGTCGATAATTACTGACAGCGAATTGGAGCAGTTCTTCGATTGCACGAGGCCGATTAGTTCCGCGCTGCATTTTGAATTGGCTATGGCTCTATACGAAAAACACGATGGTTTATTTTTCATCGCGTCCAGCCGGGAGATGTTTGCTGACGTTGCCTCTTTCTTGGGTGGAGACGGCTCCGAACGGCGTAGCGCCGAGCTTTTTGGCGGAAGCTTTCCATTCAGGTACAGGGTGTTCGCTCACGACAACGGAGACAAGCTCAATTTCCTGGTTGTCCTAAGGGGATCAGCGGCCGACAGGTCTGACCTGGCCTTCGCGTTTGACCGATACATTGGCCGGATCGATTTGGGCATTGCTGCGTTCACTGCTATTGACCACTGTGTCGGCTATTTGCTGGAACAGGCAGCTCTTCAGGCACACGCGCCCGTCATTGCGATGACTCGGGCGATCTTGGCGACATGCCCTGCATGGCACCTGCATCAAGCGTCCAATGACGACTAATGCCCCCTCCTTCCACGCGAAGGATCATTCTCGGCATCACAAGCCGTTACGGGCTCACGCATTGGCAGAGGAGCACAGCCTCGCGAACTACCATATCCCTATGACCCTCGGCCGGCCTGCCTGGGGGGCACCTCTAGGTTTAGCACAGTACAGCGCACGCATCGCGCCCTGACAGGAAGGCTGACCAACGGTGCGGGAGCGGTTGCTAGATGCATTCACTGCCGTCTCGCCACGATTGGCGCACTCGGCGAGGTCTTAGTGCCGGCTGCGGATGAACTGAGCTTTTACCTTCGCCAGCATGCCATCGACTCGAGTCTGGACCTGCTCAGCGACAATGCTTTGCGGGCCTGCAGCAATTTGCTTTTTTTACTAATTCCACCAGCTTGGTGACCGAGGTATTGACCTTTGTTGCTCCTGAAACCTGCTGCATAGAACACCCTTCGCTTAGCTTTGATTGTTGTAAACATAACGGAGGTCTCTTTAATTCCCAGGCATTCGGGCATCGGTTTCGGAGTTCCAGCATGGCTGGCAGATATCACCGGGAGCAAGGCGCTTCAGGCACCATCAAGGCGTTACTAGGCCCACATCTGTGCAGGGATACTGCGTTTATCGGCAGTTCAAAGTGGTACAACACGTAAATTTGAAGGCAGTCAAACGGACATTTGCGGAGGAGCAGTGTCCATTTGACTATGTGAGACGCAGCAGTTTGCCAGACAGCGCGCTAGCCTTTCTGGTTGCGCTTAAGGGCATCAAGCAGTTGGGTCGGCAGTTGCTTGATGAGAAGCGTACCTGCTGATTCGTCATACTCGATCTTGGACCCGAGATGGTGGGCCTCAAAGGTTATCGATAGCCCTTCTGCTCGGCCGGTGAAGCGCCGGAACTGATTGAGCGTGCGCTTATCCGCCGGGATTTCTGGAGAGAGTCCGTAGTCTTTGTTACGGATGTGATCGTAGAAGGCTTTCGGACGATCTTCATCGATCAATGAGGACAGTTCCTGCAGGCTGACAGCCTCCCCCAATTTCGCCTGTCCCGAGGCATAATCCAGCAACGCGCTTGTCTTCTCACGGGTGCTTTCCTCAGGCAGGTCTTCACTCTCCACAAAGTCACTGAAAGCCTTGAGCAAGGTTCGAGTCTCGCCTGGGCCGTCGACGCCCTCCATGCACCCGATGAAGTCCTGGAAATAGCCAGATACGCGGCGACCGTTCTTACCTTTGATGAACGAAATGTACTGCTTGGACGCCGAGTTGTTGCGCCACTCTGACAAATTGATCCGAGCGGCCAAGTGAAGTTGACTGATGTCCAGGTGTCGAGCAGGCGTAACTTCAAGGTTTTCGTTCACTGCGACACCCTCACTGTGGTGGAGCATCGCGATTACCAGGTACTGGGTGAGGCCGGACTGGTGATGTGCAAATAGCACATGGCCCCCAGTCGACAGATTCGACTCTTCCATCAGTTTTACGAGGTGCTGTACCGATTGATGGGTAAAGTCGAGAAAGGGTGTGGCCTCATCGAGGTAGCTCTGCAGCCATCCACTGAACGGGTGAGCACCGGAGGCAGGATGGAATAGACCCCACGCCTTCCCTTGCTTCGCATTATAGGTCTCGTTGAGATCCGCCAGCAGGTTTTCAACGGCCTGTGAGTCCGTAGGCAACAAAGTATCTGCTTGATGCAACTCAGCGGGGCTTCCATCAGGCCGTTTCAAAATTCTGTGGAAAATACTGCTGATCACTGCCATGGACATACCTCTGGTTTGAATGACAGCCCGCGTAGCCCAATCGGAGCGGGCAATTCGGAAATGATTATTTAGGGTGGGATTCACAGCTCAGGTGAAGAGCGCCTCGTACGGCAATAGCAAAATCGTCAAGGTCACGGTGCTCGCCCCACGCGGCTACGAGTGTCGACGCTGTAGGTACTGACCCAGTCGCAATCAAGCGGCCGACCTCCGTTGCAATCACACGTTGCAAAGGATTCAACGAAAATCCGGTAGCAGCCTCCAACAACGACAACACCCCATCAGGATCTGCCAAGAAGCCCGCGAACGCGCTTAAGCCAATACCCGGGTGCGTGGTAACAGGCGTCTGACAGCTAATATCGTTGTGTGCATCTGTCATGTGCGTGGCTCGATGTCTCTATCTTGACGAAAGACACAGCTTAACGAGTCGAGCTCATTTGCCCAGCCAAAAGTGGGTTGGCGAAACAGGTGCTGGGTTCGCGGCGCGCGGAACAGAGTGGATGTTCGAGTCCATTCTGAATTCTTTAGGACCTTGAGGCGCGTGCCTTTCTTCGAAGCAAGGGATGCAGCCGCTCTTGATCATTTGCAAACCATGGCACTACCTTGCTTGCGGTGAGCCACGCTGCGCCAAATGAGAATAGACCCGCTGACTCGGCCCAGAATACGAACCCATAGAGGCAATGACCGATGCCAGCCACCCAATACAATCCCATTGCGGCAATTGAGCCCAACATTCCGATCGCGCAAACGGCATACACGGCCATTCGCCTCCCTGACTTCGGACACTTTGACTGACCTGGCCTCGATGGCGGAGCACAGTCGCGCTTTCGCTTTGCTCGCAGGTAGAAAATTCGGCAGAACAATGCCAGGACTACAAACAGCGTCCCTGCACAGACTCCATGGAGTTTGGGCAATGATCCAGTTGAGGTGGTCGCCACCTCGCAGGCAGCCTGTGCACCCCTCGCAACTACCACGCAATCACAGGGGAATAGCGCAATTCCGAACCCGGCAACCGCGGCAATCCTACTCAGCCAGGCTTCACACCGAGAACCGCCCAAATACGAAAGCAAGAACACCGAGATCGCAAAAAGTGACCCAACGAAAACGTCCCGCGGCCACCCGCCTCGGACGTAGCTCTCACTAATTGAATCCAACCAATCTCCGGCGAGAAGTGTGCAAACAGCGCCCAGTGACATAGCGATGATGCCAACGATGAGCTTCATGGTTCCTTGGTTGATATCCTCAGGCTCATCAGCCTGGTCACGCTCAGCGTCAATCGGGCATCGTCCGAGCAAAACGGATTCGTGGGGTTCGGTGCTCATTCCTAAGCGCTCCATTCGGACAATGTCCGATCACCAATATGCATGCATGGCGCTTTGATTTCGATCGCACCAAGTCAGGCATCTTCAGACCAGGATCTACTGTCGAACTTCACTATCCCACCGCACCTGCCCTGTTGGGGTCAGAGGTCTGGTAGGTGTAGCACAAGCGGGGAAGTGTAGTGATGTAAGGTGGGTGCAGCCGGCAAGGGCCGCACCTGACAGCGCGGCTTACAGATCTTCGCCCAGTTTCTTGGGCTTGGCACGGGGGAGTACCTTGCCAACGAACGCATAGCGATGATCGCTGGCTTCCTTTCTGCAGGCGGTATCAGCATCGAGCGCTGCATCAATTGCCTGGATTCGCTCTTGCTGACTGTTCAGCAGCTCAGAATAGCGATGGTAGATCTCTGCAACGCTTTGCACCTGTTCAATCCCAATTCGCCCCTCGAACCAACTCTCAACGGCAACATCTACAGCGATCGGATTGAAAACCCGGATCGGTGTCGAACTGACGTATGCGGACTGAAGCATCACTACAGCCTTGAGGATGTCGACCAGCTCGACATTGCTCAGATCGGAGCGCGCCAATGCACTGCCATCGCAAGCCAGCAATGCGGCCGCATTGAGGGTGAGCGCGCCATAGCGAGCTAAGACGGGGAATTGTGAAACCAACGCGTTCGATACAGGCAGAGCTTCCTTATCAGAGAGGTCGGCACCCGGTGCGCCTCCCATAGAGAGCTGCACGTTAGCCACCATCAGTTCAAGCTCATCCGGTTTGATTGTTGCCCGGCAACGATTGGCGAGGACTCCCGCGATCGCCGCCTGAGCCAGCCAGCTCTTCGCGTTTTTGCTATTACGCTCGAGGACGCTCTGAGCTCGCTGATGGAAATCGATTGCTCGGCTGGGCAGGAAAACCTGCTCGCGGATTTCGCCAAAGAAGGAGTCGGGGGCGGTAGGTTTAGTCAGCTCGCGGTCCGGGAAAAGAAGGGGCAGATCGTCCTCGCAGAGCCAGGCCACGCTTTCGAAATAGGAGTTGCCGAGCGTGCTACTGCGCGCCTTCGATCCTTCGACGCTTTTGCCGCCTAACAGCCATGCTTTATCTCGCGACCCAGGCGGGTTGGTACTCTGTCGGGCGTCTGCGAACAGGTTGGGCACCAGTTCAAGATCGCCGATATCAACCTTGGCGCTGTTGAATACACCCCCTTCAGCTTGCGGCTCCTTGGCACCGGGTTTCAACGTGAAGACGGGACCAATAGGGTCACGAGTCTGGAAGTATGGTTTGTAGATCGACGAACCAACTTCCAGGTAGATACCCCGCATTACCCAGGAAAGCCCTTCACAAAGCTCCTCCTCGTTGAGGAACAGACGCGGAGCGAAACCTCCATGGGCCGTGTGACGAATCGCCTTCCCCATACACTCTCCCTCTTCGGAGAACAGCCACACAACATGATGATGGGGGACCTTCAACCCGCCGCGAATGAGCTGAGCCAGTGGAATCCGAGACTGGGGAATCAATTCCTCACGCAGATAGCTGTCGACGGCCTTAGGAGTGCCCGCTGCGGTGAGACCCTCGATATCG
The DNA here is from genome assembly GCF_059421985.1 of Pseudomonas sp. GW821-FHT02A11. Lineage (NCBI taxonomy): Bacteria > Pseudomonadati > Pseudomonadota > Gammaproteobacteria > Pseudomonadales > Pseudomonadaceae > Pseudomonas > Pseudomonas sp. GW821-FHT02A11. The sequence continues at coordinate 101,172 of NZ_JBWKWB010000003.1, forward strand.
ATCACGTCGTGCGCAAACTTTGACTTTCGGATGGCGTCATAGAGCTCAATAAACGCCAGCCATGAAAAGGCTGTGCCGTCACGCCAGACGACCAGGTCAAAGCTTGGTGCGCCGGCTTCGAACAAACGCAGTTGATCATCATGCCACTCATGCGCGGCTTCGAGGCTGGCCATCCCGCCAGGCTTGAGTTCAGCGCCAGCAATCAGCACCTTATCGCGCTCTTCGCGCTTGCGTTCCAAAGTGAGTTGGTCAATGGCGAGGCTCGGCAGCCTTGCACGGCCGGTACGAAGCCAAGCGTCTAGCATCGGCACCTTAAAGTGTTGATTGAGACCAACAGCAATTGTGAGACGAATATCGGACCGGGAGATGGGGCCATTGAGCTTGTCGATTGACTCAGCCGCGCAAGCGCGCAACTCATGCATGTCGGCGTAGCTGGAGACCCTGGCCACTAGCTCACGCGTTTTATCAGCGTTCTCAGGATTGAAATCCTTCAGACCACGAAAAAGGTGGTGACCAATGTTGGACAGTTTTTTGATGTCTGAGATGACATAGGGGACGCGACTCATCACGATTTCCTCGAAGAAAACTTAGCCGTTAGGGCTAGCCTGCTGTTCTGCGCGGTTGTTCGATGGTTGCTGGCTGACCTGGTCCGAGCGCAAAACAGAAACTTCTCGGTGTGACGTGTTCCCAATGAAGCAAGTGTTCCGGATGTTGCTGTGTTTCAAATCTATCTCGGGATACCCAGTACCAAGCCACTGCCAGCGGCCGCCTCCAAGACGCCAAAATCATAGAAGAAGGTCGCCTTGGGTTGCAAGCTTGATTTCGTAAAGAATCCAAAGTGATCGAGATGACTCGGCTTTACTGCCGTCGAGAATGCACATTCGGGATGTTCGGCAGGCAGTCGAGCTTAACTGGGCATGCCCGCGGCTCTTAACGTCCGTGACATTTTTTGAACTTGTCCCCTGAACCGCAGAAGCAGGGGTCGTTGCGACCTATTTTCACATGTACATCTCGGCCACTTGTCGCCGGCGATGAGGGCTGCCCCTGCAGAGGCGATGGTGATTTGGGGAGTGGTTTCATATCCAAACAGGCTTCCTTCATGAGCAAGGTGCTTGCGGCGAGCGCGTTACTCCCTCCTAACTCTTGGACGATGGCCACCAACTGTGCTCGCCTTGCATCACGATCAGCAAAAGGGACGCAACTACAATCGAAGAACGCTGCAACGATCAGGTCATTCCCGCATAAGCTTTGATCGGGGCCCTTTTCGTTCAAGTGCGCTCGGATCTTCCCTACGACGTCTTTACAGGCTGAAAGGCATTCGTCCCTCAACCCATGAGGATCACCATCACTTAGGACGCCGGCGTAGCAAGCCTGGAGGTACCCAGCCGCCCGCATCAGATCGTTCATCCCTACTCGCTCAGACGCTATGAGTCTCGCAGCATAGAGTGCAGCGCGGGATCGGTACCTGGTGTTCCCGAGCACACGTTCAAACTCAATTATCGCATCCTGCGGTGGACGCCCTGGAACCTTGCCATCCTCAATCTCGCAGGCCAGGTTGTAGATAGCACCCGGGTGACCTTGTTCAGCAGCCTCCTGAAGGCACCTGACAGCATCTGAATCACTTTGCGGAACCCCCATCCCTTCACGGTACATTATCGAAAGATTGAATTGAGCCTGCGGAATACCAGCTCGAGCGGCCTCCAACGTATAGAGCGCAGCAGCAACCAGATCCTTAACACCTCCCCGGCCGGCGGCATTCATGGCACCCAGTTGAGACCACGCATGTGGATGACCTTGACGTGCTGCATCCATGAAGACGCTGCGGGCATAGGCTTCGTCCTTAACGAATATGCCCTCACCCTCCAATGATGCGTTCCCTACGTAATCCAAGGCATCGGCGTGATGCAAATTCGCCGATCGAGCGATGTAGGTCTGCCCCAGTTGAAATTGATCCTCGCTCACTTTGTGATGCTGAGTCAGGTAAAGACCGTATTGGTAGAGCGCGCTGGGAAAATCAGCGTCCGCTGCCTGTTTAAGCCAGAAGATCGCTTGCTCGATGTCATGCCGCACGGTCAGGGGATAGCCGTCTTGAGCAAGCGCTACGTTGACCTTCGATTGACGATCGGCGCGCTCCTTGAAGAATTCTCCCGCCTGATTCATCGCCTCAACGTCCCGCTCGAGCATGGCCCGCGCGCACATGTCCCTCAACGCGTTGGATTCGACCGGCGCAACCTCATACAGAGGTATGCGCCCATCTCTAATGACGTGGATTTGTTCAACCAGGGCAAGAGCGTTCTCCATGGCCTCTGATGCTAACGCTGGAAAGTCGAGCGTCGAGGCCTCGTACTCCTCTGGATGCGCGGCCTTGTTTCCGCTGCCCTGCAGCTTCCGCAGGAGGCGATATTCACGCGGTTTCGCCAAACCAGAATCCTTCAGGTCTTCGATCCTCTTTGACAGACTCTTATCCGCGCCCTCCTTGTCCAGACATGCGCAGTAGGCGACGGCCAGACCTCGAAGGTGAATGAGCGCCAGCACTGGGGCTTCAGCTCTGAACGCCTTTGCGTCCCGGTATAACCGGCCAATCTCGTGAGAAGCGCCTGCAGCGAGTTCTAAGTCGTCCATGTTGAGCCTGGTAATGAATTCGTTTGTTTCCGGCTTGACCTAGGCAGCACGGGCCGCCGGCGGCAAGGAGCATGTGGGCGGCGGTCAGTGCGCCTTGCCCGGGTCGCCGCGGTCGTCACGTGGCCAGGGTTGTGGCTCCCCCATGTCCTGTCTGAGGTTCATGTAAAAATTTTCGAGCAAGACGCACAGTTCTTGCTCAAGCCCCCGCAGGTCCGCATTGATGGCCTTGATTCTCCCCTGTTGTTCAGGACTTGGCTGATTGCCAAGGACGTCAAGTAGATCCATGCCGATCTTCAGTCGCTCATTACGCAGTGTCACGATCGGAACCCGGAGCGAATCAATGAGGGGGATAAGCCTTGTGCAGTTTGCGGTCAGTGTGACCTGCCGTTCTTGAGCTGCTGGATCCTGATGATTGCGACTTTTATCGCTAGACATAATTGCTCCTTGTTGTACGGCCGGACCCGATTCTAAGGTCCGCATGGTGGGGGTGCAGGGCTAGAAAGCCAGCCTACACACGAAGATCGCCCGTCTGATTTACTAAGCGCGGAATTGACCGTCGTACCCGATCAGGATTAACTGTATGTCTATACAGTTATGAAGCTACCATCGTGATCGTCACCAGTTTACGCCAACTCACACAATCCGAGCTTCCAGGCATCCTGTTTGTCCTATCAGGTCGTGTAGCCGGGGGCTTTCCGAGCCCTGCCGCCGATCATTATGAGCCGCCGATATCGCTCGACGAATTGGTCGACCTTCGAGCTCCGCACGTTTGGCTCGGTGAGGCCGAAGGCGAAAGCATGGCCCCAGCCGGCATTTTGACCCGAACAAAGCTCATTATCGACCGAGCGCGCGATCCGATGATTGGGAACATCGTCGTAGCATACGTCGACAATCAACCTGTTGTGAAAAGATTGGATCGTAGAGCTGGGTTAAACGGCGGGTTAATACTTAGTTCTGATGACCCTAAATATCCACCGATAGAAGGGCTCGAAAACATTGAGGTCTTTGGAGTAGTAACATGGAGCCTAACATCTCATGTACTATGACAGGCCAAGTTACGCACTTATTGATTGTAATTCTTACTATGCATCAGTTGAGAGACTATTCAGACCAGATCTCAAGACTACACCAATAGTAGTATTATCTAATAACGATGGCTGCATAATTGCTCGTTCCGATGAGGCCAAAGCACTTGGGCTAAAAATGGGTGATCCATACTTCAAGATCAAAGGTTTTTTAAGAGAACAAGGCGTCGTTGCGTTCTCGAGCAACTACGCACTTTATGGTGATGTAAGTTCCCGGGTGCAGCAAACTATTGAAAGCATGGTCCCTCGAGTTGAGGTGTATTCAATTGATGAGAGTTTCGCAGACCTAACCGGCATGCCTGAACCACTAGGCGAGCTGGCGCGAACGCTGCAGGCGCGAGTGAAACAATGGACCGGAATGCCAGTTGGTATCGGCATTGGCCACACTAAAACGCTCGCGAAGGCCGCTCAGCACGCCAGCAAGGTCTACAAAAAGCAAACAGGTGGCGTTGTTGATCTTCGCGCTGACCATGCAGTTGAGTGGCTGCTCAAGCGAATGCCCACAAATGACGTTTGGGGCGTAGGCCGCAGAATTTCTGAAAAGTTGCTGCAAGAGAAAGTGACCACCGCCTGGGAGCTGGCCAACTGCGACCCAAAAACAATCCGACAGCGTTATGGAGTAGTTTTGGAACGCACAGTGCGAGAGCTTCGCGGTGAGGCATGTCTTGAGCTACAGGATGCAGAGCCCGATCGACAGGCTATTTGCACATCAAGAATGTTCGGAGCCCGAGTCACAACACCAGGGGAAATGCGCGAGGCGATCGCGGCTTACATGCACCGTGCAACACAAAAGTTGCGCAAGCAGCGCTCGCTCACTGCCGTCTTTCGACTGGCAATACGAACATCGCCATTTGGTGACGAGCCAAAATATGCCAATGCGGTGACTGTTACGCCACCCTACCCAACCGACGATGTTCTACTGCTGACAAAGCTCGCCAGCCAGGCGCTGGACGCAATTTGGAGGGACGGCTTCAGATACAGCAAGGCTGAAATTCTGCTCATGGATTTGAGGAAACGTGGGGAGTACACAGAGGATCTGTTCACCCCCTCCCAGTCGCCCAGATCAGACGAGTTGATGCGGGTGGTCGACAAGGTCAACGGGCGATTCGGGAAGAATGCTGTTCGATCGGGACGCATGCGACTGGAAGCCGCGTGGGAAATGAAACGAGAGCTGATGTCCAAGAGCTTCACGACATCGATTCACGACCTCATGAAGTTTTCCGCAAATTAGTCCCCGACGAATCCATCCTTGAACGACTGGAAATTCACCGGCGCCGTACGTTTCGAAAGAGGATGAAGATTCAACCGCAACACTTCCACTTGGCGGTGGCTTGGCTCACAGCAGGGCTGGCAGGGATCGCACTCTTCAAAGCCGAGTTCCTACCGGCAATCTTTCTATCAGCCGGCGGGGGTATGGCGCTGGTGCACTACAAGGCGATCAAGACTGGCCTGATCGACCTCTGAGGTGGAGTGCGTCGAAACTGGTGTGTAGGCCAGATTGGCCAAATCCAGCACGGAAGGATCTGCCTAAACTGACAGCAGGCTCAGCTGGCCGGCGTTTTAGGATCTGCGATCTTGCTCATATCCACATCTGCTGGATTGAGTGGACGGCTTTCAGTAATCGACAAGCACTCTGGGCTGTTGAATACAGTAATCAGATAAGCGAGCTGATCGGCTTTACTTTTGCTTTTACCCTGCTTGAGCCATCCCTCGCGGATTTCATTATGGAGCTTAATAGCTTCGTCAGGGGTGACTGAAATGCCTTTGGACTGTTTGACGATGACCGACTTGGCCAGCGCAGTTCGTGATGCCGTGTCCTGATTCAGAACCGCCGCGGCAATCGAACAACTCATGAAGGGCTTGAGGGGTTCCATTTTGTCCGAACAGCCGGCAATGAAAACGCAAGCGATGACAGTTGCAGCAATTTTGAGCATAGGTTGAATCTCCTTTCGGAGTTTTATCGGCCGTAGTTGTTTGCGCTTGAATGCTGATCGACAAGCCTTTCCTGGCCCGCTACTCGCGGCTTTGAAGAATTAGAGGTAACTGGTCTGGTTACCCACGGTTCCGTTGACATCGCACATTTTCGTCTGTTGAATGCGGCCGGTCGGCGGGGACATTCCTTTCCGTCCCTTTCGTGTTGCGGAACTTCAAGCATCACGATGAGGTTATCAATCCTGTGGCGGGCATTGATAAGTCTGGCCGACCGAGGGAGGTGTCAAAGCCTCCCTCACCATTCACTTTCTACGCAGAGGTGCATCGCCAGCTAACGGCGATATTTGGCGAGCGCAGCTTCGAGCTCAGCCTGCATGAACTCACGAAGGTAGGCCGGTTCAACGACCTCGATTCCGTTAGCGTTGCTGAGCAGAAATAGCCGGAGACCTTGTGTGTCCAGTGTCTTACAAGTCAGCGTCCACCCTTGCGGCCCGCTCACAATTTTTTGATCAGCCTCGAGCGCGTTTTCACTGAGTCGGTTGAACAAATTGTTAGAGAGGAGAATCTCCAACGAGATCTTTTGATCGCTGTGCACGGTCAGCAGATCCTTCTGGATAACAGGTGACAGGACGTCAAAATCCTGAGGTTCAGGCACATCCTCTCTAGCCAGAGTAACGCTGACCATACGATGGAGCATGAGCGCGCATGTCGTGCCAGGACCGTTGCTACTGTATTTGCCCCGTGTGGAGTCGGAGCTTGGCTCTTGGCCATGCCATTCTTCCCGGCTCACATAGGCGGATAGATAGATGTTGCTGTCCTGATAAGACAGCACCAAAGGTCGCAAGGTATACGTGCACTCGACGTCACCAGATCCCCTCGGGCGGTATCGGACCTTCAGTGACTCTTCGTTGAGCAGCGCAGTTTGTATGTCAGCCAAATGTTGAGGATTGTGTTGACCTGGCTTGAGGACAGTGAAGCGCGTCCCCGTGGTGATACGACCTTCAGCCAATAGTTTTTGGTGAAGCGGGCTGCGCATCGAGCCGGCGGCATAATCCTTCAGCTTTTGGAGCTCAGGCGAACCCAGCCAGAATCCAAAACGCTCTGCATGCTGAAGAATCGCGGTGATGGTCATTGACTCCTGGGGTGAGAAAGCCAGGTTGAAGCTTTCTCTTCCTAGCTCCCAGTACCAAGAGCGGTGGTTTTCAGACTCCTCGCTTTTAGAGCGAATCACATAGCCTACCTTCGCAAGGTTTTCCAGATCCCGGCGCGTCGTCCTCGAGTTCACAGAGTTAGACCATTTGGTCGCTAACTCCTCATGGATCTCTTCCGTGGACATGCGCCTACGGTTGCGGGTCAAAACCTTCCGAATATCAAGACGACGGCTCTCGGGGTGCGCCGTATTCCTCTCCCTTGGTGTTTTTATCATGCTTCAAATTTGCTCGCGGACAACTAACGGTATCGACGTGCGAAATCATAGCCTTACTGGCACGCGATACCTAATTTAATAGCCAGTCCACAGGTGCGAATGATGAAAACTAAACAGCCGTACGCCGCCCTCCCTCACGTTGAAAGCTTCATCGAGTGGTTCGCCATCCAGCTCGACCCGAAGGCGATGTTCTCTCACCGCTACGTTAACCGTCGCACTGGGGTTGAGTGGCATTGCAGCAGCCTTTACGACGCATATGCCTCCTACATGTGGAACCACCCTGGAAACGAGCGTCTTGCCTACAACCCAGGTTCCAGCACCGCCAGTAATGACAATGCATTGGCGGCTCTGCGTACCGATCTGATCGCTGCCGGCACTGACGACAACAAGATGCTGCAAGCCACGATCGACATCATGGGTTGGGGCGGCGTCACTGCCCGTAACGTCAGTTGGCTGAAGGAACACAAAGAGGGGCTCGGCCGCATGGTTAACGAAGTGGCTGCAGCCTTGGCAAAAAATGATCCGGATGTAGCGGTGCTGAAATCCAAAGAGTTGCGCTTCAACTCGGGTATGACAAAGGTGTACAGCCTCATATGCAAGGACTTCGTCATCTACGACAGCCGCGTAGCGGCAGCACTTGGAGCAATGGTTGTTCGTTTCTGTCACGAAAAGGGTCTGACGACCGTACCTGCCGCTCTCAAGTTTCCGTGGGCCGCAGCCAAAGAGTCTGAGACCTCCGTCAAGCCCAAACGACGGAACCCAAGTACAGGGACCCTCAAATTTGGACGACTTCGCGCAGGCGCGCACCACGCGCGTTGGAATTTGCACGCGAATTGGGTCTTGAGCCAGGCAGCGAAGCATCCGCTGAGCGAACAAAGCCACTTCCGTAAATACAAAACTCATGCTGAGACACTTCGAAGCATCGAAATGGCCCTTTTCGCTATTGGCTACGACCTTGCGTAACTGACATGGCCAGCAGGGGCAGGTCTACGCGCGAGGCCTGCGCACTGCAGGACGCCCAGAAATTCATCGGTGAACCATGAGAGCCAGAAATGAATGATTTGACACGTGTAGAAGCCCTGATTGTCCAGCTGGCAGCCAACGGGATATCAGGGGCCGACCTGAGAAGTGGGGTGCTTCTTGAAAATCCATCGTGCACAGAGGGTCAGCTCTTTTCCGCCTTGCTGGGGTTGCAGGATAGAAAACAGCTCCTGGCCGAAGAGATGGGCGGGACATGGGTATATACCAGTATCGATCCAAGTGAGGTTCGGCAACCCGAATGTAGCCCTGCCTTTGCGGAAATGCTTCACGCCGCAGATTGCGGTGAATGGACTGAGATCGACGTGGATGAGTTTCTTGCCCTACTTGATTGGATGATTGCAGAGGCAAAGGATCATCAACACCCCACCTGATGCGGGATCTTGCACAGAGCCCAGTCTGACAGAGAACAAAAAGAGGCCGCCGAGTAATTTCGGCAGGTGGTTTTGGATTGTTCGGTATCGCACTAATTAGGCATAGTACAAGGAGTATTAATAAACCAGAGCACCATCCATGAGAGCAACCGATTACGGACAACGCGCTGCAGAACGCGATAGCAGCGATTCTGCATCGCAAACGGCGAGGTTGCCTCTATCAGCAACCACACAATCGCCAAGTAAAATGCCAAGCCAGACTCCTCAATGCGGAGGTGCGCTGCTCCAATCGCTCCTTATCCTGAGCCTGCTCCGGCCCATGCTCAGCATCCTCAAAAAAGGCGCAAATGGCCGATTTATTGCCCTCCTAGTGTCTGCGTTAGCGTTTCTTCTCGATGCCTCAGCAGCAAGCGCTTCGAATTGGCAACGGATCAGGACGGGAACCAACACCTCTGGATGGACTGCCGTTACCTGCGATACGGGCACTACAGGCTGGCGTTCATGCGAAATGCCCCTGACGATTGTCATTACCGCATCACCAGCAGCTATTGCGGCAGTAGGCGAGCAATCGTTGCTGACCGCGACAGTAACGGATTACGCCGGCAACAATGCCGGGGAAGGCATTCTGATCGTGTGGACCACCACGGACGGGACACTGAGTGCAACGTCTTCGCTCACAGATGTAAACGGCCTCACCCAAGTTGTCCTGACGTCCTCCCACCAGATCGGGGGAACCACAGTAACGGCTACCTCTTCGGCTGAGGGTGGATACGGCTCAATTTACGTACCCTTCACAGACAAATGGGTTCCCATTGCACCGACCTATACTGCTTGGGCCAACAATGGCTCTCCATACAGTTGCAGTGCGTGGACTCCGGATGCATCAACAGTCGCCGCGGGTGTCGCTTTCACCCAGACAGCAACTTGCTACCAGAATCAAATCGCATACCAGCAGAACCGAGAGCAGAGCTCAGTGACCGGACAAATCCGTAATGTCGGGGCACCGATCGCCCTTGGCCAAACCGTGCTTGTCACCGCGTCACAAACTGCCGTGGGAACTCTCAGCCCTCCGCCGGCAGCAACTACTTGCTACTACCACTACGAGCTACATAACGGTTACTCGCGAGTCCATGCCTGGGCTGTTTACACGGGCGGTGCCTATAGCAACCAGGCCCACCTTTACGTTGAAGGTGAGCTGCCAAATCGTGACTTCATGATGGGTACCAGTGGCCACATCGATTACAACGGCTATCGATACACCGTTGGCGCTCTCCAACAGAAAATCACAGCAGGCGGGAACAGCGGGATCGTGACCTCCTGGTACTCGTACTGCAAAACTCCACTCTGAGCAGCTGCCACCAGCCTTTCGATGCGGACGTTTACGAACGTCCGCAACGACATGGCGCAATCAAAAGCGGGAGGGCTTTTTGGATAGATGATTTCGAGAGCCGTAGACACCCGATCTAGTGTTTTTAAGGATGCAATAATGACTGATCAAATCGACTTCACTGTAGACCTGGGGCTGGCCGACAATCCTGAACCGAGATGCCCATGCCTACTCATACTGGACATTTCAGGCAGTATGCGCGGTGCTGCGATCGAAGCACTCAACGACGGACTGGTGCAATTTAAAGATGAACTGGCGTCTGATTCGCTGGCAATGCAGCGCGTCGAAATCGGTATCGTGACGTTCGGGCCGGCAGAGATTCACACTCCTTTCATCACCGCGAATGCGTTCATTCCGCCGGTTCTAACAGCTCGTGGGGATACCCCCATGGGCGAAGCAATCCGGCTGGGCCTAGAAATGCTTGAAGCCCGCAAAGAGGAGTATAAGGCAGCAGGCCTAGGACGTTTTAAACCTTGGTGTCTGCTGGTGACAGACGGAGGACCAACTGATGAGTGGCAGCACGCTGCAGCACTTGTTCGTGACTACGAAGCCCGCCAAAAGGTGGCTTTTTTTGCCGTTGGCGTTGAAGGGGCGCGAATGGACGTGCTTTCTCAGATCAGTGTTCGAGAACCATTGAAACTGCAGGGTCTTAAATTCAGAGAGCTATTCGTGTGGCTTTCCGCCTCAATGAAGTCCGTTTCCCAGTCCTCACCAGGTACCGAGGTGGCTCTGACGTCCCCAGCAGGCTGGGCCAGCGTGTGATGTGGGAATGCGGCAGCGCGGTAGCGATCGGCACCGCACATATTGAAAGCGGTGGCGTCTGTCAGGATCGGTGCTCTTCCCGGCTGTTTGATCAGGCAGGAACAACATGGGCAGCAGTCTTCGTTTCCGACGGAGCTGGAAGTGCTTCGTATGGCGAGCTTGGGGCAGAGATGGCAGTGAATGCTGCCAATGAAACTGTATCCCAGCTGATGCAACTGGCGGAAATCCCTTTGGATGAAAGCCTGGCTGTTCAAATCATTAGCGACATTCAGCAATCGATCTTTCTCGCGGCAGAGAAAGATAATCAACCTGCCCGATCTTATGCGTGCACATTCCTCGGCGCGATTTCGTCGCCATACGGTGCAATCGCGTTCCAGATAGGTGACGGTGGAATTGTTGTTGACCCCGGTACCGGGCTTGAACTCTCGATCGAGCCAATGAAGGGTCTTTACTCCAATATGACCACATTCATCACAGACACAGATGCGCTTAAACGCCTAGCTGTTAAGACATATCCTGCAGGCGTAAAATCCATGACGTTATTCTCCGATGGTCTGGAGCGCCTGGCTCTGGACGTCGCTGAGAATAGACCACATCTCCCCTTCTTTGAGCCGATTTTGCGAAAGATTGCAAACCTGAGTGACGCTAGCCGACCGCAGCTTTCAAGCGCCCTTCAAAGCTTCCTGTCGAGCGATAGAATCAACGAGCGCACCGATGACGACAAGTGCCTGGCCATTGCTGTTCTGAGGTCCTGAGATGGCAAGGAGGCTCTTCAAGGCTGATGGACAGCCAGTTGACCTGATCGATGAGCTTGGGAAAGGTGGGGAAGGATCAGTTTTCTCGCTTCAAAGTAGTCGCGACGTCGTAGCCAAGGTCTATCACACACCTATCGACGATGAGAAGCAGGCCAAGCTGGTCTACATGACCGGCAACAGTGACGAGCAATTGCTGAAGTATGCTGCTTGGCCACAGTCGACTCTGCATGAGCGTCCCGGTGGCCCTGTTGTTGGATTTACGATGGAGAAAGTCGGAGGTATGAAGCCCATCCAGGCTTTGTACAGCCCTGCTCAACGTAAACAAGAGTTCAGCCAGCGCGGGTTCGACTTTTTGGTTGTAGCCGCTCGCAATACTGCAGCTGCTTTTGCCGTGCTGCATCAGCGCGGAATCGTGGCTGGAGACGTGAATCACGGCAACCTGTATGTCAATGCAAAAGCTGTTGTGAAACTCATAGATACTGACAGTTATCAGCTCAATGACGGAAATCGAACCTACGGGTGCCCAGTCGGCGTCGGAACTTACACTCCCCCGGAGCTACAAGGGAAAAGCTTCCGCGGGGTGATTCGGGAATTCTCTGCGGATACCTTCGGATTAGCGTTACTCGTGTGGCACTTACTTATGGGCGGCCGGCATCCATTTGCAGGTGTTCCGCAACGGGATGGCATTGGTGAAACGATTGAAGAAAACATTGCCCAACTGCGCTTCGCCTACAGCGCAACGGCAAAACAGCGCCTGCTGCTGCCCCCGCCTAATGCCCTACCGGTCACAACAGTACCACCATCAATGGTGAGTATGTTTGAAAACGCATTTACCGAACCAGGTCTGGCAGGCGGCCGGCCAACTGCTAAGCAATGGCTGGACGAACTAGATCGATTGCGTAATAGCCTGCGCCCCTGTGCAAAGTCGAAAATGCACACATTCCCATCGCACCTTGGGTCATGTCCTTGGTGTGAAATGGATGTCAAAGGCGTCATGTACTTTGTCAGCACGCCAGTCTACACCCAGGTTTCAGATACTCCCGGAACCCCGGTAAAAATTGGCGAGATCTGGGCAGCAATCTGCGCTGTTCCCAGGATGGCCGAAGTGCAAATCCCTGGAGCCAGCAATCCAAATCCTCAGGGTGAAATGCTTCCCCTCGGAGTTTTCAGCAGGACTGCAAAGCGCATCATCAGCCTAGCGCTCACCGCATGCATATTCGCGATTTGGAGCGCTTTAGGTGGTATACCGACCATTTACTTCGTCGTGACCGTAGTCACCTGGCTGGCAGTTGGGGCCTTTGGCGCAAGAGCAAGGGATGAAGAGAGAGAGCGTAGATCTGCCGCTCGGGAGTTGGCTCGAAAAGACTATAACCGTGCCGTGTCCGCCTTGAAAATTGATGCCGGCGGGGAGAGAACTGCAGCAAAACGAGAGCTGCTCACTCGGCTGAAGGTCGAGTTCGACGGACTAGCGACGCGCGAGCAAAAAGACCTCGCATCACTTCGCGCCAACGCTGAGAAAAAGCAGCGCACTGCATACCTTGAGAGATTCTTTCTCGACCGCGCTAACCTGCCAGGCGTCGGGCCCGCAAAGCGCGCATCTCTACAAGCGTTCGGTATTGAAACCGCCGCAGAAATCGATGCGAAGCGCATTCGTCAGGTGAAAGGTTTTGGGGAGAAACTCACCAACGTTTTGTTGGATTGGCGGGCGAGTCACGAGAAGAATTTTCGATTCAACCCAACTGCAGCGATTACTCCTACAGATACCGCTAACGTCAAGCGCGCAATCGCCTCTAGAGCATCGGAACTTGGAGCTCTCTTAGCCAAAGGCCTACAGGACCTGCAGCATGCGCCGACACTTCGTGATCAAGCCTTGCGGCGTCATGCCTCCGCGGTGCAACTGGCCGCTGATAAGCTTGCCCAAGCAGAAGCAGACTGGCGGGTCCTCCTCTGAGGTGTAGGAAGACCACGCCACTTCGACCCCCACCTCGAGCTAAAGCGCCGCTGAATGCTCGAGTGAGGCGATGACTACAAGTCTCTCCGCCTGCTGGTATGGGTCAACCTTGAATCCGCTGTCTTCACACATCTTAGCCAGAGCGTGAAGGTGTGCGTCGACATCTATTGGCCTTCCCTTCTGCCAGGCAAGGACTTCTGAGGCCAGTTGTTTAAGGTTGGCTATCGCGAACGCTCGCGCGGCTGAAAAAAGTGCTGACTCCACTGATGACTCCGGATCATTTGACTTCCAAATCATAGGCTAACGGACCTCCTATTTGTATCCAGGGAAATCCGCAGAAAACAGGCACCTATTTTGGATAGCGTTGAATCGATGACTGTTCGATCATGTCGAATCTACTCCAAGGATTGAAAATTAAATGTCCCTAGCCCAGATTCGCGAGCGCCTTAGCTCAATATCGCTGATGCCAAGCATCGCAGCCTTGCAACTTGCCCTGCGCTTCATCATCCGGGCGGGAGTTGTTTACCCCGCGCTCCTGGTGATAGGTCTGACACTCGTGGTCTGTCTGCAAGGCCGGGGTTTTGCCGAAATTCCATACCAACTGCTTTCGGCTATGGAGTCTGCGCAGAAGCTGGCAGCGACATACTCACCGAACTCCGGACAAGTGCTGATTGAGCGCTGTGCTGATGTACCACCAGCGCAGACCGTACCGATGCGCCCAGTATCGTGTTCCCGCGAGGAGATCGCCTCAGTCAGCGTTGACACGTTAGCTGAGCATCAAGGGGGTATCATCCGAGCCACATACACCGTGCTTTTTGGGGTTTTTGCATTCTTTGAGATCTGTCGGAATAGCTGGAGTCTGAAGCGAGCACGCCGTTCACTGGCCCACTGGTAGTCCACTTCCGGCAGCACGAGTTCTGGAAATTCAAATGAGGTCCGGTGAGCTCGTGCTCGAAGGAAGGACACCTGTTCTTCGTGCAACAGCCGTAGAGGTCACCTCTACAGTCGCCGTCAAGACGGCTTTTCAGAAGTCCCGTATTGATCTCCGACACTACGCGGTTTGAATCGATGCGGTACTCCTGAACCTATCAACCCCACCGCCGCGATGCTCTAAGCAATGCTTCCGCGAGTAAGAGCTAATCCATCAATGATCCGCTTCACAGGCGCATAGCTCTTGCGGTGAATTGGTGTTATTCCAAGCCGGCCCAGTGCCTCTAGATGCACTGGCGAGGGGTATCCTTTGTGGCCTGCTAGGCCGTAGCCGGGATATACGAGATCCGCCTCGACCATCTCTCGGTCACGGACTACTTTTGCGAGGATGCTTGCGGCCGAAATCTCCGGGATGAGCCCATCGCCTTTGACGACTGCCTGCGATCGCATGGGCAATGTCGGGCATCGGTCCCCATCGATAAGCGCCAGCGTTGGTTGGATGGACAAGCCTTGTACTGCCCGCTTCATAGCGAGCATCGTCGCATGAAGAATGTTGAGTTCATCGATTTCGGCGACCGAGGCCCGGGCTACGCACCAGCAGAGCGCCTTATCACGAATTTCGTTGAACAGTGCATCACGCTTCTTTTCGGACAACTTCTTTGAATCGTTCAAGCCCAGAATCGGCCTCGCCGGATCTAAAATTACAGCTGCGGTGACAACATCACCACAAAGGGGTCCGCGCCCTACTTCATCGACACCAGCAATGATGTCGCCATCGTAAACATCGACGCCTATCAGTGAGATCGACATGCACTCAGTCCTCCCATTCAGGGCGAACGTCGAACTCGATCTCGAGATCCGAAACAAGGGACTGACCCAATGAGTCAGCGACCTCTTGAGAAAGCAGCGACTGAACAATCCGAGTACCTGTGGGACGCTCGACAATATCACCATTCAGCAGCCCTTCTAGGAGCTCTCGATGCTCCGGCAAAATGATCGATGAGAGCAGACTCACCTCGCCTTTCATTCGAACAACGCCCTCGGCAGGGTCACAGTCCAAGTCTTGAAGATTGAGGCAAGCCTTAACATAGCGGTCTGTGATCCAGTGGCTAACGCTCGGAAACTCCAGGATTGACGTTTCTTCATCATGGATTACCAACGCGATGCCTCGGCCACCCTCCTCGAACTCTACATAGCAAAGCGCGTCCCCTGCACCGGTCTGCGCAAAGGGAAGCAAGGTGTAGTCAGCTCCACGTTGTTTCTTACGCCCCAGCCAATCCCCGAGAATGCGCTCCGCATCGCCAGCGTCAATGAACTCAATATCGGGAATGCTTGAAAGCGGTGCAATCTGACCAGGCTTACTCGGCCGTGCGACGAGCTCGATCAGCTGTCCAAGGTCATCGGGGAGGTCAATACCCAGGTCTTCTGCAATGTCTTCAAAATCAGCAAGCATGTGTAAATCCAAATTGAGTCAAAAAGGTTGGTTATTGGCGGACGTCTTCAGTTTGGTGACGCCAGTCCATTTGCTGAGTGGCCAATTGGGGCAGCATTACAGTGAATTCGGCATGATCAAGGTCGTCCGCTTCTGTCGAGAATTGGTCCCCGGTGCTCAGACGACCGTAAATGAGCGAACGGATAACAGATCTGTCATTGGCGATAAGCAGGGCTTGATAGTCGTCATATTCGGGCTTGGAGGATGCGAGATAAGCTCGGGCATTACTAAGTGCCTGCAGGGCAGCCTCGCGAACTTCCTGATCACCCGGGTGATCTTTCAGCCATCGGTATGCCGCGTTTGCACTGGCCATTCCTCCAAAGTAGGTCGTGCTATCAAGCATTGCTGCAATAGCACAGGCGCGCTCGGCGGTAGAGAAGAATTCTGTGCCTACCTCATCGTCACGACAGCCATTGATTCGGCTCACCTCTGACAAAGCAAACTCAGTTTTGGCCGTGTACGCGTTAATTCTCTCAGGGGATTGCAGCACGCACAATTTCTGCTCATAGGCACTCAGGTCCTCGTGAGCCCAGACCGTCAGCCCCGCAGCAGTTCCAATGACCACAAGGCCGCCCATCAGCTTTCTCTTCTTCATTCCAGGTAGTCCAGACATCCAGCATCATGCAAATAGGATGGGCTTAGGATAAAGAATCACCCTAGATGAACAACCCAAACCCTATGGTCGGAAATCAAAGGGGGACGGAGCCATTTTGAGAAATTCCGCATGCGGAACTTTTGGAATTCCTGCGTGAGGGTTTGTGAATTTCGGACACCTGTTTTGGGGTGCGCACAGGATACAGGTAGGTAGAATCCTGCTGACAGCCGGTCTTAGCGAATCCACTAGCAGTGGACCCCACCGAAAATGCGGAGGCTGACGCTTACGGTTCCTGATTGCGATATGAAAAGGCGTACTTATGAAAATCAAGGTTTCCGCAGCTTTTTTAGCTGTACTGATGGGCGTAGCCGCAGGCGCTTACGCAAACGAGGAAGCTGGTCAACGCCCTCTCCCTCCTCAGCCTCCTGCAGTCGCCTATCAAGCATGCGATGGTCTCGCCGAGGGCGAAAAAGTAGAATTCAGCATGGCCGACGGCCACGAATTCCATGGCGTCTGCACCGCCTGGGAGGGCCGGCTGGTGGCCATGCCTGAACATGGCATGCGCCGACACGAAGGGCGAATGCCAGCCCCACGTGGCGACCACCCGACACAGCCGCGCAGCTGAGTACGTAATAAAAATGCCGCCATTAGAGGCGGCATTTTGCTTTCAGCTATAACAGGATCAAAGCTAAGTTCGGTCAGCCACTACCGCGCAACTGAAGTCGTAGCTATGCGACTTCTGCTCGAACGTGACGACCCAGGCGTTCCATGCGCGCCTGTGCTTCTGTGGTTCTGAGAGCCGTGGGGCTTTTGAGCAATCGAGCAAGTCCGATAGGCTCACCTGTATCCTCACACCAGCCATATGAGTCTTCAGAGATTCGCTCGAGCGCGGCCTTGATCGCGATCGCCTCTGCTCTCTCCCCTTTCAATAGCCTCATTGTCAGAGTCCGTTCTTCTTCGATGCTGCCCGCATCAGAGGCGTCAGCAACCCGCTCGGTCACTCCAAGCGCCCGCTCCCGCTCAGATATTCGAGTGGCAAGCTCCTGGTGTTTTGAATGTAGCAACTCCTTGAAGAACTGGCGCTGCGCCTGGTCCATGTAATTTTCGCTAGGCTGCGCCAGCAGTGCGGATTCATCCAAGGTCATATGTGGGTTCCAGGTAGTCTGCAGATTTTAGGAATGGTCTCAGGGTAACGTCAGAGCAACGGAAGACAAATCCATAAACCATGCGCCAAATTCCACTGGTCTTCCAACCCAGAGACGTTAGGTTAAGGAGTGTCTAATTGGAGAATCACATGACTTTCACCACACACTCTTCCGGCACAGCCCATTTTCAAGCCACGTACGGCGCAGCCTCAATGGCAATTCTGGATCACACGCGCATTATGTATGAGCACCGCTCAGGCGTTGCGGTGCAAGCTTGGTCAACTGGGATTCACGACAACGGCCTCGTCGTGTTGCTGCCAGTATACGACTGCGTCGATGCACAAAAAGCACTGAACGACATCCATCCCGCTGCTGTATTCTCGAAAGCAGCGGCCATGGCCTACGAGGCTTTCTCTGCGAGTGTTGATATGGAGGATGACGATCAGGCCGCTCTTCCAATCATCTTGCTTCGTGCTTCCCGCAATGCAGATCAGTTGGCATCCGTAGCTTGATCTGCTTTGCTGGTTGGAAACCGGAGGGACTATGAACACAGTTGAAAAGAATGAGCCCGGGGACATCAAATTCGGGCGCTTCAGTTATACCCACGCTCGCTTTCTCATGGCTCTCATGTGCTTGGCCGTCGCGGGGTACCTGCTTGCTGACATTTTTGGCACTCCTCTTCAGCCTGGCTCAGGACTGGTGGCGAAGGTGACAAGCCACCAGATGATCTGGGGGCTGCTCATGATTCCCGTGGGTGCATTTGGTTACCTTTCGCTCAAGCGGTCGGGTCATCCTGTCACAGCTCGGTATTGCTTGATCGTGGCGATTTTCTTTGCGTTAGGGTGCGGATACTCGGTTATTTAAGGATGAATTTGGTGACGGGCTTTTGGCTCGCTACCAACCGGTACATCGCTATAATCAGGATTCGACATGGGGCGAATTAACAATATTTCGGCGCCTTGAAACCATCCAAACTGGAGTAGTTGATTTTGAACAAAAGTGAATTCGTGAATGCCGTAGCTGAGCGCGCAGGCCTATCCAAAGTCGATGCCCAAAAAGCAGTAGATGCAGTGCTGGGTACAATTGGCGAAGAACTCAGCCAGGGCGGGACCGTTGAGTTCTCCGGCTGGGGAAAATATTCGGTAAAACAAACACCTGCGCGTCAAGGTCGCAACCCTTCCACAGGTGCAGCCATTACAATCGCTGCCGCGACAAAGGCCGTGTTTACTCCCGGAAAGCAGTTGAAAGAGATGGTAAACAAGTAACCCGGAAGTCCAAAAGCCCTGAGTTTTCAGGGCTTTCATCATTAGCCTAGTACACAATCCAAACTGATGAGCCATTAGTCAAAATCCGACAACGGCCAATCCCTCAACAGAAATGCATCCAATCACTGTCGATACGGTGCACGACACCGGACGCTTACAGTGCCCGGTGTCTAAATTTTTTTCAGATTTCTTTGTTAGACAGGCCGAAAATGGGGCAGTCCATAGCCACTATTGGTTTAAGACCCCGAGGCCGACAATGCAACCAATCCATACCAACGAAGCAAAATCCCTGATCTCCGAGGAGTTCCCGTTTGAACATGGGACCCTTGTGAGAGGGACGCTTCGAAAATTCCTACACGACGGTTCGAGCGCAGTCTTCGCGTGCAAAACGTTTCGCCAACGAAAAGCGGCCTCAACGCTGTTCACGAGCGGCGTTGACGCGGCTACTAAAAAGATCCAGGCACTCGTCGACAAATATGCAGGCTTACCTACCGACGGTCTGTTTGAAGGCCTTGAGCCCGTGCCCGCTTATCCGCAAGAGATGATCTATTGGAATGACCTGCTGCGCGCTGCAGACCTGGTAGCCCTCTTCGATCAACTGATAGCTCTTACCTACAAATATCCAAGCCATCTCGACGAGCCACCTAAAAAGCTTCGCAAAGCCGCGCTGATCGCAACAATGCGCCCCCTGTGCAGGGTCCGCCGCGCCACGCGGATCGCGAATAGCGGCCGGGCTTTTGAACAAGGATGAATATGGAACGTGTACCCGAGGCAGTCGAAGGACTGCTGCGAGAACAAGCCATCCTGAGCTCCATTCAGTACCGCGATCCGTCTGGGCCATGGGGTATCGCGACGTTTCGCCGCGACGACGGGACTACCTTCACAGCTACCGGCAGCTTTGGGCAACCGATCCTCTACGAGGAGTTCATCCTCTACGGTAAGTGGAGCCCTGATATCCCGGGCGGGGATTTTGACACAGCCTCATTTTCGTCGATGCCCCCGAAGGGGCTCGAGACTCTACCCCGCTACCTCACAAGCCTGACGCAGAACCGCGTTCCGATCGCTGCGACGAATAAGGCTGTTCAGCACTTTGGCGAGAACCTGATCGACATCTTGGAGCGAGCGCCGGGCCGGCTTGAAGAAGCAGGCCTTTCAGAGGGGGATGCAGAGTTTCTAAGCTCCACCTGGGCGAAAGAACGCTCGCATCAGTTGGCGCTGGCTCAAATCGACCTTGAAGGTATCCCACCGGCGAAACTCGCCACTCTCCAACGCCGCCTCGGGTACATGACCGATCTGAACCTCGTGTTGCGTGAAGATCCTTACCTGCTCTACGTCCACTTCGACGACATGCCCTTCACGACCGCACAATCACTCGCCAAGCGATTTCGAGTGACAAATGACACTGTGTCCGCGGTGAAGGGTGCAGTTGTCGCTGTGCTTCGTAGAGAGGCCTGGCTGGGCCATAGCTATATTGAGGGTGTGCCGCTCATTGAAGCGGTCTCCAAGCTTCTCAACTTGGACCGACAAACTGTATTCCCCCTGATCAAGGAAGGAGTCACCGAGCTAAGCAAGGCAAAGGTTGCGCGTGCGGATGATCGTAAGCTTCAGCTATTCAACCTTTACGAAATTGAGAAGTCCCTCGTTGAGAAGGCGATTAACTGGACCAAGCTAAACGCTGATGAGCTTGGGGATCTCGTTCCGTCAGAGGAAATGGCTCATAAACTGCTGCGCCCACTGAAACTGGGTGTATCTGCGACGCGCACTTTAGCTGCCGGCCTGAGCAGCCTTATGGCTGAACGCCTGGCGCTGGTGCAATGCGAAACAATTCACGACCAACTGACCATCGTCGAAGGGATACATCTGTATCTGACGGCCTTTGGCTCTGACGCCCTGATCACTACTTCCACCAAGGAAATGGTCTCCGAGCTAAGCCGAGCGCTGGGCGATGAAGCGGCAGTCATTGGGTTTGGCGAATTGATCGGCATCGACCCCATCTCGGGTGTGCCCCAACAGCATCGTTCCAGCCCGATTCACGCTGAAGTTGTTGTGGTGGTGGGCGCTGACTCAATGGGCGTGGAAGATATTCACTATCTCCTAGAGGCCATGCCTAAAGAAGGCCGGCTCTTCATGCTCGGAGCACCAAAAGACCTCCCCTCTCAGAATGTTGGCCAGCCTTTTGACGAATTATCCCAAGTCCCTGAGATTCGAACATTCCTGGCCAGCTTCTGGTTGCCGGCAAGATCTGAACACCGCCTTGCTGCCAAGGCTATTTGGTCAGGTTCTATCCGGCCTGATGACACCTTCGATCCCACAAGACCCATCAGCTGGCTGAATACACCACGGGCAGACATTCCCGATGTCGTCAACGTTCTCTTGAGCGAGCTGGCCAACACGTGCCAGATTTCCCCGTTGCACGACATAAAGCCTGTCGTAGTAAAACAGCATGCTGACGTACCTGGTACGGACGCCATCGCTTGGCTCACCCAGACGATAGCCAACGAATTCGCAGAGCCGAGTGAGGCGATCGAGTTCCAAGGGAAACAACTCTACAAAGGGATGCCAGTTCTTATCCGGCAACCGTTGTCACTCGAGCATCCAGCATTCTCGATTTTCGATGCGACGGAGCTCTCCTCCGAGCGAATGGTTGCAACTCCTCGATCGGGCAACCCCGTAGTGCTCGACCTAAAGCGAAATCTGAACCCGTTTCACGGTGCGGTACTTACTCCGAAATTCATCCGCGGCCGGATCTACGAGTTCGTGATCCTGATTGTGCTCAAAGAACACATGGGCCTTTTCAACGCTGAGCTTTTGTCCACCTTGCTAAACAGTACCAAACGATCACTCGTGCTAGTGGGCGAGCTGGACGGGGTTGCTGAGAGTTTTCCCGGAAGCGAACCGACCAGGGTTCGCTCACTTCTTTCAAAATGGATGGCACAAAATGGCGATCAGATCTGCCCGGCTTGAGGCACAGGACACAGCCAGGCGTAAAACCCAACAAGCTCGAAATGTTGCGCTGAGTTTACCTCTGGTAGGTGCAGCAATTCCGTTCATGCCCCTCCCCCTTTCCATTGCCATTGCAGTCGGTTGCGCCGTTTGGACGCTGTATCTGGATCGGAAGGACGGAGAGGCGACGAAGCCTCTTGTGTGGGATCGCAGTTACACCCAAAGCGATCTCCAGGATTGCGACTTCCAACGTTCCACATTCCTTGGGAAGACCATGCCGTGGGTCGAGTGGAAGGAGCGTGTAGATGAAGTATCCAACCAGAAAGGGGTTTCGAGCGCCGACGACGTGCGTCAAACCCTGATCGAGGCATACCCCGGGATGATCCCATTCATGCTGTCTGATGACATCATGACACGCCACCTAGCGCTGCTGGCCGCCACCGGGACAGGTAAAACTGAGCTGATTTTAAGTATTATCCAACAACAAATCAAAAAAGGGGCAGGCCTACTGCTGGTCGAAGCGAAGGCCGATTCTGATTTGTCCGGGGCGATTTACGGAATGATGCAGGCAGCTGGCCGCCTGGATCAGTTCAAGCTCATCTCGTTTGAGTTCCCTGAAACGAGCCACACCTACAACCCATTCTTTTCGGGCGGCGTACGAGCAACTCTGTCGACCGCGATGAAAATGCAGGCCGCGTCCAAAGAGGAATTCTGGACCGACGTAAACCGTTACTCACTGTCGGCAGCAATTCTGTGTATGAAACTGCAGCCAGGTGAGCCGGCGTTTCACATCAAAGATCTGATTGCCGTACTGTCGGACTTCAACCTCCTACTCCGCTATGTGAAGTCAATTCGCGAGTCGGACTCCGATGCGCATAAAGACGGAAAGGAGTTCCTGTTCTCCTACCTACGGTATTGGTACGACGAAGAGAAGAACGAGTGGAACCGTAAAAACTTCAAAACGATGCTGCAAGGTGCCATTTCCAAGCTTTCTGCGTTCGCCCACTCTGAGTACTCGCGGATCGTTAACACCTACAACCCCGACGTCGATCTGAAGGACGCGATCCTGAATGGCGAGGTTGTAGTGCTGTCCATGTCGGCTCTGGCTGACAAGGATGGCGTTGAGTTGATGGGGAAACTCTTCATCTCGGACCTGGCGCGCGCCATCGGTGAAATCCAGCTGCAGAAGCTGAAGCCGCTGATGATTTGCCCGGCCATCTTCGACGAATACGGTTCCTTCGCAGAAGAAGGCCAGATCACGTTGTTCCAGTTGGCGCGCAGTGCCAACGTTCCGATCATCATCGCTTTCCAAGGCGTTGGATTCTTGCAACAGAAATCGGCGCCTTTCGTGGAAATGGTACTCGGTAACTGTTGGACGCACATCTATTGCGATATCCGTGATGCCGAGACGAGAGCTTTCGCCTGCAAGCTTGCAGGCACAACACTCAGGAAGTTTGAGCAGGAAACGCAAGGCACCAGCTCGGGGGCCAGTCACAGCTCAGAGCAATCGGGCCTGATCTCGAATGAAAACACCGGGGCGAGTTCAAGCGTCGGAGCCAAGTCCACCCGAGAGGACCTGCTCCAGCCGGACGACTTCCAGACACTCGACCAGGGCGACGGAATCATTATCGCCAAGTCCGGTACCTACCGAGTTCGTATGCCTCTGGTCCGTAGCACCTTCCCATCAGTCCATTTCCGCGACATGAAACTGACTCGCCGCCATTCTCGCGGTAAAGCCGGCATCAATGCATGGAAGGACTTCACCGACTTCAACCGGAAATTGCTTGGCGATATCTGACGAAAACATTTCGCATGCGGAAACTTATTGGGGGCGCGAATGACTTGGCTTGAGAAAATCAGAAACTGGGATTACAGCCTCGACGGGGTTATCGAATGGATCTTGAACCTGATGGAATTCCACATCCAGCGAGCTGGGCTACTGGGATACGTTGGGATCGTTCTTTTCATCATCGGAGTTGGTCTGGCATTTCCTGCGACGCGGGGCGTAACCAGCCTCGTAGTAAGTGGCGTTTTCAGGATGTTCTTCACTTTTATCCAGAACGTCCTCACCCTGCTTACGGCAGACCTTTTCAAATTTTTCGGCCGTGTGCTGTTGGCGATGTTCCATCGTACTCGCCGCTGGCTGATTGATCTCGCAGGCCGCGCACGACGCGACTAAAAGAAAACCCGGGCAATCCGGGTTTTTTTTCTTAGAACCATCAGAAATGGGGCAGTCGACTTCCACTATTTAGTGAAAGGAGATCCCTCATGAAAGCCGTCTTTCTAGCCATCTGCATTTTCGGCGTCGCGACCAACGCGGCTGCGTCGGACTATGCGGGTGATTCATACGTCATCGATCAACGAGATCCGAAGTACCAGGCTGCACTCGAGCACCTAGCGAGCGCAGCGCAGGCTCTTCGTCTTGCTCAAGACGAGTTGAAAAAGGCTGAGGCCTCCCACCCCCTTCCTGGATTGGAACTTGTGCGCATGTTGAGCCAAGTCCGGCCAGTGGAAGAAACCATCAACGTGATCCTGCGCCCGGAGAAAAAGCGCCTGCGCTACCAGGAGCTCACGCCAGATGGGCAGTTTTTTACAACCCCACCTCGACTCGGAGATTGAGACGATGACCGTCTATGGAAGTACCTCAAATATACGCCTGGAGGAAATGAGGCGGTTTATGGTCAGCATCCTGTTGCTGATGGCCGTAGCCGCCCTGTTTGTCTTTCCAGAGCTGGCGCACGCCGATGGCTCATGGAACGGCCAATTCGGCCCTGACGCAGCAACGACCAAGAACACCACTGCGAGCTTGCAGGGATGGTGGAAAAGCATCGCTGGTTGGGGCCTGTACATCTCGATTGGGTGCCTCTTGTTCTCCATCTTCTTTGCAGGTGGCAAATGGTGGTGGATCCCTGTCTGCGTTTTCCTGTTGTGCTTGTTCGGTGAAAAAGTGATCTCGCAGGTTGCTACTTGGGCTGGGTTCACAAACTTCACTACGACCTGACGAGACTGAAAATGCGCTTAAGAACCACAACAGATAGCGATACCTACGCCTATGCAACTTCCCCGCTGAATTTTGGCGGCGTGGAAAAAGAGGATCTTTTGATTTGGATGATCCCTATGGCGCTCACCAACTCGATCACGAACGATCCCATAGACGCGTTCGGAGTAGGTTGCTTCTGCTTGTGGCTCTATAAACGACTCACTCGGAATACCGCACCAGGTCATATGGTGCTGCGACTGAGTTTAGGGATGGGAAGAATAGAGAATGGCGAATTAGCTGAGCAGTATCCAGCAGTGAAACGCCTTGCTAGGGGCTTGAACAGTTTCCTGACGAATCTTTGGCTGGAAGTTGGCCTCCTGCCATCTCCAACTTATTGCAACCGATACGAGCCTTAAGAATGAGCGACAATTACGGCGTACCGCTTCAATTTTACAATCTCCTCGGAAGGGGTGAATTGCGGTCCAGCAGGATCATGGTTGCTTTCATTGCCGTATCGGTGGTGCTTACCGCTGTAATCGTGTTCCTCATTAACTCGAACACCAATCTGCAGAACACAAACGTTGAGCTCCAAAAACAGCGCGTTATGTATGGCTATCCAAACGCCGACGGTGTGTTCGTGAGCGAAAATGAAATACCTGAACGTCACATTGTTTCGTTTGTTTCGGTATTTCTGGATAACTTCTACAACTTCACACCTGAGTCCTCATTCGCTAACGCCAATGAAGCTCTGCGCCTGATGTCGCCTCGCCTCCGTGCAGTTCAGGAAGAAACCCTGAAGTTGGTAGCGAAGCAATCATCTGAACAACAGATTACGCAGGTATTTGTCCGCACTACCGCCTACAAAGTCGAGGCATCCCCACAAGGGTATATCGTCTCGTTCCAGGCAACTCGATACCGCGCAACCCTGAACACCGTATTCGGCAAAAGCAAATTCAATGTCCGCATTCTGCTGAAACCAGTTAAACCGTCCAAATACTTCGAGTGGGCTATCGTCGCCGACGACCTGCAAACTCAGGAGATCACCCAGTGAAAATGACACTCCTGGCTGCGATGGTTGCCGCAGTCCTTGCTTCACCAGTTTTTGCAGATGAGGAATGCAACCGTTCCCCCCGTACAGTTGTGTATCAAAACAGCCCCGTTGACGTATTCATTTCCAATGATAGCCAACGCGCGGAGGTAATTTTCCCGGAGTCATACCTGTTCGGTGTTAACCCTGAGGTCCCAACAGGCATGGAACTTTTTCCGACTCCGATCAAAAACAAGCTCGCGTTCACTAGTCAAGACAGCCAATACGTTGGGCTTGTCACAGTCGACGGCGCGTCAGGCCAATCCTATTTGGTCAACCTTATTACCCGTCCAGGATGTGCCGATAGCCAAGTCACCATTGCCCATGAAGCCCCAGTTGATCGATCTCAGCTTGATCGCAATGGCAAGGGGCAAGTTAAAGGGCTGATGAATTATCTGTTCGACGGTAAGGTGCCAAATGGATACCGGAAGAACAGCTTTTCCAAGCTAACTAAAGATCAACGCGTAGTCTTTCGGCAGGGCTCTGTCGAGTTTTCTCTCCAGTCCCAATTGGTTGGTCCTAAATACGTCGGCACCACTTACGAGATCGTAAATCGGGGTCGCACGGCTTTTAAGGTCGCAATTGATCAAATCGATTACTCGAATAAGGCAGTTCAGGAATCACTCGGCACTGCCCGCCAAGTTTCGATGCTACCTACGTCACGCATCCTAGGACCGTCTCCTGAATATGTGTCAGAGGTCTACGGGGACTCTCATCGCGGGTTGCTCTTCATCGTGTCGGAGAAGAGCAAATGAGTGATTCAACTCCTCGGCCGACAGGGCCCAATAAAAAGCTCATTTGGATCATCGCTATTGTTGGCGGTGGCTTATTTCTATTCGGAAAGTTTTACGACAATACCGTTCAGGCTCCCTCAACAAGCCAAACAAGGCCCGCAGCGATCGAAGCTGGCAATGCTGGTATTAACCAGATCACCGGTCAAGATAAGGACGCCGCCCTCACCCAGTTCCGCAAGCAGCTGGAAGCTATGCAGGCGGACGCAAACCGCGCGGAAGCAGATCGTGTAAAAAATGAGAAAGTCCGCGATCAGCAACTGCGCGAGATGCAACAGCAGAACAATGCGCAAAACCGGGCTTTGACCGAGAAAATTGCAGACCTTGAGAAAAAGGGAGTTGACGATCTTTACGCTGCAATAAACAAGAAGGACAAGAGCACCAATAGCCTGCCCGACATGCCAGCAGTATCTGGCATCAAAGTTCCTTCTGGCGGCTTGTCCTTTGACGGTGATCTCGACCTGGGTCCTGCAAGCGCACCATCGGTTGTTGCCCCACAGGCTGCTAAACCATACGGTCCAAATTACATCGTTCTGACCCCTCCAAACCAAGCTCAGACGACATTCCAGGGTAAGAGCGGTGGCGGACCAGGTTCGCAGTCAGAGACAACCCTTTTCAATGACATGTCAGCACCGTCTTCCACGAAAAATGGTGGGAGTTCGAATGCCGGCAACATGGATGCGCAGTTCAACGACGTTTACGGCAAGCCTGCTGGTCAAAATAACCAAGCCGGCCAAGCAAACCAACAAGCTGCAGCGCAGCCTGTTGCGCTGACGGCAGAGCAAGCAAAGGCAAAGAAAAAGGCAGAAGACACATACACGATCGAGGCCTTCTCGTACGTGGAAGTCACGACACTGCACGGTGTCAGCTGTCCTATCGGTGCCAATGCACCGGGCGCCTCAGACTCAACGAAGATCCCGGCGCGTCCTGTGGTGTTGCCAGTGCACGGCATTTTTCGGGGTCCGAATGGAGTCGAGCGCGACATTGGAACCGCTCACTTGATGGGTCTGTGTTCTGGCCGCCGGACGTCATCCTCCAGCACCGGCCGAGCAGTCATTCGAATCGAACAACTGAGCTACTGGGACGCATCGGGCGGCCCTCAATTGGTTAATGCTCCTGGTTACATCGTGGACATGCGCGACAACGAACAGGATGTCTACGGCAAGCTAGACAAGGCATCAGGTCGCACGCTGGCTCTCCAGGCAGCCTCCGCAGCCGCCGCAGCTTATGCAACGACATTGAGCTCGGCTGAGTTCACTAATACCTCATCTACACAAAACGGCACGACCAGCGCCACAAGCCAATTGACTGGTGATGCAACCAAAGCTGCCGTTGCTCAAGGCATTGGCTCGATGTTCCAAAAAATCAGTGAGCGCTATCAGGCGGAAGCTGATGCCGCGGTGGACACCATCTTGGTTGAGCCTGGCATCAGATTGCGATTCGTGACTGACCAACCTATTCGGGTTGTGAAACCACTTGAGCCTTTCGACATCGATGCGTCGATGTACGACACCCTGATTTAAGGACGCCATATGAACTTCAACAAGTTGTTCCTTCTCTCCATGGTTGCCCTGAGCCTCACCGGCTGCGCTGGTGACGAAGCTCCATTCCGCAACGCCGCAACGATGGATCAGATCTACGACACAGTTAACTCCACCGGTGGCCAGGACACAGTTCGACTGCTCCGCGAAGGCCTGCGGGCCAGGCCGGAACTCGGCTCCAGTGATCCGTACTACCCCATCCGCCACCCTGACGTCGTAGCACCGGTATGGGTTGTTCCCTACGCAGACAAGAACACTGGCGTGAAACACGGTGGTCGCTGGGATTACGTGATCATGGAGGAAGCAGATTGGGCAAATTGATCCTTGCCCTTGCAGTCCTGGTCGCTCCTTTGGCACATGCAGAGGGCATCACCCAGTACCACAAGGATGCAATTCGTGAGTACTACGAGAAGCAGATCCTCGGCAGCGGAAAGGATCTGACTGTTCGCCAGCCCGACGTGAATCTCTATCGCAAGATCTTCGAAAAGCCAAATGTGGTTGATACCCGACCGTTACCTCCGCCGGACGAAATCCCATGGCCTCAGATTTTCAAGAATCAAAACCTGACGCTGGGGGAAATCCTCCGGCTTGCATCAGCTGCAAGTGGGTATGAGGCCGAGTTCGACCCGTCGATTGATCAGAACCAAATCGTCCTGATCAACACCGCTCCGAACTCGCTCCGGGACATTGCTGAATACGTTTCACGCGTAAGTACTGCTCAGATAACCGTTTACCCAGAATCTCGAATGATTACTGCGACAAAGAAGGTATCTACCAATGGCTGAGAAGCTCGATCTGCATCTTTTCGACTCCGAGCTAGCCGGTTTGGGGCGCCGCAATTATCAAGGCGGAATGCCTATTCAGCTATTGTCGGACGCCTTCGTATACGAACAGCATGGCCGGTATTTTCACACCCAGGACGGCCGCTTCGCAAAGATCTGGAAGCTGTCAGGTATTGACGCATCAATGCTGAACAACGACGCCCTCTTCGGCGTCACCGGCTGCTTTGCGGACGTGATGAACAAGTATCCCGCAGGCAGCACCGGCCAGTTTCTTCGCCACACGCACCGCGATATCCGCAGCATCATGGCTTTGTACCAAGACCAGATCGACCCCGAAGCTGGAAAGTTTGCGGAGGCTATCGCGCACTCGATCATGGATCGGCAATTCAAAGCGGCTGTCTCATCGAACGGATTCTTCGGCGATGCGTCAGCCGAGACGATGAAGCAAATGCAAGCTGATGCATTGGCAGATCTTGGCGATGAGGTTGACGACGATGTACGGGAGACGGCGTCTGAGGCCATCAAGCGAGAAGTGCGCGAAGGCCGCTTCCCGTTCGTTAGCGACTTTTATCTCGTGTTCATGTGGCAGCCTGAGTACATCTTCGGGAAGTTTTTCGATACTGCATTCAAGTCTGCCCTTTCGGCGGTTGGGCTAGCCGACGCTAACAAGATGACTGAGCGCGCGTACAACTCGCACGCAAAGCTTTTTGGAGGCTTCAGCACGGAGATCGAACAAGCTCTTGCCACCTACAATTTCTACCCAGAAGTATTGACGGGCCAGGGTTTCGTAAACCTCCACTACTCGTTGATGAACCCTGTGCGCAGCTTCGAGATCGAGCCACCAAGATATCGAGCTGACATTCCAGTACTCGAAGCACTCAGCAACCCAAACAGTGTTGAGCACAGGGACAATCTCGCCGCGACGCCGACCTTCGCATATGTGGAAACTGAGCCAGAAGGTTGGACGATTCACGATCGTGGGGTGCCGTATTACATCCGACCTGTTTCTGTAATGGGCAAGCCTATTCGCAGCTCACCAGGCATGCTGCAAGAGGCAATGACCGGTATCGAATCTGAAAGCTTGATTACCATGAACTGGACGGTCCCAAGACCAGTCGTCGTGATGAGTCGACTCGCGATCCGCGGTCGAATGATTGCAGCTAAGGACTCGATGCGCATCGGTGATCGAGAAACACGTGATCGCCAGCGCAGCGACCTTGAGGCTGTTAAGAATAAGGTCTCTTCAGAAAATGCCAGCAGCCGGGAGCAATTTTTCGATCTCTCGGTGCACATCAATTTGATGGGCTTCAACAAAGAAATTATTGAAGACCAGGCCATGTCGCTAGAGCGCCGGCTGTGGCGTATCGGGCATAAAGAAGTTCTTCGGGGTGACGCGGTTGTTCGCAACAGCATGCCGTTCAACTTCCGTCAGACGAGCATGAAGCTGCTGAAACGCAGCATCCCACACCTAACAGAAAGCGCCTCTCACATGGCGCCGCTTTTTGTCGAATATCAGGGTGTGGCTGACCCAGCAATCCTGATGAATAACCGTGCAGGCCAGCCGATCTTTCTCGACCTTTGGGGTAAGGCTGTCAACACAGCCCACTCCTTGATCTGCGGCACTACTGGCTCGGGCAAATCGTTCACCTTCAACAATTTGCTAATGGCGCTTCGTGTCAAATACCGGCCTAAAGTCTGGATTATCGACAAGGGCGACTCATACGAGAGCCTGTGCCTCGTCCTTAACGGCAACTACGTTCGCCTGACCACAGAGCCGTTCAACGAGCCGGTATCGGGGCGTCGTATCGACCCAATTTGCATCAACCCCTTCGCTCTCAAACAGGACGAAGATGGGAACAACATTATGCCAGAGCTTGAGGAGATGTTCTTCATTGCTCGGATGCTGATCATGATGATGGAAGCTGGAGATGGGACAGGTTCAACGAAGTCGAACCTCACAAAGGTTACGTCTTCCCTGCTGTATCGCGCACTGGATGTTTTCTATCGCGATTGGATTCAACAGCGTCCTAAGGATGAACCACGTTTCAGAGACTTCATTCCGCGCTTGATCGAGACAGAGTTCGAAGAGCAAAAGGGCAAGGTACTGGCCGAAAACCTCACGCTGTATTACGGCAATGGTCCCTTCGCTGCAATCTTCGATGGCTTCCTGGCTGTGGATTGGGAAAACGATTTCACGGTGCTGGAAACCCAGCGCATGTCGAAATCACCTGCACTGGGCGTGGTCACCCTCGCCCTCTTCCGTCAAATCGATCTGTATTGCAAGTTCAAGCTCCAGCGGAGCCGCAAAAAGGTTGTGGCGGTCGACGAGGCCTGGGCAACGCTTTCCGATCCAAACGCAGCGAAAGCACTCTCGAGCTTTTATCGGGAACTGCGGCGCTACGGAGCCGGGTGCTTGCTGATCAGCCAGACCGTAAAAGACTTCGTGAACCTCATCAAAGCGGAGACGACAGGCGGCGGAGATTCGCAAGACGGCATTTTGGAGAACACAAGTCACTATTTCTTCCTCGCATGCTCTGAGTCGGACTACCGCGTTGCGCGGGATGAACTCGCGTTCACAGAAGAAGAAATCGATCTGTGGCGATCGCTCGCCTCGCTTCCTCCGATGTATTCGGAAGTGTTCTACCGGATGCGTACGAGCCAGAGCCTCTATTACTCAGGCGTCTATCGGCTTTTCTCTGCGCCAATGACTCTTTGGATCGCCAGCTCGCACCCTGACGACTACAACATGCGCGAAATGAAAGCCAAGGAGATCGTCGACCGTGATCAGGTCGACTCATCCGAAGCTCGCCAACAAGCAATCATTGAACTCTCAAAAACCCATCCATACGGAGCCCGTTATGGCCAAGTTGTTTAAGGCTGCTGCCTTTCTGTGCGTCGCCTTAATGGCTGGATGCTCAGATAAATATGAGCCACGCGAAACGATCGTCGACACCGACACCAAGCCAGTCAAGGAAATGTACGCCCCGAAAACGGAACTCGAGCGCCGTGCATATTCCGAGGGCGTTAGTCAGGTCCTCACGGACATGAAAGGCAAGATGCGGGCACGCGATCGGTTTACCTGGGACGCCCCACAGGTTCAGTGCGGTGTGAGAATTCCCGGCCGCGTGATTAACGGGATGCTTGTCCCGGAACATGAAGAGTGCGTCCAAATTGCGCCAGGCCGCTTCACCGAAGAGGCTCCAACATTCATACCAATGCTCGGGAACGCGACAAATGAGTGATCAAAAAAAGCAAAGTGGCCTCGGCGAAATGATGAGCAAGGTCCGGGCTGGAGCTGCAGCGTTGGCTGCTAAAAAGAAACCGGACCCCGTCCCGGAGACTGAGCCAACAATTGGCGCTGCAGGTGAGCAAGATACGCGCGAAGAGCACCGCCCATTGATTGATGATTTCAACGACTCAATCCTTATCGATGCTCAGGATCAGCCTGAACCGGACAAGCCAGCGAAGAAGCAATGGACGACGAAGAAAAAGGTCGTTCTGGCTGCGGTTGCTGTGTGCGCCGTGGTGATGGCCAAGAACGGTTACTTCACCCCCGGCACTCAACATCACACCCCTGCAAAGGACGTCGCTGCCACAACTCCAGCTCAAACGGCCGGCGGGTTTGGTCAAGAGCAAAAGTCACCTGATAAAGGTTTAGACGTTGGCTTGCCGTCTTTGGGTCAATCTACCGCCGCAGATCCAGCTGTTGGTCAAACCCTTGATCAGTTGAATCTCACTGGCCCTCTTCAGAAGCCTCTGGAATCGCATGACACAATGGCAGGCGTTCCACCTCAATCTCCACCCCCTGGCGATGGGTTTGGTTTCCCAGCTTCACCATCGGGTGCGGAAGCGGCGCCGTTGACTGTATCTGCTCCTGCAGCGATGCCAACTCCGCCACCTGAGCACATCGTAGATAGCAATGCGGGAAGCCCGTTCGCGCCTGATGTGGGCACCAAGTCGGCTCCGGGGACCTCGAGTGTTCCAACAGCTCCTGCAGATACAGCAACCCTGTTTGGCTCTATCCCTACACCGCCCCCTGCCCTCACCCCTACAACAGCTGCGACCCCAAGACCTTCGGCAGATCCAGCACCGATTCCGCCGGCTGAAAAAGGGGCACCTGTTTTGGGTAGCGCTTCATTTCAAAACCCGGATAGTAGTCACCAGCCGAGTTCCCAAGGCAGCAAGGCAGATGTGAAGAAGCTGGAGGCAGAGATCGTTCAGAAGGACAAACAGATCAAGTCCCTGAAAGATCAGCTGGCGAGTAAACAGGCACCAAAATCGGCGCCCGGCACCGCAAAGCACACTGTGGCTTCAGTTCCAAAGCATTCGCCAGTTGTTGCGCAACGATCAACCCCACGTGCGGTAACGCCCGTAGCCAAGATTGTTACGAGACCGAAGCTCTGTGTGAAAGCCGTAGCCCCACCAGCGCGTAACTGCACCACATGCGTAGCGCATGCTTTCGTTGTCGATTCAGGCTCCGAAAACATGGTTGGCCAGGGAGATTTCCTGGACGGGTACCGCGTTTCCATTACAGGGGATCGCCTCGATCTGCAGAACTCGGATGGCCTCGTAGTACACAAGTTCTGGAGTCAACCAAATGGGTGCCCGTCGATTTAACATTCATGAGCAGATCAGCAGCGCAGATGAGCTGTTTTTGGCTCGATTAGCTGCTGAGGTCTCGGAATGTCATTTCCGTTCACCTAACCTGATCGATGTGCGCTGGGGAATCCCCAGCGCAAGCGAAGCAGATGAACCAAAGCTGATTGCCGGGGAGCTGACTCCCGAACAGCTTGAGGCTTTAGAGACTGCGGTCGTGCTGTTCGTTAAGCAAGATTACGCATCAGCACGTGCAGCTCTTGAGCCGTTTGTAGAGATCAAGCACGAAGAGGCTTGCAAGCTCTACATCAAAGTCCTTCAGAAGCTCAGGGTCCCGGACTGGGATGAAATCGCCAGGCGTATAAATCGCGTTAGCACTGACACCCTTTACGTTCCTGCCGGCAGCACAGAAGTCATTGATGGCAAGAAGGTAATTCTGATCCATCAAGGGCTCAGTAAATCGTTGGGTCACGACGCTCCTCGGTGTGTCATCCGATACGTGACGCATCACGAGATGCTTCACGAGCACCTAGGGACTTCATCTGATGACCCGCACCCCCCCCTATTCCGACGCTTCGATCGAAGCTTTCCCGAACGTGCACGGTCGGTGCAGTGGCTGCAAAAACACAGCTTTTCTACGATCGACGGAGGCCGTCAGTGAAGGCCTTTATCGTTCCTTTGTTTATGACTGTTTCGTGTTGCGCGATTGGTTCGCCCTACGATCCTCTGATCGACTACGCCGCGAGGCAGGAAGGCGTAGATCCGATTGTCCTCAGGACGATCGCTGCGCACGAATCCAATAAGAACCCCTGGACATTCAATGCAGACGGCGAACCGTTTCAGTATCAGGACAAAGAGTCCGCAGTGAGGGTGTTGTGGTCACTGACGAAGGCTCCATGGATGGTAAAGGCGGTTCTGAATAGCGGTGAAAGGTCACGACGCTTCTTCGCCTCCGAATCAGCGGCGCTCAATTACGCACAGTACGAGAAATCGGCAGGAAGGCTGTCGATGCGTTCAGACGACAGCAGAGAAGTAAACAAAGGAGAGGTCCGAGTTCGCCAGCTGAGACTGATCAATACCGACATCGGCATTGCACAAGTCAACTACAGGTGGAACGGCCAAGGAATTGCGACGGTTCAGACGTGGTTTGATCCGGCCTACAACCTCACCTTCGCTGCAAAGCGCCTCGCTCAACTCAAGAAATCTCATGGTAGTGATCTTGAAGCTGCCGGCTACTACCACTCAGCGACACCGAAGGCACGCAAGCGCTATCTCGGTTACCTCATTCCCAAATACAAAGAGGAGAAGAGACTTGCGTCCCTATCTTTGGCTGCTGCTCGCTAGCCTGATTTCAACCAACGTTATGGCTGACCTAATCAAGCCAACTGACGACCAGCGCGTTGGCGAGGGGATCATGGCGATTCTCAAGGGAGAGAAGCAAAAAGCCTGGGACATCCTGTTCCCAGAGGCAAAGGCTGGCAATGTGATTGCCATGTATCACCTGGGCGATTTGATGCTTCGCTCTCCCGAATACCCAGACAATCTCACCCGAGCGGCGAAGTTTTTCAAAGCAGCGGCCGATCGCGGGCACAAAGGCAGTGCCGCGATGCTCTCTCAAGTCCAGGGCATGATCGCCAAGCAAGGTGGAGTGCCAAGCATTGCCGGCACTAGCGGACTACCGGTCCCTAAAGACATAGATGCAGCCAAGCAAGCCTTTGCGCGCATGCAGTCCCAAGTTGGACGATTTGTTGGCCAGCAGCCAACCGTTGCTCCCCTTGCGACGATCAAAATGTTCATCACAGACAACGCAAGCTCTGCTAGCGATCTGGTTGAAATAGGAAAGCAAGCCAGGGCTCGTTTCGGCGACAAAGTCGACTTTCAATATTTCGTATTGATCGACCAAGCCAATTGGGACCCTAGAAAGGTGTTCACACCGGCTGCCAGTGCTCTCCCTCTGACCGGGTTCAGACCGGACATGAATGGAGACGAAGCACGTAAATACGGTGTTCGATCGACACCAGCAATCGTGCTGGTTCCGCAGCAAGGGCAACCCAAAATCTTGAGTAGCGCTCAGGCTGTCATACCCGAACTTTCAGCCGCTATCCAGTAAGGACATTATGAAAATCTCATTCAAAATCGCGTTGGCTTTTATCGCGGGCGGCCTGGCCTTAAACGCCCCTTTCGTACTATCCGATTCAACCAATCCAAACGAGGAGCTGACGAATGCTATCGCGTTAGCTATGGCGAAGGTTGATAAGTACAACGAAGATCGTGAAAACGCAGAGCTCGATAAGCTTCCCAATATTCTGGACTGCCAGAAGATGGAATGGATGAAGAACTGCTCTGAGTTAAACCGCAGCGCCAAAAAGAATCCTCAGGCGCCAATGCGCATGCTTGGAAAGAACGGTATTGAGTTCAACTTCCAACCAGGCACGCCTAGTGCAGTAATTCG
Source organism: Pseudomonas sp. GW821-FHT02A11 (assembly GCF_059421985.1). NCBI lineage: Bacteria > Pseudomonadati > Pseudomonadota > Gammaproteobacteria > Pseudomonadales > Pseudomonadaceae > Pseudomonas > Pseudomonas sp. GW821-FHT02A11. The sequence continues at coordinate 137,103 of NZ_JBWKWB010000003.1, forward strand.
CCTCCAACTTGAGCAGACCCCAGAAGCCGCAGCAAACCTCGTCGCCTACATGGACAAGACTTGGGGCGAATACCACAAGTCAGCGGACCTGTACAAAATGGCGATGTGGAAGAACGGGGATCTCCAAAACATCAAAGGGCTCGACGCCGCTGCCGAAAAAGCGACCGAGGTCAAATACATCGACACTGACAACGTGAGCATGTCTGTATTTGTTGAGTCCACCTGCCCCGTTTGTGAGAAGCAACTCCAGATCCTCTCAAGCGTTCAGCAAAAATATCCAAAGCTGAAAATCAAGATTTTCCAATTGGACGGCGATCGCGATGCTTTCATCAAGCATGTCACTCAGCGCGGGCTGACTGGTCGGGTCCTCAGTCGTGAAGAGCGAATTAATATCACAAAACTGGGTGTCACCTCCTGGCCAATTTCCTGGATCGATAACACCAAGGTTCAGCGACGCAAAAGTCTCGTAGGCAACCGGACATTAAAACAGCTGGAAGATCAGTTCCAAGCGATGACTTACATCCAGGCAGAAAAAAAGGGCGCGTAAGATGATGAAGCAGAATCTCATTGGTTTGCTGGCGTTTGCTATTGCGTCATTGACCACTTACAGCGCGGTGGCCGCTGAAACTACTATTTCTGCCCCGACGATTTCTACTGGGTCCACATCGGACTCGGGCGACTCGCCCTGGACACGTCGTATGAATGACGTTACCGGTCTCTTCGGTGAGTCGATCAAGGGCAGCGCTGTAAGTGATGCCAGTAAGGGCGGTAGTTTTAGCTTCGATACATTCACGCCCTTTCAAGACTCACGCACTGGTGTAGTCAACGGTTACGGCGCCACCGAGGTTGGTGTTGGGTGCAATGGTTTGAACCTAGGCACCGTGCTTGACGGGCAAATCGGTCAATACCAGGAAATGGTTGAGCAGTTCATTCAAAATGCCCCAGCTCTGGCAATTATGTACCTTGCATACAGCCAGCCGACTGTCAAATCAGTAATCGACCAGCTGAACACTGTCGGTCAATTCGGTCTCGATCTTTCGAACATGACTTGTTCTGGTGTTCGATCGCTTGCTGATAAAGCGTACGAAGAGAAAAAACAAACGCTTGCTGAGGCTGATTGTACAGTCGATGAAGGTTACAAAAGCAGCAAATGCATGGCAGGCGACGGTCTAACTGGTTCCCTGCTTAGTCAAATGACTGAATTCAAGCAAAAGGCCTCCGATCGTGCAAACAGCTTGATGGGCCAGGTTTCGAGTTCAACCGGCGGCTTGGTCGGCTGGCATTCATCGGTATCGGCGGGTACGAACGCTGGGGCTGGAACCGGTTCTGGATCGACTTCAGGCTCGAAATCGTCGGTGTCCAGTAAGTCATGTTCCAACTCGGCTCCAGAAGGGAGCGCAGGGGTGGTACTAGCAGCTTCAGAACTTGGTTGTGATGACATCAAGAAATATGCCGGTTTGATCCCTTCGTACGGAATTGAAGGTGATGCGGCTTCGGTCACCCCCAAAACTGTCACCATCGAAAGCCTTTCAAAATCGCTGACCACGGAATACATGGATTTGTACAAGTCAGTGTATTCTGCTGACTCGACTTCGTTCACCAATACTTCAGCATACAAAAGCCTGGTTTCTCGAGGTGATATCGTGGTGACAGAGGCAGAGCATCAGTACATGAGAAACCTTGCCCGTGCGAATCCTGCTCTTTTCATTTCGACTGAACGTCAGCTGGCCACTCTGGGGATGATGAAAGAGCTGGACGATGTCATCTCTAAAATTGAGATCGGTGTCACCAGCGGCATTGCGAATCAACCGGATAGCGCCGTGCTTAGTGATGAGGTTGTAGGCAGAACCAAATATTCAGTCGTCGGTCTTCGCCAGCAATATCAGGCGCTAGAATCTCGCATCAAACATGATCAAGAACGCAACAAGGTTTTCGCTAGCGCCCAACAGGTAGCGAAATAATGGCAGAAACCAAATCAGAAATTGCTAATTACGACTATCTGCAGTTTGTTAACTCGAATTTTGCCGATCTCGTAAGCCACTACATAAACATGTGGCAAGCGTACAACCAGTCATTCACCCAGGCAGCGATGAACCTCTGTCTATGGGGTGGTTTGGCCTGGGTCAGCGTTCTAGTCCTCAAAGCTCCAGCCGATAAACTAAAAACCGCCGCAAGCGCATTTGGCGTAGTAATGCTTGTGGCAATGTTGCTGCAGCCCGGAACCTACAAAATCGGACCTGCGGGGGGACCAGTTGGACTATCAGCTGGGGCTGGTTGGTCAGTACAAATTGTGGGCAACATTTATCAATTGTTCAAAAGCGCGCTCGACAGCGTGAATAAGGAGCAGGCGCTCTCTCTCGCCTTTGATAATGCATATCACGTGACAGATCAAGGAACCATCGACAAGTTTGCGAAAAGCCCTGTCAAGGAGATGTACCAGGACTACATCGACATGTGTCAAGGAGCAGTCAAGTCGATCGCAGGGTCAGCTCCTGATACTCGCGCGGCCGGTCGCTCTGTAGGTCTATTTGGATCTACTGGGATCAATCAGGTAGAAGCGACAGCGTTGACTAAAGAGGCCTATGACAACTTAAAAAATGGCAAAAAGGTAAGTAGCGGTGCTGTGAACTATTTCCCAGGTTTCGGGGAGCCGAATATATCTGAAATCGTCAGCGATGCCGAGGTTGCACAAGGCGTAGACAAAGGGCGAGAAATGCTTGCAAAGATACCGGATGATGCAAACCCCTTCCGCGGAGCTAATAAGAGCTACGTGATGCCGTCTAAAGAGTATTGGGTAAAGCAGTATTTCCCGAAGCAAGCAAACGATAGCATTGACGAATACGAGAAAATCACGGACGGAGGTAACTCCCTGTACAAAAATCCGGCCTATACTGACGCAAGCACCACGCCACCAGACCTTCAGGCTCGCTTCTATCCTCAAGATTGTCTACAAATGTACGGAATGGTGTCACAGGCAGTTTCCAACTGGACGAAGGCAATTCAGCAAGAAGTTCCCATGGCTAACCAATCAGCTTACTTCCGTGACGGCAAGGAAGCTCAGGAGAAGATGGTTAACGACATCCAAAACATGGTAGAACAGAAAGAAAAGTATGCAGGCACTGACATTCCCGTGCTTGGCTCCATGAAAATGGGACGTCAAGACTTTGATTGGGGTATTGGAAATGCCGCAACTGCGATCATGACCAAAATTCAAGACATAGGTATGAAATTTAAGGAGTGGATGCTCACGTTCAAAATTCCGACAATGATCAACGGATGCGCCATGTTGGCAGCAATCCTCGTTGTTCTTTTTCCGGTTATTTGTGTATTCGCCGTATTTGTGAACCCGAGTATCTTAATTAGTTACGTTAAAATGCTTTGCTTTGCCTTCATGATTCCATTCGTCAACAATCTTGTCCTAACAATGGCTGCTACATTGCTTGCCATGAACAATGAGTTAATGTCTGGTCTAGAAGCTGGCAACGGTGGTCAGAACTATACTCTACTGATTTCAGCGGGTTCGGCTCAGTATATTATTTTCATGGCTCTAACGGTTGTAGAGATCATCATTGCCAAAATGCTGATCTGGGATGATGTCAAAGGTCTTTCTGGCTTCAATCCGGCTGGCGCAGCAACGGGTATGGCTGCCACGGGCGGGGCTGTGGTAGGGGCCGCGATAAAACTTGGAAGCATGGCACTCAGCGTGATGGGCGGCCCTGGCAAAATCGCCGGTGCCATTGGGAAAGGTATCGGCGGTGCGGCAGGTGCAGCTGGTGCAGCAGGCAAAGCAGCGGGGGGAGCAGCTTCTGGCTTAGGTGGATCCTATGGCCTGGCCAACACAAACGTGAGTATGGCCACACCATCAAAAAGTGCATACACGCAAGCTGGACGCCAGCTTTCTATGTCAAAAACACCTGCACCTAAGCAGTCTGGCTCGAGTACAGCCTCATCTACTTCATCGTCAACTCATAAATCGTCGACGACTACATCACCATCTACCACAGGCTCGCCATCGACGCCTTCGACTCCACCCACGTCGCCTCAACCACCACGTACACCACCAAAACCAAGACCGGAAGGACCAAAGAAGTAGGCCCATCTCAGGTATAACAAACCGAAGCCCGCCACCGTGCGGGCTTTTTTTCGCCCACGAGACAGTGTTTTTCGTGATAGCTATCCACACAAATAGCTTTGAAGAAAATAAAATAGGGCCTCAGGCTTGGAATCCTGACGTGGGGCGTTATACAAGTTCGTACCCCGACACCGGAGTTAAAAAATGAAGCAATTTATGGTTGTGGCACTGCTGACGGCATCCCTCGCAGGCTGCGGAAATTCTGAACCACCAAAATCCGTAAGCTGGATCGGTGGATCTTTAAAAGGGGAGCCCGAGTTTCGCATGCCTGGCGCTGCCTACGCTTTGAAAAGCAAAGAGGACAAAACGGCGCAGTCTGGTCGAAGCTGGTTTTTCGAGACTGCCCATTGGAAGCCAAAAGGCTGGTCCCTCTGGGTTGCCTCGAATGTGTACTCAGATTACAAGGCACCGAACAACAACCTTGAATACCTTCGGAAGGGGTTTAGCCGGGCTGATTCTGCAGCTGAGCGAGCTAAACAGGATTCCCACTTCATTGGCGGAATCACTCAATGGCTCAAGGAAAATCGTGTCGATGTAGAGGTCAACTACCTCGGCTACGACGCCATGCCCGCGTCACTGCTCCAAGGGAATGACGTATACAAGGGGTTTTACTGGACCTTTAACAATGCACCTTGTGAAAAGGCCTTTCGACTGTGCGTCAACAATTACTATCTGTCGCCGGCCGCGCGCTTCTCGGGTGATAAACAGTTGGGATTCAAAGAATGGCTCACGCCCTATCTGACCTTTGAGTCCAACACCAGCGGGATGGCTCAAAAGGATGTCATCAAGTCCCAGGGTGGCCTGGACGACGAAAAAAGCCCTTTCTACGATTACTGGCCAACAATGGTTTTCCTTGTGAATCCTGACGGAAATGTTGTGCGTGCATGGCTGCCACAAAAAAACGATGTCGCAACCGTTCAGCGAGTAGAAGGGGCAATCGTCACAGACATCGGAGGTCCGTACAAGGATTTGGAAATTTCCAAGGTTGATATCTCTCCTACCCCCCCGCAGTTCGCTTACTACGGGCAGTATTACATCGAAACTGGTGTGGGCAAGGTCCTCGAAACCTTCAACGAGATTCTCAACGCCAAATGATCGGATCATTATTTTTCGAATCTTCAGGTGCGGTACTACCGACCTACTGCCTGGATCTGCTTGGCAATTTGGTTCGCTGTAATCCGTCAGGGCCAAAGGATGGGCTCGTTCCTTACGCCGTCGAGATCGTGTCCTCGGCCGGGGAGCTGGCATGCCCTTACCCATGGACAGTTACCATGGAGTCCCTGCTCGAGCGACTGGCATTAGTGGCAGTGAGTCGACCTGAAGTGTGCACCGCGTATCCTGGACTGGTGCTACAGGTCGCAGCGTTCCCATTCGTCCCGCACATCGAAGTTGTTGAAACAGATGCACTGGTGCTGGAAGCAATCGAAACGCTGCCAAACCTTTCAGCCGAAGATGCTGCAGCCATAAGAGAACAGCTTAAGGTCTCTGGTGTTTTTGAGATCCCGGCGATGGAAGCTTTCGATGAGAAACTCCACGAGCCAACTGGCGAAGGACTGACAATGCCGCCAATCAAGTATGTGTCTGCTGGGTGGATGTCGAGCATGAAGGTTTACCGGAAGGCTTTGATTCGATCAGCCTAATTTGCTCCTCCCCAATGTGTGCCACCAGCAGGAAAATGAAAAATGTTGATTAAGCTTCGGAGCAAGTCAGAGATGAACATGTACAGCGTCGACACCGACTACCTCCAAGAGGACGATGCGTTCGACGTCAATCGACTGGTGGATGACTGGGAACCCGCGTCAAACGTTTTTCTGAAGCGTTCTGCAACCAAGGCGCAAACCGGTGCGCAAGGGTCTTTGAACCTGGATGAATTCGTACAGTGGGTTGGTGAGTTCGCTCGATCGCTGCCGGCCCACTCTGGTTCGGCCATAGAGTTGGATCTCACCTCTGACGGTTCGGAAGTTCAGGTCAATTACCAGGTCGGTGAACAGGTCTCCGAGATTGCCTCCCCTATCGAAGCGGACAACCCTGGCTTTTTGCGATACGCACTGAAATGGTGTTCAAGCAGGCGCGCCCGCATCCGGATTTATGTGACCGCAGGGTTGTTCTGGGTGGAGAAGCAGGTGTGATGGATTCTCAAGCACTCACCCATTTCATTCAGACCATGGGTAATTTGAATGACGGTGTACACGTTTTCTCGCTCAAGAATGGGAACACCGTTCATACAGACTCAACACCGCAAGTGCCCCTGCTCACCATGTCTGGTGAGCCTGATGATATTCGACGCCTAGTCGATTGCTTCAGTTGCTGGGACGGTGATGTCAGGGTAGCAGCCCTTCAGGACGAAGGGCTGCTAGACGTCTGGGCTTTTTGAATTAGGTGAAGTCCATGGCTGGTAGGCCAGCTAATGGATCGAGCATTTCTTCTTCAACCTTGATCGATGGTGTCTCCGCCTGGTGATCAAACACTTCGATCACTGGATCAGGTTTAGGTGGACTTGCTTTGGAGTTCAAGGCGCCTCCACCTACCTCATTTCTCAGACTAGAGCCGCCATCCACTGGCATTTCAATGGTGTCAGGCAAAGCAACCCCTGAATCAGGCTTTAAGCTCCGCCCCAGCAAAGCAGCGTTCAGCGCATCGTTCACTTTCCCTGGATCTGCATGCCTCATCATTTGATGCCGATTCAGCAAATTGATGATCGCCTGACCTTTCACACCTCTCGGCAACGCCATGTATAGAGCAAAGATCTTCGGATACTTGTCCTCGGAAAGAGTTAGCTTCACAGTCTGGGATTCAGCACCATCACTCACGTTGTAATCGGCCTCGGTGATTGGCCAAAGTCCAAGGCAAGCCTCAGACATGGCCAGCACCACCTGATTACCGGCTTGGCGTGGATACTTCGATAGCACTTCGACCAGGGCATCGTGGGAATCCGGATACAGTTTTTCCCGGATAACGACCCGACGGAGCTTAGCCACGCGGAGCTACCTTCACGCGCGCCTGGTCTTTGAAATACTGAGAGACATAGAAACGCCAGTAGCCGCGTACGATCGAGCCAGCAGGATCCTCTGCCATGAAAATCCGCGTGTTGATGTAATTGGTCAGGAGAGGACGACCGAGCACAGTTGCACCACCACCAGCGGCGATCATGCCATTCAGGAAATCGGTCGAACCCCAGATGTGCTTGATGCATCGAACCACAGCACCATCTGCAAACTCCTGCCGTGCAGGCAAACTGATCGGCTCGATGTCGATACGCTGACCACGCCAAGGGATGTATTTTTTACGCAACCAGGTATCCATGGTGTATTCGGTCGTCTGATTATCGAGAGCGAATTCTTTTGGAAGTCGCGCCTTCGCAGACAGCAACCCGTTCAATACTTCAGGTTGCTTCAGCTGCGCGTAGAGTTTCTTGTGGATGTCAGAGACCCCACTCGATTCACCGAATCGCAGCTTCTCATCACTGCTGACTTTACCGTCGACAAATTGTCCCCCGTCGGTGGTGCCCTGGCCGATGTCGATGATGCCGATTTTTCCCTCCATGACGACCCGCGGATCGATGGGGTTTCCTTCTGGATCAAGCAATTCTGGGTCGAACCACGCCCCTACGTATTGGGGAACGACTTTGACGTCAGCAGGTTGGTAGCCCTCTTCGATCGCCCATTTCCTGAGGTCGGCTGCAAACTCGTTACGACGGATCTTGAAGAACTCCGTAGGCAAGCCGGTCACGATGATTGGATTCTTTTGACCAACCTCTTTCAGGACTTTCAGTAGGAGAACCTTGATGTTGTCCGAGCTGTAGTAGCTGGAGTCCGTGCTGCGAGAGACGGCCCCGTCTTCACGGCAATCGTCGCCGATGTAGAAAGAGCCGAATTTAGTTTTGAACGCTTCACGCGTGAAGCCGCCCCCCAACCCCTGATTGGATTGCGCAGGTGCAACAAGGGAAGCAAATGATCCCCGCTGCTCACCTCCCCCCGCTATGTAGCTGGTCGTACCGTTGCCCAAATCGATGGCAATCAGCTGATCGATGGTATGAGACATGTTTCCTTCCTTCTACTCAGAGCAACGCTCGGATAAGGGCCCTAGATGCTGCCCAGTCTTCCAGAATCGCTGCCATTCTTTTTTGGTGGTTATTGATGCTTCCCGAATGCTTCCCCAGATGACAGTGAGCGATGATCTCCTCTGTCAGCCATGGGGAGGGTTTTCGGTTTGAACCTGACGACTGCAGCTGCGCAATTTCTGCAGCTGTTGGCTCTCGCCCATGCGCTTGTTTCAACTTTTCTTTTGCTTTCTGAAGCTTCAATCGCTGCTTATAAGACGCCACATCTCGACTGCTACGGCGGCCCGTACGCCGATCAAAGTATTCAACGACCCGATAACGCGGTTCAGCAGGTGAAAGCGGATCAAGCGTTGGGCATTCTCGCCTACAAATGATCGACCTGAATCTTACCGGTTGTCGCGCCTCATTGAACTCGAAAACTAGGTTGTCAATTTCATCCTCGAGAGCAAGGAACCTCTCGACCTCACCCGCAGCTCGAACACTCCTTTGCTCGCACAAGCTTGATACGGCAGCAATCCATTTTGCCAACCCGTATCCCTTTGACTTTGGAATGAGGACATCAAGGTCATCACCCGGAAATGCGTTGATCCAACGAACCGCGCGCCGAGCTGCCTCAAGGAAACTTTCCAAATCCTTCGAGAACGATTTCGTTAGCCTCCGACCGATCAACGGTGTCATGTGCTCTACCCGGTCATCGTGTCGACGTAGTGACAACCGCTGAAAGTCTCCATTGGTTTTAGTGCCCCGGGATAGATAGACCTCAATGCAAGAAACGCGGCCAGCTCTCTTGCTGGAACGCCAACTCCACATCAAAGACCATCCGGTCGCCGTGAGACGTTGGCGACGTCCGTTTTCGTATGCGAGAACTCGCTCTGCAGCCTTGCTCAACGAGTCATTAGCAAATGCCATCTGATCAACCAGTTGCAGAAGCGTGTCGAACCGGCGAGATGTCATTTCGGATTGCCGCTGCAAAAAGGGACCCGCCAGGTCCGTATCACGAATGTTCTTGCGCAATTCAAAGCCCTTAAAATCGGTTTTAGCTGTTTTGGACTATTTCGGGTGTTGGACTACACCTTTATTTCCCCTACCGCACCCGCATCACCCTCCCGATTCCCGTCAGATCACTGCGAACATCCTTCGGATGCCCACTGATTACTTTAAGGCTGGGCCAGAGGTTTTGAGCTCCAGCCAAAGACACCCCTGCTGGGACCCCTATCTCACACCTTCAACACCTTCCTGCACCCTTTCATTATCCTGATTATTCCTGCAAGCGCACTCCAAAAGCACCTACCCAAATCAATGGTGCCTAAGCCGATTCTTTTTGCACTTTTTTGTGACAGGACGCAGCAGAATCTGGTTATGATTTGCCCCGCTCAGAGAAAACTGTACGAAGGCAAAGTAGGCTAATTTTCGTCTAAATCCCCGTCTAATGTAATTATACGTCTTCGTTCAAAATCAGAGCGTTAACGCTTTCTGTCTGGTTTTTAACGAATAAATGCCAATGGTGAGTACACATGCCAAAGAAGCAGCCCAATATTTCCGCTACCGACAAGCATTCGGACCGTCTTACGACCACTGAAGTAAGCCAAATCCTAGGTATTCATCGAAACACTTTGCAGCGGATGGCTACATCGTTGCTCCTTCCACCTGATGGCAAAAGTGGAGGTGGACGCAGCTACTGGCTGAGATCCTCAGTGGAGGCGTACCGCCTTGGGACACTCACCGCCGCTACCGTGTGGCACATCAGTGGAAGTCCCATTGAGGAACTCAATCTTGTTCTTCAGACCGGATACCGAATCCTGGGCCAGAGCACTGCCAGTATCCCGTTATCAGCAAATTCAAGGACCGAGGCCCTTGCTCGGCTTCTGTCATTCATTGCCGAAATGAAACTGCATGCCTTGGCGCTTCCCTCGAGCACTGCTGACACCAGTACGCACATGGTTGTGAGAGACGCATGCCACGAAAGCGGGATACCGGTAATCCTCTATCCCGCATGACGGACCTGAGTCGATAACAGCGAACCCCAATGGCACTGCCACAATGACCAGCTGCCAGTGTGATTCCTACGAGTCTCGATCTGCTCTCCCAGGTCAGCGCTCCAGAGCAAGGTGCTCGAGTACCACTTACCTACGGCATCGAACACTGGCGCCCCTTCCCGGACAGGACGCCTGCCAGTAGTTCCCAGCCGCGCCGCATTAGAGTGAGTAAGGCACCCAGCCTTGCCTCAATTGAATGATGTCCCTCGGCTTTGAGGAGGACGACACCCCGATCACTTCGACCCATTTCGGACTATTCCGGCCGCGGCCCACGCCACCCGCCATGTGCGTGACATCCTCGAAAAGATCATGGGCGGGTGGGAGGAACAGCCGGTAACGGAGATCGCTAAAACTTGCGTAGGTACTGGCCAAACATTCCGCTACAGGAGACGGAGACGGAGACGGATCAAAGCGCTACAGAACTGCAGGGTGAGAAGCACTTCAGCCTAGGTGTGGGCCTGCAGTCCTCGGCCGAGATCGGACTCTTGAAAGGCAATCATTGGATGAACATCACGTCGAAACCCGCAACCATGCATCCGACTGGCCGAGCAAGGCCGCCACCATCAAGAGCTTCTTGCATTAGCGAATAGATGCAGCGCGACCGGATTGAATTGCTGAGGCTGTTCTGGCTCTCTAAATCCTGGCACAGGGGTATGCCGGAGGTGTTAGCCGTCTCAAATCCCGGCTTGTTCCATTCAAGCGTCCGAGGCGCGACTTGGTCGTGCGCTCCAGGACATTGCCTGGCCAGCAACACCAGGGCGACTTCACCACCATCTGTATGGGTTGCGACTAACTCAAAGACTTGGTCGCCACATTTGGCTACCACCGCATCACCTTCTACTACCCCGCGATCGTGAGGACAGCGATGCATGGCTAAACGGATTGCGCGAGGAGTTACGCTTTTTTCGACGGGGTTGCGGAGGAAGCGGTGGTCGACGACACAGTCGCTACGCGCATCGTGCCCGTCACCACTACTCTCGGCTGTGGGCACTAGCCGACGAAGACCAATTTCCTCCTTGCGCTTATCGTCCCTAACCCACAAACAACGAAGGATCAGGACGAGCGTCCAACAGCTACGCCAAAGGTTCCCATCACACCAATAGCAGCCATGATCAAGAGCGCAGGCATGCAACTGGACGTCTCAACAATTGACGCCCATATCGGAAGCCGGCTCGATGATTCGCGCATCAAAAGATTCATGGGGCTAGGCAGGAATCACGGCGTGCTGAGGAACACGACGTCTTGTTACTGCTACCGATCCTCAGGATGCGCATTCGGGGACTACCCCTTTCGAGGTTATGCCGCGCTCTACCGCATGAGAGCTTGCAGCGCACTCCCTCGGTTTACGATGAATCGAAAACCGCGACCAGCTCAATCTGGAGCGGATAGCCCAGGGGGGGGGTGGTTAGGCGCAACAACCCCCGATGGGCGCAAAGGGGGAGCCGAATTCCTGGTGCTTTATCGCTCGGCGAGGCTGAAGCACCCACCGAACTATCTCTCACAATCCTCGTGAACACGTCGCCGCTGCTCGTTCCCTTAACACTGGAGCACTGCGTATTGAACTTCCCCAGCAGCGGGCCTTGCGCGCATGTGCAAATGCGCTGGCAAGACTGAACATAGTCGAACACCCCGAGAACATCGTTTTGTCCTGGCCAGCGGTATGGGCAAGACTTAGGTGACTTTGGCATTGGTCTATCGGGCGGCGTTGGCTGGAATCGAGACAGGCTATCTGACCACTGCACCTCCATGCCGCACGCCGGCAGAATTTCCCGAAGGAATACCTCAAGCGTGCGGTGAAGGGTCCACGTCCGTTGGTGATCGACGAGATCGGGTTGCAGCATCAAGGATGTGATGCAGCTAATTAGCTCATCTACGTCGAGGCCTGCCGATCACTCAATGGGCAGGCAGTAGCGCATATGATCAGACGCTGCCGGGCGCGATGCGGAATCGAGTACAACAACACGCGCAGACTGTAGGAAATCCGGCGTCTACTATCCCTTCAAGAATATCTACAAAGCTGGTACCGGCCCTGATTGCGCGCTGACGACCCCGAAGACTTTAAGGATGCAATGCCCTGAGCGAGCTCATAAAAGTACTGGCATCACCGTCGATGCTGAACGATCTGAACCGCGCGTAATAGGCAGAGGTGAATTGTCTGCTCCCGGATGTCACATTGCCCCGGAAGCTAAAGGGGCGGCGTTTGCGCCCATTGGTGCCCGGGCAAGGACACCACACCGTTTGGGACGCAGCCTTTAATGCCTCGTAGAGGGCGTAATATTCAATGCCCCCGCCAGAAGACCAAGACCTTTAGCTCCCTGGCGATACACGTTCGACAAAGCAGAAACAAGTTCAGGGCCAGCGCCCGCGTTCTCATTCAGATGATCAGCCAGCATTGTGATCGCACCTTTAGGATCGGTGCCGGCCCAGACAACGGAGGCATCAACCAGTCCTTCTTCTATATAAGAAAGAGACACGAGCATTGCCTCGGCGTTTTCCCCGTTCAGGACCACCCAGCCTCGAAGCCGATTCCGAATGCTGGAATCCACTTCGCGCGCCGATGAGATTGCCTGCGTATACGCGTTATTCATGTGATCTCCTAACCTGATGAAACCCACCATAACGACCGGATTAACATTTTCCAGGACCGCGACGAACGGTAGTACATTGCCATCATCATCTCGCCTGTGGCCATAGGTGTGCCACTACCGCCGGAATCCAAGCGTCAAATTCCTTACGTGACGGGGGCTGTAGCCGTTTTTTCACTGAACGCTAATGCCCACAGTTGCGTACCTCATGTCTCATTTTCGTGTCGCCATGCTGGTTTTGCCTGAAAAATCAGGGCGTTTTATGAGTTGCCTGTCCCATCCGCGCCCAATAGAATCGCGCTCAATTACTTCGGTACACACCTACGGGGCGTCCGAGGAGCCAAGCGGTTGAGCATTGCTCACCGTATGTAGAAGGGGGTCGGCGGCTGTCGTGGCCACCGAACAAAGCAAATCTGGGGGACTGGATTTGCGCTTAGGAGCCGATCGTATGATCGGAGGAGGGAGGCATGCGCCTCGTTAGGAACAGTTGGCTCGCTGGGCTTACCCGCGACCAGTTCTTGAGTCTTGACCCGTGGGCATTCGTCGTACACGCCGAATCTCAACAGCAATGGGTGGCAGAAATCCGCTCGAAGCTTTCTGTACGTCTTAATGACGTCGAGCTTCTGCAGATCCTGTCAATCGGCCTCTATGAAGCCACCAAGAGTGCGATCAAGAATTACGCAGGCGGCGCCCCTGAGGGTCGCGGCAAGTGTCTGATTGGTTATGCACTCTCCTACATTCGCAAATATGGATGCGCCCTGGTTATCGATGAGGTACCAGGGGCCGGCGCCTACAATTTTGCAGACTTGGACGCGCTCGACTATGCACCGAAGGCGCATGGTTTCGAGCCGGACTATATCAACGCCGCCTCCAACTACACCGACAGCTTGTCGGCACTTCCCCAGTTCCTGTCTGACGGTATTGTCCTGAGTGACGAAGGTCTGCAAAAGCGCCACACATTTGTCGAGAAGTTGCGCCGCTTTCTCACCCACCGCGAGCATCAGATCCTTCGTCTGGCCGTTCTCGAGCAGCACTGTTCTGTAGACATGTGCACCATGCTCGGCCTCGGCGAGAAACAGGTCTGGAAGGTTCGGCGACAGCTGAACAGAAAGCTTTGCGAGATCGCGATTGATCAAGGGATTAGTCCCGAGATGGTCGCGCTCCTCCGTGGGAAAGAGTTGGCGGCAGTAGGCGAATGAAACAGTCGATAACAGATTTCATCAAGGACGTTGTCTATCCACGACTAGATGCCGTTGATCGCGGGTTGCTGAATCACCTCCACCCTAAGCAGCAGTCCGCGAACGGCTCCTACGTCCTCGATTGCCCGGCCTGCAAGAAAGATCGGGCGTTCTATTATCCAACTCGCTCCGGGATTCAATGCAACCGTAAGGGAAATTGCCCTTCGCCGTACACATCCTTGTGGGATGCACTCGCTGACTCGGGATTGTCAAATGGCGACATTGTCAAAGCCCTTTGCGAGGCGGTCGGCGTCGAGCCTCCTGACAATCGCGATCAGGAATCGAGTCAATCTCCTAGCCAGGCTAATGGCGGTCGCCCTCCCCTCACGACAGGGAAGGCAATCATCCACGTCACGCAGCAACTGGCTGTTGCCAACAAGCACATTCTCGCTGAATTCAAGAAAGCACGCGGCTACACCGATGAGGTGATGGCAGCCTTGAGGCTTGGTGTCTTCACAACCAACGAGGAGGTACTTTCCCATCTGCGCGCGCTGGGCATCTCAAAAGAACAGGCGCGAGAAAAGGGCATCGTCACGTTCAAGGACGAAACGCCAGACGATGTCTGGTCAGGCATGGAAGGCCGGGTCATTGGCTACTGGCCTCACCCTGATGGCGATGCTCGCATTTGGGGCCGAATCCCGTCGGGCCCTGGCGAAGGACGTGCAAACCCTAAGTACCGTTTTTCAACAAATTCTTCGAAAGATATCCCTTATCTTTTCAAGCAGCGCCAGAGTTCGATTCTGGTGTGTGTTGAAGGAACCCTAGACGCTTGGGCATTGCAGCTAATCGACATCTGGGGTTGCGCAATTGGGCAGTCTTCGATCAACAGCGCACAGGCAGCATATTTGGTAAGTCAGGGGGTCGTTGAAGCTGCTCACATGGTGGACGGTGACTCGGCAGGTTATGACGGTGCGCTGTCTTCGATTCGCGAAGCGGAGTCCGTTGGCATCACCCTCAGCATTATTGCGCTTGGAAAAGGCATGGATGACGCCGACGCAATGCGCACGGCTGGTCGTATAGATGAACTGCGCAGCCTCATTGCCAACCGCATGAACGCAGGCGAATACCTTGCTCGCTACTGTGCTGCCCTGTTGGACATGCGTATTCCAGATCTTCGCCGCGTAGCAAGAGTCCGTTCTATTGCGAACGCCCTTGGCCCTGTCTCTAAACGAAAGTGGCTCGACTTCAGCACCAGTCTGGGTATTGCTGTAGACGGCACCACAGAAGCAATCCGTGTTTTAAGCAACTTGATGGGCGGCGGTCTTTCGTTCGACGAGGCAAGCAATCTTGTTCAGCGCAAAACCGGGTACCACATCACCATCACTAAGGATGTCGCTCATGGCTGAATCCTCCTCCCAGGGGTCGTCATCCGGCCCGATCGTGAAATCCCTCAAGATCGTGCTCTTCTGCTTTCTTGTGCTCTTCGTTTCGAAGGTGTACTTGCGAGCCCCCGAGTATCGATACATCGAGGTTTGTTACTTCCCACATAAAGTCTTCCAACTTGCTTGGATTGATGCGTGGGGTTTGTTCGTCCCGGACGACAGCGCCAGCTACCTAAGTCACGCGAGTGACGTCAGCGACTTTTTCCGCTCATGCACCCAACAAGCTGCAGGTTGGGATTGGCTGAGAACAATTGGCACCCACCAGTAAGGTACCCCCATGGCTAACGATAACACCCAAGCTCGACCTAACTTCGCACCACAGATTCAAGAACGTACGCTTCGGATCGATGGCGAACGTACCGCCGCGATGTATGCCTTGGCCATCCGCGTGGCCCGTCTCGACAATCGCCTGCGCGATTTGGCGGGCAGCACTACCGTGGAAGGGCGGAAGCAATACCTACAGGCAAGTGAGTCGTTCACCCGCTACCTCGGAGCGTTTGCGGATGGTCTGGCGCTGGTAGAAAAGGACGCAGACATGAACTCGCGCCGTGGCCCACGCGGCCAAAGCAGGCAGCCACGCCGCCAGCCACCGCAGCAGGCCCAAGGTAGCCAAGAGAACGGCCAGAAACCTGCACCCAAGCCAGCAACAGCGGCTGCGACAACCCAGCCAGCTGCAACCACGGCAGCGGAATCTGTCGCGCCTGCTCCCGTTCCGAAGGCAGTAGACGCCCCAAAGCAGCAGCAGAAGCCTGCACCTCAAACTCAGAAGTCCAATGGTCAGCAATCCAAAGGCCAGCAGGCTAAAGGCAACGGCAACGGCAACGGCAACGGCAACGGCAATAAGAACTCGAACGCCGGCGGTAGCAAAGGCCAGCAACAATCCGCGAAACCACAGCAGCAGTCGAAGCAGCAACAGTCTGCGCCCGCCGCCCCTTTGTAACGGAGCAGGACAATGAGCAGTTGGAATAATCTCAAAGATGCGGGCCGGATGCTTCCGGCCTGGTTCTTCCCGTTCCTACTTTCGGGAGCAACCATCGGCCTCTACGTGGTCGCCCGCTACGTCACCACGGATAAACCTGATCAGCTGGTGAGTTTTGCAACCCTGTCCGCCATTGTCCTGTCCTTACTGATCGGATTTGCGTTCATGGTCAGCGCCATTGCCAAAGCGAAAGCTGGCAATGTCGTGGCCGCAATCGGTGAGGGCTTTCAACGAGGCCTTACCTTCGTATGGGTCACCACCGCGATTTGCCTGTGCGCTTACGTGTGTGCTACCCCTGCCTATCGCCTGGTTACCGAGAACGTTTTCTACACGGCAACGACAGTCGGCGTTCTTTGTTTGCTGGCCGTTGGATATTGGGCATCGGGCCTTCGCCCGAAACCCCAAGCAGAACAAACCGGTCTGGGCGCAACACTGGGTACCGCGGTCGCTCTGCCCGCAGCGTTTACCCCGACTACTGAGCAACGGCCGGCTTTTCAGGTAACGATGGCGGATATGAGCCGTCTCATGGTCCATCAGGCTGCACGGATCATTGCGTACAAAGGCAGCAATTGTCTGATTGCCGATTCATTCAGTGCCCACCTGGATCTGAACAAACGTACGGCCAAGATCTTTACTGATCTGAATCTGTTGTCGACAGCGGACATGCTTTACTGGCGGATGCACATGCTGCTGATTGGTAGCGCAGCGGAGCAAATCCTTCTGAAATCCGCGTCTGACGCGGCTATGGACGATCTGCAAAATTTCGACGACCTGGCCCTGCGATATCTGCAGATGACGAACAAAGGCAACTTCTTCAAACCAGTCTCTGACCACGAGACTTTGCTGAAAGCCAACCGATTGAATCTGCTTCGCGGCAACGTAGGCCAGCGCTGCCACGCAGCAGTGGTCCAGAACGAGAAATTGCTTCTTGAACTGGTGAAACTGATGCGGGGCCGCCCTACCCTCCTCTACATGGATATGAAACACATCCTTGATCGGGTGGAGATGCCTCAGGACTTCCCCAAAGCCGAGTTCGATTCCAATGAGGCAATGGAGCGGGTACTGATGCAACTCACCTTTGATGAGCCCGCTGACATCCAAGGGGTAGCAGGTGACGAGGACATTTCAGAAGGTACATTTACAGAGCCCCCGTTGCCATCCAATGTCCACCCTCTCAATGTTCTGCATCCCCAGCAGAGCTTCCAGGCCTGAACCTCGAATATGAAAAAGCCCCTTACGAAGGGGCTTTTTATTTCCAGTGTCAGGCTTCGGAACTAGCAGTCGACTACGACCTGATTCCTTCCCGCATGCTTGGCGCGATACAACGCTTCATCTGCCGCCTTGATCGCCATCGCAGTGCTGGTGGTCAGGGCGGCCACACCCGCGCTGAAGGTGCACGCAAACCATTTGCCGCTCATGCCGCCGTCCTCGAAGCCAGATTCGAATTGAAGACTGCTGAACAGATCCCGAATTCTGTCAATCACATTCCTGGCATCGTCAACGCCAGCGTTGACCATAACCACTGCAAACTCCTCGCCCCCCATGCGCCCGATGAAATCCGTCGACCGCAGGTTGTCCGACAAGATTTCTGCTAGCCCCATGAGCACCTTGTCGCCTACCGGATGGCCGAAGGTATCGTTCACCTGCTTGAAGTGGTCGATATCGATCATCACCATGCTGTGATGGATTGGAACCCCGGCCGAACAAACCCGAGATGCGGATGCGATCAGCTGCCCATGATTTAATAGCCCAGTCAGGGGATCACGGCGCATCCGCGATTCGAATGCTTTGGATCTCGAGATGAGGGCTTTAAGCGCAGTCAAGAACGCGCCCTTCTTCAGCGGCTTCCTGACGAACGCGTCCGCTCCCTTTGAAAGCGCCATCAATTGCTTCTCAGCATTCCGTTCGCTGCTCAGGAAAACGATCGGCATGGCTGAATCATTGTCCTGGCGGATCACGCTGGCCACCTGGTCACCGTTAGCGCCGGGCATGTGAAAGTCGGTTACAACCACATCAGGCCGAAATTCCTCGATGGCATCCAGAACCTCAGCTGGAGACATGATGTGCATGACCTCCATACCCTCTTCACGCATGTACTTGATCGCGTGGTAGGCGTCCGTCCTTGAGTCATCGAGCAGCAGTACTTTGTACCCGTTGATTTGTGAATCACGTGCACGGCTGCGAATAAGCGTTCGCAGAGCTTTGACATCGGCGTCCAGCCCAAGCAGCCTCACCGCGCCAAAGCGAGATGCCACCAGCCGCTGATCAAATGACAACGTCGATTCGACTGCAATAACCACGAGGAGATCACTGTCGTAATGGCTGGCCAGCCGCTCCAGCGTCAGGCATGCCTCGGGGTCGGAAACCACATCACTTCCGACCAGGACCAGACCTGAGGTCGGCATTCGTTCCCCCAGCTCGGCTACCGGATCTGGGCTCGAATTCAAATCCATAGTGAGGATCTGCAACCCCATTGAGGAAAGCCCCTCGGCAAAAAACGAGGCTCGGCTCCCAAAGCTGGGAATGTATATGGCTGAAGGTCCTTGGTCACCGGCTCGAGCGTCACTCGCTCGCCGGCTTGCTGCCTGTAAAGAATCCATCTGCTGATCAATACCTTCTAGTAATCGGTGAGTCAGTGATTGGTTGCTGCTGACCAGGGCTGAAAGAGAATTCAGTTCTGCAACGAATTCCGCTTCTAGGATCTGGCTCGAGTTGACGCGCGCCTTCAACACCACCGTTTTAAACTGCTCAAGCGAGTAGTCATTGGGCCTGGCCAGTACCTGTGAGCGCCAGGCGGACTGAAGGACGAGGTTGAGCGTTTCGTGGTTCATTCTTTCATGTCCTCCATACCCTAATAGTGGCGACCGACAGCCCCAGAATTGAAGGTTTGTAGAAATAAATTATTGGTCCACTTCATTTTGGGGAGGTAGTCGAACATCTACCCCAGGAGGAATGTCTGTTCAGCTTGAAAGCGGACGATTCGAGCAGGATGGCTTCAGGCACGTGGACACTCGATGGATGATTGCCCATCGACCGTAGGAGGCTCAATGGAGACCATCAACACACGCGCCCTGATCAATCGCGAAGCTATGGCCTTGGCCAGCCGCGTCGATCGCGACGTCCGAATTGGCATGACGTTGGCAGCAGCACTTAGGAAACGAGATGTCCCAGACGAGCTCCATGAGGATGTGGCAGCGATCATTGCCGCTGTGGGTGCCGGGTGGTTCGTTCTGCCAAAGGGCAAAAACCTCACGTTTAGCAAGGCCCAACATGGGTCTATGTCCCGGCTCACGGAGAAGGCACCGTGGTTGAACGACCTGATTGTTGAAGCTGATGCCTTTGCAGATCGCATACAGGGCTATGTTTGCATTTCCACACCTGCATTCGGAGTGGAAAGACTTCCCGACCTCAGCAGCGACGCGAGGGCCGCACGCAACCGCCTATCCAGGCTCCCACTGGACCATAGCACTGGCGCAATCACACTCGATTTATGGGTTCAGATCCTGCACGACACACAGAGCAAGGCTGAATACATTCGAAACCGTATTGAATGCCTCAAGCCGGCATGGATGTGGGACGCTGGCCACTCACTGTCTGAACAGGTAGCACGCCTCAAAGCATTCGGGTGCCTTGATCTGCTGATTGCGTTCATCTCCACCACTCAGAACAGATTCATCGACAGATTTGAACGCCGGCTGCTCGAGGATGTGCGCTACCGCGGACTCGGAATACAGGAGTACCAGGAGCGCTGGTGCGCGGAGCTGAAGCGCCGGAAAACTGAAGCAGAAACGGTGTGGAGGCAGAATTACAGCCTCATTCAAACCCTTGCCTCGGTGCTGGATGGAGCCACCAGTTACCACCACGGCACACTGTCTCGGAGGCTAAGACAGGAATCCAAAGGCGCCTTCAAGATCCTGCGCTCAGGCATCAACGATTCAGAGCTGGTCATTGAAATCCGGCACCATTACCACGTTGGTCAGGGTATGAAAATCGATACCCCATTCCTCCTGGTCAATTACTGTCAGGCGCTGGCCGAAGAGACCCTCAATGCTAAACCGACATATGACGCCTATCTCAATGCTTGCCAACGCGCCTACAGTCGTATTTCCACCGAGATGACCGAAACTGAGGCCAAGAGTGATTCAAGGCCTGCACGGCCTCCTGATGACTTCGAAAGCGATGCAGCCTAACCAGCTTCTCCACTAACCGCCTTGATTGGCGGTTTTCTTTTCCTTGCCTCGGAGCCTCTGGTGTCGCTGAATGGCGCTCGACTATTGCCGAATCTGTCAGGTGAATTCACTCCCGGATACGGGGTATGGAGCCTCACTTCAATACGGAACACTCAGAATCCCGCTGAGGGAAAGGATTTGTTTCCCGCTCAAGGCTAACCTTCGGATCTGACTTATGGACAAGAATCACCAGTTGCAAGGGTTCTGGCACATGGACGATGCGCGCAACCTGGTCTCAATTCACAGGAGACCTACCATGCAACTGACCGTAAATTTCAGCTATGTCGAGCAGATCGTTCCGCCTCGTTGCCGCAACCCACGGCGTGTGCGCTTCAATGACGGCGTTGAAGTGCTGACTTTGCGCGAGGTCGAGCCGATGGCCGCACCGATCGCAATCATCAGCTCCCAGACCAACGTAAGCCCTGAACTGGATACAGGGCCAATCGAATACCGCTGGTTCGAGGGCAAGCTGTGGACCGACTGCAAGGTATACGGCTGTACACGTCAGGGGCACACGGCGCGTGGTAGCGACTACGAGTTCACGCATCCTGGAAGCGAGGTTTCCCTGATCACTGAAAGCGTGACTATGAGCCGACATGACCTCGGCATTTTTGTGTCCGTGAGCGAAGGCAAATCGGCTATTGGCGACTACCTGCACAGATGGGCACTCGAACTGATCCTGATCGAAGGGAGAGTGTTCCGGCCGGCAGGTGAACCGCGTTACGTCGTGATGACCTTCGGCCTTAGCAACAACCACGGCGGCACTGCCCTTCTCTGTACCGATTTGTCTAACCCAAACATCAAAGAGGAAGCCTACTTCTCCCTCCTGCAGCTGGAAAAGGCACACCAATACGCAGGCCGCATTGCAGCCGGTCGTGGCGACACAAGGTCTTTCAGCTTGGACCCCGGGTTTACGTTCCGAATCCTCATCCCCGAGGCGATCCAGGTTCGAAACAACTTCGAACAACAGGTGGCTGCATGAGCCCGCCTGCTGGCCAACTCAAGCGTGTTGAGAAACCTATCCCGGACCACCTCTACATAAATCATCCAGCAGGATTCGCGTGTCCCTGGTGCAATTCGGTCAATGTGACGTTCTCCGGGACAAACCTCACTTTCAACGGCGACTCCATTGGTCAAGCAACCTCCTGCGATGACTGCGAACAGAATTGGGAGACGATCTACACACTGACCGGGTACGGCTCCTAGTCCGACCCCTTGCGTGCGGGAGCCTGGTGGTAGGACGTTAAAACCCTCAGGCTCACGCATCGCAATACAGCAGATCGGCTAATGCTTACGCCCGTGCCAACATCTGCTGATTTCTTGCTAACCTACCCTGTCGCCAGGCATGGCCAAACAAAACAGGGATCCCCGCCGATATGAAGACTTCCACCTGTGTAGCAATCATCGCTGCCGCCGTATCCTGGACCACCACCGCATATTCGGCAGACTCTCTTTCCGACCTGAGGGCGAGAATGAAAATCGAGGCCTATGATCGGGCCTTGCAGAATGCCGATCAGTCGGGGCTGGCGGGCCTTCCTGCCAAGGGCTTCAAGGGTGGAGCGGCAGGCTTCATGACTACGTTCGAAGTCTATCCAAATCCTCGTTACAGCTTCACCAACTGCGAGCCGGGCGCAGTGATCAGACCAAACGGCAACAAGACGGGATGCATCGTTTCATTCCGCCTTGCCAAGAAGAACCCTGACGGAACCTTCAAGGATTTAGGCATCCGAATTGAATACGGGGTGGCCGTGGGTGAGAAGGCTTTTCAAGAGAACAACTCGGCTTACGCAGAACACCTGATCAAAGGTGATGGCGTCTTACCCGCGATGCTTCAGTAAGCCTGCCTCCGAATGCGGGATGAATTGGCAACCAGGGCGAGGTTTTGAATGACTGAGCACCGAGGCCTGAGGGTGACGCCCAAATATTGGGATTGAAGCCCAGAAGCGCAGTCATACGGACCTCCGCACGCGCCAAAAGTCCGTCCGGCTTATAGCTGTACTGCGCAGCATGGCTGCTTCTGCCACGCACCGCCCGGCCTGATGATAACTCCACTGTCCAAACAATGACTCGGAGTCGTCACCATGTCGCCAGCCTTTGAAGAAGCCCTCGCCGCCCGCATGCTTTGGCTTGATGTCGTCGTGTTCGGAAGCATTGAAGAATGCGAATCCGAAACTGCTACCGCGCTTGAGGCGGCCTACAGCGCCGTACACATGCTTGCGCATAACGATGTCCATCTCTACCGCCATTACGGCCCCACGCCGCCTTTGATGCTGCAAGACGTGCCTGAGCTGGCAGAACACTACGAAACTGCCTATCTGGTATACAGCGAACTGCGGCTTGTAGAGATGCACGGGGGGCCGACCACAAAGCTCACTACCGTCTGGGGGAAGACGCATCCTCTCGCTCCGGTCCCATTCACCGAGTGGCTCGCGGAATCTCGCGTGACATTGGCCGCGATGATGGACGAACGCGCATACACGGTGAGTGAGGTCATGGAAAACCAGATTTCATCTTGTGTGTACGCATGGAGCCGGGGCGAATCTGCCACCTGGTGTGCCGAAGAGCTGCTGTCTGCCTATGAGTGCATGAAGGAGTTCGAGGAGGAAGAAGCGTACCGCCAATACTGCCAAGACATTGCCGACACTTACGACAGCATCGAAGCCGATCTTTGGGCAGGGTGGCGGCAGGAGTACGAAGAGGAACAAAGCGCGGCTTGAGGTGGCAACGCTTTAAAACGTCGTGCCCATCGGTGAACACGCGCCATTTGGCGAGCCAACAAGCCCGTTAAGCTATACAGCCCACAAGACCGATTCAACCCAGATGAAGGAACCGAAAGATGAGTGGATTTAACGTAAGCCCATTTCAGATCATGGTGCAGAAGGCCCAAGGCAATGGCTTTGCCGGCGACTTCTACCGCGACGAGCGTGAGGCCGGTATGCAGCTGCTCTGGACTCATCTGGTACACGCGCCGGACGGGGCAAAGGCACTTGCAGATTTGCGTGCTGAGCTGGACACCCACTTGGCCGACTTCGAGCGCCAGCTTCAGTCAGAACAGGCGTAGCCTCATTCCCGGGCGACCGGTAGGACAGAACGATGCCCTGCCGCTTCGCTTGATAGCCATGGTTGGTAGGCATTTCAAAGAGTTAGCAACATTGCCACGGGTTACCTTTGAGCCAGTCTCCCACGGCTGAATCATTCCCTCACTCAGGGACTAGCGCCAGACTGAGGAATCAACCCGTACCTACCGTCAGCAGTAACAACTGAGGGTCGCGCTCCGGATCCTATTGCCGAGGCCGGAGTGGCCCAGTAGTGGGTTCTGCCACACTCGATAGGCACCGATGATAGCTCCAACATCACCAGCGTTGGATATCCATCATGTCTCTGTATGAACACCTCTTCGCCACCCTGCGCTCGACAGGCTTCGTGACCAGCAGTCAGGCTGACAGCCTTTCCCATGCAGTTGAGGGGCAGATCCACACTCGCGAGCAAGCGCTTAACTCCCACATTTCTGCGTTGCAAACCCGCCTCGACGGCCTCAAAGCATTGATTGAGACCGCCAACGAGGGGACGGATGCGATGGACGCTGTTGAGTACAACGCTCGTTGTGTCGCCGCTTTCGAAGCGCTCTGCGCCCCAGGCCTCTTCGAGCCAATCGCCAAACCTGAACTCATGCCGGCCACGCCGCCAGAGATTGAGCCGATTCGAATTGTGATCGACATCATCGACGGCACGAAGATCACCTGTCATCCAGAGATGCCCGTAGAGGTCATTTGCGTTCACCGGTCCTACACCGACACCAGCGACGAGCCTGAGGTTGGCGCTATCTCCAAAGTGGAATGCAGCAAATACCCAGGTGAGGCTTTGGATCGCTACTTCGCAGAATTTGAGGCCAACGCTTAACCGTCGAGGTCGCGACCATTCGGGGTGGTTCTGGCACACCGGCTCCACCCACAGAATGCCCCACATCAACTCAGCCTTCCGGAGCACACCAAAATGTCGACCCTTACCCCCCAAGCAGCCATCAAGTTCACGAGCTTCGCTGTCGCCCGTTGCATCCGAGTCAACTACGAGAACGACGTGGCCTACATGCCAGTCCACCCCATGCAAGATGAATCGGTGCTGAGCGCTGTAGCTGGTATGGACTGCTTCGATGAGTCCGAGATGGGGATGTCGCTCGTGAGCGTCGAGGCAGATGGGACTGAAGGCTTCGTGGTCGCATCCGTCAACTGCGAGGCTTATGACATCGCCCACGGAAGTGACCGCACCGACATTACGCTGACCAGCGGAGAGTATGCCGGGATCTACTGGCGCATTCTGGCATTCGTCGGCGGCAGCGAAAGACCGGAGGACGCTTACCAGATGATGGTGGGCAACTGTGAAGACACCATTCGGGCGGCGTGTGCAGGCCTGCAATCACTCTTGGCGCTGCCAACAGCCATGCGCCAGCACATGGAACAACTGGATGCTGCTGAGAAGGCTCCAGACGGTGATGACTACAATGCCCTGATTGCCTTAGCGGGGATCTGACGCCTATCGAGATACCAAGGCCCGGCACAGTCCGGGCCTTATTGCATTCAGAGCCGTGTCAGCGCCACCATGGCAAAACCCGAGGGATGAAGGCGTTACACACCCTCAATCCAGATCGAACTCGTAGCGTGCGAACCATGAATCCTGAAATCGAAGCCATGCATGAGCGCCTGCGGATAGGAAACCTGGCACCCCACGCTATGACACTGGGCCAGTTCCTTGAGCGTGCCTGTGCAATTCCCGTGGATGGTAGTCCCAACTGCTGGGAGATTAGCCACGGTCGATACCTGTCGTGGGCGAAGGGTGATACGGCCGACGACGCCAAGGCCTCTATCCATCGGTCGGAGGTTGAGTTGGCCCTAAAGCAGAACCTCCCTGAGAGTGCAGGCCTCACTTACCGGCTGTCGATGCCAAGCCTTGAGGTTCTAGCGGACTACCCCGATCTGCGCTCTATGTATGACCGTATCGTTCCAGTTCAAACCTGAGGTCAGGGATCAGACCGCCATATGCAACGTTGGCCCGGGATGAAGTTGAGAATCTTGGTCAGCTGCACAGATACGCAGTCAAGAACAAAGCTGTGTAGGGATTGCTGCAAGGGGTTCTGACACCCTCCCCCGCCCCTGATACTGGTCCCCATCAAATACAGCCCCGGAGACCACAACATGCAAGCCACTCAATCAACTGCCCCAACTGAAACGCTCACTCCCGCCATCCTGGCCCCACACCTGCTGACCCAGGCTGAGTTCGCCGCCGCAGCGCAGGTCATTCGACTGGTGGACCACGGCCGCAAATGGGACGTGCGCTACGGCAAACACTCTGGTTTCTCTGATGCCGAGACCCCGGAAGCGGCGCTGATCGACGTTCACCATGCCTTCTTGAACAACGCCCTGTATTTCAACGAGCCCGACGCGCCAGAGATTCACGATAAGCCCTCGGTGCCAACGCGAGCGGTTCTAGCTGACTACCCAGACCTGGTGATCAAGTTCGCCCACGTCTTGAAGGCGTCGTCGGATGAACGCGTCATCGTACTGCCGGCATTGAGCAAAGCTGAGTACGACGCGGTTCTTGCGGGCTTGCGCCTGTTGGGCAATTGCATTTCCGGTGGGCTGGTGGGGAACGGCATTTCGTGCGAAATCGGTGACATCTTGACCGATTCAGAAACCCATGAGGG
The DNA here is from genome assembly GCF_059421985.1 of Pseudomonas sp. GW821-FHT02A11. Classification (NCBI taxonomy): domain Bacteria; kingdom Pseudomonadati; phylum Pseudomonadota; class Gammaproteobacteria; order Pseudomonadales; family Pseudomonadaceae; genus Pseudomonas; species Pseudomonas sp. GW821-FHT02A11. The sequence goes on from NZ_JBWKWB010000003.1 coordinate 163,442, forward strand.
TCTGACCTCAGACGAGGTTCATGGACTCGGTGATTTCATCCAGGATGGAACGGTTTAAGACGCCGCGCCAGCACGCCCCTCTCCTTTTAATCGTCAGGCCCGGCACACGCTGGGCCTTTTTGTTGCTCGTGTTCATGTACTGCCAATTGAGGTCCGAACTGAGGTAGTGAAATTCAGACCTCCACTTTGGATAGGACAATCGGTACACCAATGCCAGTCTTAGGGACCGAAGATCAACAGTCACGAGCTTCTGGCACATCTCCGTGCCTCATACCCTTTAATCGCTCCACCATCACGTGGCCAACCTTGCGCTATCCCTCGATCCAGAGCCGTTGATGCCTGGTGATGGAAAGCGCGGATCTTTGTGAAGCAAGACGCGATGGTGGCAAAATGACGACCAGATACCCTCAACCGATATCTCCTCCAGGGAGCGGAAATGCCAGCAACATCAGGATTCACAGCAAACGATATCGCGCGGGCGATGGCGTCCAAAGCAGAGGACGCCTTCGGTGTACCGGTCATCGAGCCGTTCGCCGTCAAGGAGATCGAGCAACACCGTGCAGATGTCGTCTACACCGTCAAAGCCTCCTACTCAAGCACCTACGTTTCGCGGCCAGTGAGCTACGCGACAGGTCCAATGTTCTACCCGCAACAGCTGCCGGAAGTGTTCAACCAGCGCCAGCGAGAACTATTCGCTGAACCCGGGCTGCTTCGAAAACTCACGGAACAGCAGCTGTTGGGCAACGCGAACCTGTACAGAGAACCCACCAAACTCTTCCTGATGAGTGACAGTCAGGTTTGCTGCACGCTGGAAAACTGCCAAGGGTGTGCGGGTGACGGTACCGTGAATTGCCACCGGTGCAACGGTACGGCTCGCATCCAATGCAGCCGATGCCACGGAGCGCGGAAGGTCCATTGCATGGGATGTAGCGGCACAGGGCGAACCGCTCATACGCGCCATTGCTCATACTGCGGAGGAGTAGGAAGTCGCGGAGGACACAGCTGCAGCGCATGCAATGGCAGCGGCCTGGCTGGCCAACCCTGTTACCAGTGCGCATCGACGGGCAGCGCGAACTGCTACACGTGTCATGGGTCTGGAGACGAGACCTGCAATAACTGTCGCCGTGGCCAGGTGACCTGCGGTACGTGCAACGGTGCATGCCAGCTGATCTATGAGTACCACCTCGATATCTACGTCGACACGAGTGTTTCCTACCGGTGGAGCAATCTCACTGCCGGCTGGATGAATGAGTCCCTCACCGAGATCATGAACACGCCCCAGCGGCATTCCGTGTTCAGGGTTGAGCGAACTCAGGCCACAGATGAAGCGAACGTGTTCGCGGCGACAGGTCACGTTGCTGCAGCTCAAGCAACGGTCACTTACCAGTCGATTTCAGGCAACTGCCGCTTCATTGGGCCGGGCTTGACACCTGTTCACCTGGATGGCGTCCTGAGCGGGGGATTCAAAAAGGCCGTCGAGGGCGTGAAGGATTTCCAGGACATCAAGAAGGTCGACGCGGCATCGAGCAGTAAGATCGCACGCGAGCTGATCAAGGAAACCGATGATGGCGTTAGCGTTGCTCGCTCATCCCCGGTGCGCAGAGGGATTATCAGCGCGGATGACGCTGAGTCGTTCCTGTCATCACGGTACAAAGCGTTCGACTACGTTGAATCCACCTGTCGCGATTTCCGCTGGAAGGCGGTGCTGGGGATGTCGATCCCACTGTTCAAGGTGCTGGCCTGCTTGTACGCGATTATGGGAATCCTGACCCGTGGCGTACCAAAACCTCTCCAGGGGAATGAGGGAATGCTAGGACTGTTCGAGGTGGGCAAGTGGTTTCAAATGGAAGCTCATCCAATTTCGTGGATGCTCTACCGGGCCAATAACTACCATGACTACTGGCAGCTCGGGTGTTGGGTGCTCGCCGGCATGATGTTCAACCGATTCATTCTCTGGCTCATCGCGCCCCGGCTATGGAATTGGGCGGATGGCTCGTGGGGGCGTCTGATTCTGATCAGCGTGCCAGGCATGGTGCTTCTCGACCTGTTCATGACACTGCACCCTTCCGCATTCGTGGATCTGCGGTTCAGCACACTGATCCCGAGTATCCAGATGAACACCAGCCACATCCTCAGTCAGGTGATCACGTTCGTCATCGTGTACGTGCCACAGATCTACATCCTGGCGTTCGTGACGTCGCTGGTCCTATACAAGGCGGCCGGTGTGCACTGGGGCGTCAGAATGCTCCGGGTGCTGCAGCCGGGGCTGTCGATTCACTCCTACCGGCGAATGCTCAAGCGTAAGTAACAGGCCCGATCAACCCTTCACGAAGCCCGGAACCCGCCGGGCTTTTTCATGCTCGGCCGGCGAGTGTGGGTGAATTCATTCCCGAAGGCAGGCTTCAGACTTCTGGACGGGAACGGAAGGCGTAGCGCGGTTTGATTTCCGCACAGAGGGCTTGGGTGATAGAGGCTCTACACACGCCGGCGCTTCTGCCACAGGGGAAGCCAAAGGAGAATATCCTCACTTACCCCCACACACAGAGGTTCATAATGGCCGCGACTGAACACCCCTACTACGTTTTCTCACGGGTGGCCGGTCGCGAGGAGGTCATGAAAGCATCCCACTGGGCGTTCGACTCTAGAGTCAGGCCCGATCTGGCTGATTTCTTGAAGCGCATGTCGGATAAACAGCTCCAGATCTTCCAAGGTTTTGCCATGTGCTGGGAAGTAGACGTCGCCCTCACCCTCAGATTCCTTCCTGAGGAGCAACATGCACAGCAGCTGGTGGATATCGCAAAAGACGAAGCGGAGTTCGATGCGGTGCGCGCGGTGATCTTGGCCGAGGTCAACGGCCGCGGAATTCAATCAGTCCCCCCGCTGCCGTCCCGCTGATCTACGTTCTGCCTACCTGCTCCTGCACATCCCTAAATGCCTGGCACCGACGGACCAACACGAACCATTTTCTACCATCGTAGGCCTTGTTTCGTACAAGAAAGGACATCGAACCCGCCCTCAGCTACCAGATGCATGAAAAGGCTTTCGTCGGTATAATGGCGTCCGGCTACAGTCGCACGCCATCCGCCCGCAACGGAAAAACAGCCATAGCGACTTGATAAGTGTCTATCCATCACCTGAGCTTCCATACAGGCGTTGATTAAGCGGGCTGATCACCTTACGCCACTGTGGAGCTACAATGTCTGAACGAGATAGTCTCTCCCCATTCTTCGACGCGAATGGTCGCTTTGAACTCAGCAAGTACCATTATTTTCTTTGGGCCGATGACCCTGCAACGGCTGCCGAAGAGCTTACTGACCGAATCAAACTAGCCTCCAAGTTACTGAAAAAGGTGTGGGATGCACCTCGAACCAAATGCCTTGAAGCCATAGCAATTGGGGCCGGCTACTTGAACTGGTACGGCATGAATCATGCCTTAAAATCATTTATTGATGTTACCGACTCAAATACAAAAGAAGAACGATTTAAGAAGTTAGGAGACATGGCAACTTTGTTCGTTTCAGAGGATGCAGAGGTGCCGCTTGACGCTAAAAGACTCCAACTCCTTACGACATTCAGCGAAAGGATATCAAACTTCACCTCAATATCACTCGAGGCAATTCGCAACTCGGTTTGCGCAGGATTGTGCGACGCGAACTCATGGCGCGAGGTTGAATCGCGAAACCTTCTTGATGCTTCTAAACCTCTTTACAGTTTTCAAGTATCAGAAAACGGGAAAAGTGGCGTGTTCGAACCTTCCAGTGCATGCCATGCCCTATCTGAGGAGCTAGAAAGTTTCCAATCTCAATCACCTTACCAGACGTGGATTGTAGAAGCCCTTTTGCGACAGCCCTGCTTCATGAAGGGGGCGCTTGTCCGTGCAATTGATTTGCAAAGCGAGGGCCAGGATTATGAGGCATTTGAAATTGTAGATCAGACCATAGAACTTTTAGAAAAGATCATTCCAAAGGGATTTCGAGGGTTGATGGATCATGAATTCGGCGATAATCAACTGTATCAGGCTCTGCTTTATCACAGATCAATCTTCCTATGGGAATTTGGCGATCTTAAGAAATCCCTGCGAGACGCCCGAAGAATACTTCGTATCGACCCGTGGGACTCTATGGGCATTTCAATCCATTATCCGCTTATGCTATTAACTCAAGGTAATTACCAAGCAGCCAACCAAGCCATAAGACATATCAAAAGTGAATACCACTTAGCGCTTCCAACTATCGCTTTTTGTAAATATGCTGTTGGCGACCAAGCGGGCTTTGAACATTATCTTGCATTGGCCCTAATTGATATCCCCGCGATGCGATGGATATTACTCAATGAAGACGAAAAGCTTCCCAAAGGTGACGATGGTAGCCGTCACTATGATAGAGATGATGATGGAGTAGACGATTATTTCGATTGCGCTCAATTTAATATCTTATGTGTTCCCGGCCTAGAACGTGCATGTCTTGAGTTTCTATCTGCGCCTTCTACTAAGGACCTCGAGTTACGATTTCATAAGCTCTGGGCTAAGCATAAACGCACAGGGGGACCTTGGCATGAGGCAAGGGAAGAGTTTGCAGATCGACACCCTAAAAGGCGCGGCATTAGGTTTTAACTTGTAACGGCACATCTAGTATCACCACAAAGTGGCTCGTCTCGATATTCCTGGCGGTTAGGAAGAGGCTCAAACACCGAGCCACTCTAAAAGGGGTTTGACACCCTGCTTGAACATTCGGCTTCCTTACCGCTGATCAACGCTCTACCTACCTGCTCAAGCACATACCTGAATGCCCGGCACCCGTCGGGCATTTTTGATTTCTGGCTCTGGTCTGAGGGGTCGAATTCAATTCCGAGGTGAGGACTCCAGATTTGAAAGGCGAACTGTGGCTTTGAACCTTGCCAGGGACTTCAACAGCCATAAGGGGAACGCCCGCCGATGCTTCTGCCACAGGGAAAGCGGCCTGAAACTACACGCAATCCAGAGCTGCAAGCAGAGAGTGAATACCCATGCTTGAAGCCTGAGAACCCAATCGGGCGCGCACGGCAGCTGAAGGTTGCAGAGCTGAAGCGCCGGGCCACCAGAAGCACCAGTGGAGTATGAGCATGAACAACCAGACCACATCCCCACAGCCGGGCGCGGACGCTATCGCCCTCTGGGAACGCCTGACCGGTAAGAAGGTGGAATCCTTCGCCCTCGGTTCGGAAATGGATGGCTTCAGCCTCTACGACGCCAACAAACGCATCCAGGCGGCTATCAAGACTGGCGATGAGGCCATCATCACCCTCCTGATCCGCTCGCAGGTGCCTCTCTACGCCCGAGCCCTACGCTTCCCCCTCGACGAGTACCGTAAGGGCTCTGAGCGCCTCTCCAGCGCGCTGGCGACGATGAATGAACTGGACGCACTGTTTGATCAGTCCCCGGTTGCTAAGCTGCATGAGGAATTTCTGGCATATGCCGAAGGTTCATTGGCGTACTACCGCGAGCAAGAACGGTCCCAGCTATACCAGGCAACCCGTAGTTTCGTAGCCAGCGAGGGCGGGAGCATCGGCCTCGATGCGCTGAACTCAATCGACCGGCTGACCCGCTTGATGATTCAAGACGGGGTTCCCGCGCCAGCATCAGAGGCAAAGCTGGGACGTCATATCTACGAAATCGCTCGTATCGAAGACCTGTTGATGCACGCCTACCAGATCCCTACAGGTTTCTCCCTGTGCGTCATTCGCGGCGAGCGCATCTCGAGCAGCTACTTCGTGATGATTGTGCGTACCGGTACCCGCATCATCGCACTGACCGACAAGGGCAAGTTCGAGCACCCGCTGCAAGAGGAGCGAATGGCGTCGCGCAATGAACGGTTCAACGCATACCGGATCGATGGCAGTCATTTCCCCTACTCGCTTCTGAAGATCCAATGGCTGGATCGTGACCGCCGGGCCCAGGAGAGTGAGCCGCGCGATCGGACGCTGCCTACACACGCAGGCCTGCCGGTACTTGCGAACATCAGCGAGCTTGGTGACCGAGAACTGTTGTGGCTCCAACTCTTCATCGATCAATGCCGCCAGCGCTATTTCGTGCAAGGTGAAGTTGAGCCTCAGTTGGCCACCGGTTCGATGCTGAAGATTGCTCACAAGCTGGAATCAACTAGGGATCAATACCCGGCATTGCTCAGCGAGAGTGTTTCGCTGGTTCCGCGCACCAGTAAGGAACTGACGGCCGCATCCTTCCACGAGACAGAGCCGAACTGGGCAACCCAATCGAACCCCAATCTTTGGATGGAAGATCGATTCGCGAGCGACGTTCCTGATGAGTTTCTGTATATCCCTGAATCGGTGACACAAGCCGGACAGTTGCAGATCGGACAGGACTCGCACAGCGCACTGACGCTCAGCCAAGGGGAATCGAGTAAAGGGCTGTTCGTAGCAGGGTTGAAATCGATCGCGGTCGGCACGTTGGATACCCCGGAGCGTCTGGTTGCTGACGCCCACTACACAGCGAGACACAACCAGGTGGAGATCATTAAGGGGCTGGTCGCAGCGGACTTCGCTCAGCGGCAGGAGGATGTCAAAAAGTGGTTTTACAAGGCTGTTGCCAAGAATCTGCCGGCTATCCTCGACGACCTGTTGCTCGCCAACCATGCGCGTTTCCGCCTCCCACGGACGGAGAGTGGTCGGCCTATGATGGGAGTGCGGAGCAATAACACGCGCAACATCGGCTACATCTACGAGCCAGCCCACAAGCAGCACGGCCCAGACCCCAGGGACAAGATCCGGATGGAACACTTTATCGGGGTCACCAACAAGCACGCCCACCAATGGGATTGCTACCTGACTCCCAATGAGCACATCCAGGCAAACCTGTTCATCACTCTCAGTACAGACACCATTTTCGACATCATTGCCCTCACCGGTCTGGGACTGGAAGACATTCCTCAAGAGCTTCACTCCCGAGGGTTGGACATCTACACCGGTAACCACAACTTAGATCGCCTTGACCCATTGAGCCGGCTGACCAACCCGTGGGATGGAATGAGGCTGCGCTTCCGTCTGCCTATCAGCTTCAAGGCATTCAAGACCTACCGGGCAGAGCGTGGGCTGAAGACCCCAACAACCTCGGAACTCTACGCTTGGGGTGTTGAGGGTGGCAGGCCGGCCCACACTGAAGGCCTGGAGCCCATGGCAAACCCGCTGCTAGATCTCGTACTTAAGGGCTGATAGCCGCGTTGGATGAATATTAGCGAAACGGACATCAATACACGGGTAGATGTCCGTTTAAGCTCATCCATTCAGAGGGCGACGCTCCCTCGAAGGAGGTCGACGACTTCTTGTCCAGCGTCTCCATGCTTATGGACATATGCTTGTTCTACAGAATCTGGCAATAGCACTTCGAGCCCTAGCTTTCGTGCCTGGAACAAAGCGCTCGCTGCCGGCGCTATGACTTCTACCGCTTGCACTGCACCAGCAACGAAGAGCTCCAGGTTTCCAAGACCATCATCGCCTTCATACACCTGCGTTTCGATGAAAAGGTCGATGATCCGTTGCCCATCCTCGCCGTGCTTCAAAATGTAGGCCTCCTCGATCTCGTGAGGGACCACCACTTCCACACCGATCGTTCTGGCCTGGTGGAGACCCTGCGCGGCGGGTGCGATGGCCTCCAGAGCCTCAATGACCTCAGCTAACTGGCGCTCCGTAAACCGCAGGTGACGGCGCTCAGGGAAGTGGACGACATTGGTTTCATTGGTCATAGCGACGTCTCTCTGGGATTGCGGCGTGGTACATCGATCAGCAGTCAGCTACCCAGTCCGGGAGTTCTTCGCCCTCGCAGGGACTGAGATCATGCTCAAGCGGTTGGGTGTAATACGAGGTGTTGCGTTCAAAGAACTGCTCAAGCTCCTTCATCTCGTACCGGGTGGCGGGCGAAAACACACCGCCGGCGTCATCACGCTGAACCTGGGCGGCTATGAGTCTCCATGCCTCTACGTCAATGACGAAGCGGACATCTTCCTGAGCACTCTTCCATTCGAAGGTGTGACCCCTGACTCCAGTCATGTAGTGGCTCATCGCAGCAATCCTAAATTGAGATGCAGCTCATCGTAAGCCAGGCCGGCAGAGATCACTCCCCAAAACAGGGTGCTGAAATTCCAAAGTCCGCTGGTTCTGACACGCCCACCGCCCCTGCAGGATGAGACGTACATTTTCCAGGGCGGACATCCAGTGCGCCCTTCCGAACTCGCAGAGGCGAAAAGATGGAAGTCAAACCGAAAATTATTGAGCCCGGCGGACTTACAAAGCGTCTAGCCGGAACGATCAAGGCAGCAGCCAAATCGGCTGGGATTACATCCGCGTGTGAATGGCTGGTCAGCGAGGGTTACGCAACTGACAAGACTCACGCCCGTGAACTGGTCGAATCGTCCCTACAGTACGGCTAGTGGCCTGATTCGGTACCCAGCTTGAGGGCTAGATGCATGGACGGTGTCCTCAGTCCGGATTTCGATGGGGTGTTTTGGGCGGTGTTTGAATCAATGGCTCGTTAATATGGAAATGCCATTCAACGCCACCCGCACATCCTTCGATGAGACCTGGAGCCAGCTACGTATGAATCGAAAACACGCAAGTGCAGCGCTACTGATGACGATCGTCTTGGCAGGCTGCTCGACAAGCAGTCACCGTGTTGGATGCAATGCCCCTTCTCCAGCAGTCGGCGCGCCGCCGGCCGTGCAAGGGATCGGTTACAACCCGGTTGGGGCTACAACCCCCGCAGCACCTGAAATCGTCTCCCAGACCGGCAGCACGGTGACCTTCACGGATGGATTGGCACCAGCAACAGAGATGATGTCCTCCGAATCCGTGGCGAGTGCCAAACGCAGCGGAATTTATGAAGACCTCAGGCTTAACCTGGTACCTAAACGCTCCCAGGTCTGGGTCGGTACCGTCGTTACGAAAAGCAATGACAGATGCCTGGCGACTGTCAGCTCCATCGAGAAAGCTGCCAATGGCTCGGGGATGCCGACCATGAGCACTGCGCAACACCCGGTTGACTGTCCCTCCGCGTAATCCCCTCCCCTGTCTCAATCAATCCAGCAGATGGCCACGTGTGGGCCATCTCTGCTATTTCCGCTACTGCTGACGGGCCTGCAAACCACGGCCCATTCATTCCCCAAGTGAGGATTTCACGTCGATTGATTGGACGGCTGGAGGTTTGAGGTTGGACTTGGGGTCCGAAGCCAAACCGCTGTCCTGACATTGACGCAGGGGTGCAGTCCGTTTGATGCCTGGCATTCGCGCTCGGTGATGGGCTGCAACGCTTCTGTCACCCGCCCCTCCGCCAGACAATTCAGGAATTCATCAGTCCATCGGTTTAAACAGGAGCATCCGCATGAGCACCTATACAGAGTGGGAAGAAGCGGTAACCCAGGCAATCGCTGACCATCACGGAATTCCGTACTCGGACGCCGCCGGTGTTGTAGAGGGGCAACCTTTCTACATGCAGCAGTCATGGGGTAAAGGCTTGGATGCTGCCGCAACAGCCAGCAAGATCAGCGAGGCGGCCGGGTTTCCGCAGAGTGGGGAGAGTTGAGCGCCAGCCAGTCGAAACTGAAGTAAGGACCCGGTTCTGCCACAGCAGGGGCGGCCTGAAGATGGCTCATCAAAGCGAACTTCCTCTACAGGATCACGAAGATGGCCAACCTCACCGAAATCCAGAACACCCTCACCGCAGTTGGCTTCACTTTGCCCGCCGGCAACCAGTTGATCGGGCAAGAAGCCTTCAACACCTCTGGCCTGAGCGGTTTTGAAGTGGTTGAAACCGGCGGCGGGTGCAAGGCGCTGCGCCGCAATGCTGGCGAAATCTACATGCTGCTCACGGACGAGGACGGCGCCGATGTGCCCGACGAAAAGGACTGGGAGCAAAACCTGATCGGCGTCTATCGCGTTTCGACTGACCCTTCCGCAGATGACGAGGAGATCTTCTGCATGACCGCGCGGGAGCTGCTCGACCAGCTCAACGAGGCCAAGCGGATCGAAGACAAGCCAAAGGCCTAAGGCCGGGCTGAAACATCTCAATTCAAAACACCCAGTTAGAAGCCCTAGCTCCACGATGGATAGCTGTGGGCTCCGCTGGAACTCATGCCGCTTAGCCTACGAAGGTACCAAGATGACCAAGAAACCATCGCAAGTCGTCGACCTGAGCGACTCCAAGGTCACCAGCTACAGCATCTATCCGGAAGTCCAAACCGCCTTCGAGAAAATGTCGGCGCTGGGTATTGAGCTGGCGGCAGCACTGCGCGAAGCCCCACGAGGTCATGTCGCTTTCATCGCCGGTTACAGCTACTGGGTCTCGGACACCTACATTGCTGATGAAGCCATGTGCGTGCCTGCTGGCCCCGGGGCGTATGCGCCAACGGAAGACGAGTTCCCGATGTTTCTGAGCGACATCGAAGGCTTGGGCGCAGGTGAGATGGACGACATTTCAGAGGCGATCGGAGAGTGGCTGCGTGACCGCAAGCTGGAGCCGGTCGATGTTCAATTGCTGGATCGAATTGCACTGGCGACGGCAACCGAGTGGCGTGCCGGGCTGGATAGCAGCAAACGTTGATGGTCTGCTAATAATCACCACCCTCCTTTCCCACCGCCCTAGCCAAGCTGGGGCGCATCCCTGACCGCTCCAATGCAGGCTAACTGCAGGTCATCCCTTGATTCCCTGTCTGTGGAAACGGCATTGTACAATGCTGGAATACCCGACTTCTGTGAATACCCCAGACTCGCTCTCTTAGGCCCGAGCGCTCTGGAGTGGACTCAGTGGGTCCACAACATTCAAAGAACAAGGAAGCAACGATGGTCCGTCAGAAGAAGGTCAAAAGACCACCAGACCGCAACGCTGGTCTTATCAGCGATGAGATGATCCATTCCGTCGTCACCTCCCCGACCAAATATGTACTCCCGTTTACGTGCGATGAGGCGTGGACGAGTTGGTATGGGGCCACGGAGAATGTCTCCGCCTTAAGGGACGAGATCATCGAATCGGGTATCCGGCTTGAGGGTTTTAGTCGCAGTGATCTCAAGCTCATGCAGAACGGCATGCTGCTGTCGACTGTACTACTCGACGATGACCGACGCGCGGTACTCGAGAAAAGCCTTGGCGTGGAGCGCGTGCAGGAGTTGATGCCGCAGGCCAGGCTTGAGGACAGAACCAAGGAAATCATTGGCCCCGACCTCTACGAGAGCCTCCTGCAGCAGATCCAGTCAAGCTCACCCAGCGAACTGATGGCTATGACTGAGGAGGCTGTTCCCCAGCTTGGCGAAGTGATGGAAGTCGGTGGATTCAGTCACGAGCTCGCTACGGCAGCCCTGATGCTTGATGCGGTATTCGAATCTGTTAATGACTACAGCTCTACGGCCAGCAACATGAGGCTTCAGTTTTGTCTTGAAATGGTGGTCCATCTCTACCTGCAGATGATCCCGGTTCGCTTTATCCGAGAATGCATCCTTGTGGACCACCCACAGTTCTCAACAATGTATGTGGCCACACCAGAGCTTTCCGAAGAGATTGACCCCTACTCCCCAATATTCGAGACGGATATTTATTGGGGCGGACCGCTACTGTTGACTGCATCACTTAGCGCTTTGCAGAGGCGAGTGACAAAGGGTGCGGACCGAATAGACGCCGTCCTTGAAACCCTGCAGAGCTTCGCATTGGCGTCCTCGCCAGCATCCCGGTTCACCAGTTACGCCGTCTGGAGTGTGATAGAGGACGCGAATGAATGGTGGGAATACCTGTGCTTTGACCTGAAAGATCTGAATGTTGATGAAGCTGCTTTGGCGGCGGCTGGAATCAATTTCGAACTGGATCTCATCCCAGAAACCACCCTTCATACAGTGGTTATAACTCAAGACCTGGTAGACCGTGCGCGCATATTTCGAAGTGCGACACAAGAGGTGCTGGAAGATCAGACCTTCTCAGACAACGCTACGATCGTGGCCAGAGCCCTCTTGGATGTGAACAAGGAGATTTCGGAAGCGGTGGCGGGTGGTAAAGGCGACTTTGAATTGCTGGGCAGCCTAAGCAAGAAAGGAGCAGATCTCTCCCTTCAACGGAATGAAATGGTCACCAGAGGACTGAGCCGGGCCAAGACTGTTTTGGAAGCAGCTCAGATATTCATCAATGCTATCGATGCCGTGAAGGCTGCACAGTCCAGCACGGCGCCATCGCCCACAGACTTGCTAGGTGCTGATTCGCCCCGAGAAACCCCACCGCAGATCCAGCACACCAAAACCGACATCGAGACAGAGCTGCTCGATATAAATACTCACCTCGAAACTGAACTCAAGGCTGCGCAGGCAGAAATCTTCCGTCTCAACTCGGCAAACAGCGCACTCCAAAACCGCCTTGAGACCCCCAACGGGACATTGGATCAGTCATTCCAGGATTTAGCGCGCCGGCATGTGCAGGGGCAACGACTCAAGCCAGAGGACCTCTTGAGGTTTTACAGCCTGATGGCCCCCGATCGCCTCCTCGTACTCGAATCTGCCTGGAAGTCTGCTCGGCAATCTGAGAACTTTGCAAATCCTGAACGCCTCAGCGAGCATCTTTGCAAACTGGTATTCGATTACCTCGACCAGGTTCGCGCCGGCACACCCATGGGAACGGTCGGCAGAGAGTTATTTGCTGGAGCGTTCGCGGCGAAAGAGTCGCAGTCGGTTGCTCAGGACAGTTCGATGAGAGCTCAGCGTGAGTTTCACTACAAGGGTGAGACTCGATTCTTCGAGTACCGCCTACGGACTGGGAACGGTTGGGGTGCTGTGGAAGGGATGCGAATCTACTTCGACATCATCGATGACCGGATGGTGATCGCCTACGTCGGCCCTCACCTGGACCAGCCCAGCACGAATTGAATAATCCCCTCAGGTGACGCCGCACGACAGAAGGCCTGCGGCGATCTCCTAGTTCGACTACACCTCAGGCTGATTTCAGCCGTTGGATTCGAAGCTCAGCCTGAGCGCCCAACACACCGCCATCCTCAATTCTTGCCGCATCTCTCAGCGCACGCTCCATCGCACCTGGGGCCCCAGCTACAGACTCAGCAAACGTGTCTGCTGAGAACTCTTCGATTAATGATGCCGCTTCGTAGATCGGGGTGTTTATTCTGTCGAGATAGCCCGTCACCAGCAGACCGACTCCCATGGCAACAATGGCCTGCCAGCCTGCACCGAAGACCTGGTAACAAATGAAGGTCAATGCGCCGCCGATTAGCACACCCGCGATCGGAAGCACACTGAACCGGACGAAATTCCGGAGCATCTTCCCGCGCCGCTGCGCATGGCCGATTTCATGCGCGAGCAATGTGTCCAGCGCGTCGCGGTTCATCCCTGCTACCAACTGGCTGGAGAGATAGATGCGATGTGTGAACGGACTGTAGAAGACGTTCCGACCGCCAAAGACCCTCAGCCGCGGAGGCCTTATACGTGCAATGGAAGCCAGCTCGTTGACCAGCTGTTGGCTGGGCTCGATTGAGCGCATGGAGGATCCCCTTGGATTGGCTATGTTTACGCCCTCGGCGTGGGAAAGAAGGAGGTCAGTTGCAGCGCATTCTACTGACGAGACTGAGGACGCTCTAGACGTCGATTTCTTCTGCATTGGCCGGCGGCACAGGCAGCGCACGTATCAGTGAAAGATCTCGAATAATGACCTCAACCGATATCAACTGGGATACGGAATTGCGGGTCTCGCGGCTTACAAACTGACTGACCAATGCGTTGCCTAGACGCTGAGCGAACAGCGCCCGCAGAGCGTTACGGCTTTCAGGGCAATCCTGCACTCCCTTGTCGCCGTCATCGTTTAGCAGCACGAAACCACGAGCCTCAAGGCTTGCGAGCCATAGCGCCTTCCGCTCTTTGTGAGTTTTACCTTCGGGAGCTACCAGGTGTGGTTTGCATCCCACGAACTGGCAAGAAAAACTAACCTTGGCATTGTATTCGCCAAAGGCAATGTCGCTGACATGACCGAAGCCCTCCAGATCCCACCAGCCATTCAGCTGCTCGCACAGCGTTCGTAGCGCCGGCTGGATTGCCTCAACGGGCTGTGCCTGGCCTAGAAGGTGCTCAAGCTCACGCACCCGCAGGTTGGCGCGACGGATATCCCCATGACGCTGCTCGATGCGTTCTGCTGACTCGGTGGGTACACCGATAAGCTTGCCCAATACAGCCAGGTCACTCTCGGCCAGTTTAAGCACACTGCGGGCCATCTCCCTGGACAGACCTTCGTTGTCCAGAAAGAACGGGATCATTTGGAGGTGCTGCTGGACCTTCTTCGCGGTTGCACGAATGTCGGCTTGCTGGTCATTGGTCAACAGCAGCGGTTCCTTATCGGCTGCGGGTGTAACGGGGAACGTGAGGTCCACTGATAAATATCCTCAAAGCTGGGCTGAAAGATCGATTCGTGCAATGCCCAGTTCATAAGCATGATTGGTCGGCGATCGCATAAACCGCCCGCCAGACGGCGCAGTGCAGATCATAAATGCGACCTCATCATCACGACGAAATCTGCATACAGGCTTGAATATAACGACCGAGACAGCACCGTGTGCGCGGCCGAAAAACACAGCCTGTTTTTGGATGGCACTCGATTTTACAGAATTCTATGATTCGCCCATCGAAAGCCGAGTGCCGGTTTTCCAGCAGAGATGTGAGCATGATAGGACGAACCTGGTTTCCATTCTTCAAGGGAGGGAACGAACATCAGAACTTCGAAATCGCCCTCACGCACGTAAACGAGTTCATAGCGAAACACTCTCTGCGCGTGATCAATGTCGAGTCAGTGCACGCTGAGTTTCCGGTGACCGGCAGGCTAGATCCGATTGGGCTCCACGTATGGTGGCAGCAGGATCCCGAAACGTTCACCCCTCCAACCCAGGGCGAGGCCAACGAGCAGATCTCCGAGTCGCCCTCGCAGCTTTCCTGCGCCTGGACGTACCAGAAGGCGGATTTCATGTGGAACACCGCCTGCGGGACAGCATGGGCGTTTACGGACGAAGGTCCAAAAGAGAACGGCATGAGGTTCTGTCACTCCTGCGGCAAGCCTTTGACTGTGATCTCTACCGAAGCGGAGAGTGAGGAATGAGCGGATGCGCGTATCAGTCCGGTGACTGGGAATGCCGCGAGGGCGGCTATCTCTGGAACGCGGGTGACGGCGAAGGCTGGGATCCTGAAGACGCTACCTACATTTGCCCGCATTGCCGCACCGCGGATTATCTGGAAGCAGCGAAGGAAGAAGCAGAGTCCTGCTCCAGCTGGATAGACAATGGTCGCTCCGGCACCGGGGTGGATCTGTGGGCATCTGCAGAGCGCGAGGCACTGCAGGCGAATGAGCCGGCGGCAAGGGCTGCGCTGGCATCGCTAGGTGTCGTTCAAGCTCTTGAAGAGGACAGCAGCCCGGCTGGCTACTCAGTCGTGCTGTGCAATACCCAGGAAGCCAGAGCGGGCTGAGAAACCGCCTTCAGCCTCAGGTAAGAGCGGGCTTTTCAGAATGTGTGGTTTGACCGCTTGATCGTTGGACTTCGACTGAGCCTGATGCAGAACAGCTGGTTACAGTGAACACCGACGTGGCCCCATCATCGAGAGGGAACGGTTTGTCATGGAATGCACCTACTGCAACTTCAAAGCTTCGATCGTCAAATATTTCCCGGACACTGGCGTATTGGCCTGCAGGGTCTGCCAGGACATTGGCTTGGACGTCCCCAAACCCACCCTCCGCGGTTTGGGGTTGCTGCACAGGATAAACTGTCCATCCTGGCCCGTAGGGTTCCTGAAGTCGAAAGCTAAAGCCCTGATTGCGCACGACCGGGCGCTCCAGCTCCCTTAACGAATTCCGAACCTATATTTTGGGTTGCAGTGGATGTAGAGGTAGATACATTCACTTCAAACCCTTCATTAGGATCGCAAACCGCATGACACCAATCGCTACCTCCTCCCCGCCTACCGGCAAGCTCAGCAATCGACGCTCAACCCTGATGAAGTTGGTTGCAATATTGGTCACGGCCCTACTTGGCATGGCTGCTAACAAGCAATATTCCCGGTACACCGTCGACTTCGCGGCTAATACGAGCACTGCCATTAGTCTGCGATCTGCTCTCCATGAAGGCAAGATATCCACCGAGGCAGCGATGAGAGGGTTTGAAGCGGTCTACGCTACCCCTGGTGGTGGGATGGCTGCAGCCTTGGCGCTGATAGAGCTGAATCAGGCCCAGGACTATGACGCTCGATCTCGTTTGTTCCTTCGCCTGCTCTCCACCGTCCCCAAGTCAGGAGGCGAGTATCTAGCGACGGTTTATAGCGAACTGAACGCCGAGCATCCGATAGAAAAATCGCTGTCGCCTGATGACAAAGCCTACGCAGACAACTGCCTGTCAGGCTTGTTGCCACAGTGGGTTTACAGCTTCACGGAGGGTTTGTTTGGTAGCACACAGCCAATCTGCGCCCCTCGAGGGCAATCTGCAGCAGCTGCCTGATAGAGGCATTCGCGGGCGGTAAACCAGCGCCAACTGTCAGCCAGGAAATACCTTACACTTTTTGTAAGCTACAATTTTTGTAAGCTAAACCACCGACCCAGACAGACCTATTTCGGCGATGAATGTCCGTTTTACCTACTGCTTCGGTCGCGACACAGCAGCAGTTAACAGAAGCCCGCCAAACGCGGGCTTTTTGTTGGCAAAAAATCGAGAGGGTTAACGATGGCGAGGCTGGCGCATCGAGCGCCTGCAGCGGGCAGCAACACCCTGTAAAGATGCGGAATTCCCGTTATCCTAGCGGGCAATTGAATCCCGCTGTTGGTAACCCATGTCCAAGAATCGCGGCAACGAATACCGCTACCAGATCCAGAGGTCTGAAGCACGTAAGGCAGCGCAGGAGCTGGCGCACTCAAACGAGAACCTCAAGGCCCGGGGAATCGACACTTCCCAAATCCGCTTCGAAACCATCACCCAAACAGAGATCGATGCATCGTATCTCTGGGGTGAGCAGGCGACGCTCTACCCTTGGGACGATGTCCCTGAATGGAAGCAGGACGACACCCGCGGGTTTGATCTGTCGATCTGGTTTGGCCAGGAGTTGTGCGGGCTTTGCTACGCCACCCCTCGCAAGAGCAAGATCTGCATTAAGATCGTGATTCTTGAGGGCAAGCCAGACAAGTCACACCCCCTACGAGGTGCTGTGGCCGCGCTGGCGCTGACCGTTGTCGAGAACTACGCACTACTGATCGGTTGCACGGAGATCGAGGTCCAGGAGCCCGCAGCGGGTGCAATCCCGGTTTATGAGAGCCTGGGGTTCACCTTCGATCCGACGGACCGGCTTGTCATCGCTATTGCGCAGTAATACTATCCACCTAAATTCCGATACCCGAGAGGTGTCTATGCAGAAGCCTAAGCACGAACCGAAACCTCTGATGGCTGCCCGCTTCCAGGCTGAAGCCCGCGCGGTCCTTGCCCAGCGCTCCGGCAACGCCAGCCGTTTCCTTGATGCCGCACTGACCAAAGGTCGCGACATTGAGCCTGTTGGCCGTCTCGCTGGCTAATCCTCGCCATTGATTCCCAAAAAGCTGCCCCAACCGGCGGCTTTTTTTGTGCCTGCGATTCAGATTTCTTAACCGCTGGAGGTGTTGGCAATGATTGATTGGCGACGACATGGGGCCATTCTCAGATCAGAACGCCCCTGCCGGTTTGTACCAGCAGTGAGGATTGAATCAATCGGGCCTGAGTGCGGGTACCAGCCTGAGTAGATCCAGCCGGCCCATCAACCTCGCATAATCCTCTGACCACTGGCAGTAATGCTGTGCGTCGCCGTCACCCTCCCCGATAAGCACCAGCTGGTGATACACAAGCCCGGTCATCATCGGTATGTGCCGTACTACTGGGGTGTGCTGCTTGCCGGAAAAGTAGACAGCATCGGCAAATGTCAAAAGCTCAGATGGGTTTTCACTTTTGCGATGCTGTGAAGGGAGGATCGTGGTATCGATCACACACCCATTCTCCAAGGTGATCCAGGCATGAGCGTTGATCGGCCGGCCTACAGGACGACCGTTCTGGAAGTCCAGCCCATAGCCCTCGGCGACGTCATGCTGCAGCTGTTCGAGTGTGAGGTCGACATAGAGGCCATCCACCAGCTCGATGTCTCCAACCGTGACGGTATGCCGGACACCTAGATCAAACAGGATGTAGGACAGTTCCCGGGCAATCCTAAAGCACTTCCCGGGCAGCACGTCTGTATGCGGCAAAAAGCTGGATAAGTCGCGGGCGATAGCATCAACGATCGGAGGTACGTCGATCTTGAGCCCTGGTTGAATCTTCAGGGGATAGTTGGACAATCCAGCTGCGATCTCAGATGTCCGGGCCATAGCTTCCTTGAAGGCTTGAACGTACTCCTGCATTGCACTTGCTCCGACGATTTAGTGTCTACAGAGGCAGACAATACAGACCGGCCAAGGATCAGGCGACCCCAGCTAACCAATCCCATGGCTGGGTAACGACTTAGGCATATAGAGCAGGCTTTTCAGGATGAGTCGTATGGAGAGTGAAGCGTCGGCCAGCACTACGAATTACTGGCCGGCGTGGAGCGATCGCTGACTACATGCTCTCCGAGGGGATGCTTAGGGTCGACTGCACGATAAAAAATGCCTTCTCGCCAACCTCACCTTTCTGCAGGCCTTGCATGCCTTTGCTGTCAACGATCACCCCAGGTACATCAAGAGCGACGATGGATCCCAATGATTGCGCGCATGAAATGCTTGCCAGGCCGTCCTGAGATTGAAGGCGGCCGTCAGCGTCGCGATGGACGGCAAGGGTGAGGGTGCACTTGCTGGCCTGCAGCTGATCCGCGGCGTGGCTCCCCACCTTGCCGATACCCTCCGTCACATCGCCCAGGGAGCCCCAGTTTTCCACGTTGGCGCTAACCACTCCACCGGTGCTGCCCAAGACGAATGGGAGAGGAGTAAGCGCCGGGATGGTGATCTCGTTCTTTGCGGCAAATACCGGTCCTGCAAGGACCAACAGCAACAGTCCAGTGAGTGAGTTCTTCATCGGGGATCCGTTTGTGATGTTGGGAATTTAAGATTGTGCTTTGAGAAATTCAGTCTACCGAGAGGCCTGCCCTCATCAAGCCAAAACCAGGCATCGGATTTCATCATCGACAACCTTCAGGCTCACCAAGATCGGAGGAACGGTGAGCTCCTGGACATCCGTTAGGACGAGCATGCGTGAGTGGGGTCAAGACCCGACACGCATTTTTAGGTCGGATCGATCCGATCATCCTTTACCGCGAGTAACTTCTTGTACTCCGATCGATCGTACTCACCAACGTCCTTTGAGGTTTGAGGGACGTTAATTCCTGTAGCTCGGATTTCACCCGACCTGAACTGTTTCCAGAGGCTGGCTCTGGTTTTGGGGCCAAACAAGTCCTCCACTTCACTCAGCCAACCCGCGCCCAACATTGGCCACCAGTAGAAGAAGCAAAACCACATGTAGAAGGCAAACAGTGTCATTGACATGCCCACTGCATCCGATTGTGAGTTGCCCTCGCTTAGGGACCATTTGCACAAAAGGGGGATGATCACCAGCAATGCAATTTGAGGCAGATAAAAATAGCGGAATTTCTGACGGGAGCTTCGGAACGCAATAGACGTGTAAGTCCAGCGCTCGCTGTGGTTAGGCCGCTCCTCAGGCTCAATATAGTCCTGGGTATTGAGCTGCTTGTTGCTACTCATTCGCGAAGTCTCAAAGGTATGACCTGGAAAAGGTATCACCCAAGCACAGGAGCTCAAATTCAAAATGGCCAGCGCAAATTCAGGGCTACGAGACGAGCAGCATAATCACCGGCTATATCATTCATACCCGCAGACATGATCGCTTTCACCGTTGATCAATGCGACCAACGCGTCTTCGACTTCGTCCCAATCAGGCCGAGACGGCTTTTCAGCCCAAGCCCTTCTCGGAGGAATCAGGCCCAGGGCATTCGCAGCGCTGTCGATGTACCAACCACGTTCCCGTAGCCATCGATAAAGCCCTGCGTCGCGGCGAAGCGCTTCAAGTTCAGCATTCTCAGCGCCAGCTGTCAGCTCCGGGGACATGAGGGCACCCTTCTGATCAAGAACCCCATCCAGCGCATCACCACCCAACTGACAAACCGAAACGCTGGCGTTCTCCAGCACCTGAATCTCGCCGCCGGCCTGAGTGACTGTAGCCCCTGTCAGCTTTGTGGATGTCTGGGGCAAGTGAGCTGGTTCACCTCCGGACCTCGGTTCCAGATCAGCAACACGGAACAATTTATGACATGCCCGGGCCCGGCACCGAAGGTCGTTATGAATCGATGACGCTGGACCCTCGCGACGCACGGGCAAAGCGCTACTGCATGCCGCAGTCTCATCCGGACGCAGCGCGTGGTACTTCAAATTTGAGGTGCCCTCAGAGACCAGGCCCGCGAAAATTGTCATGACTCGATTCCGTGATCAGATGATGGACTTGCGAAATACAACTAACTTACTGCCCTACCAGGACCGGTGATGAAAACGTGGACACCTGCTGGCCGGGTATTCAAATCCGAGCACAACAATAATCCCTCTGGTGACGCTCAGACAGGTCATGATCGCACCTGAGCGACTCCAGATCTTTGGCAAGCCTGAGATGCCGCGAACTACAATTCTCTCAACTCGCAGCCCGATCGGCTCTGGCTTGATCGCTGAACTGCTTTGCGAGTGCTTCCCCTGCACCGGTCAGGAAGAAGTCACCATGAGAAGAGGTAAGTAGTCCCTGCTTGGCCAGTGCTTCGCAGGTTCGAAGTCGCGCTGAGTAACTCAATGGTCCGGTAATACCGAAGTCATCCCATCCCCAGCCATCGCTCAACTTCATCAACACGTTGCGCATCGGCTTACTGACCCGAATGGTCATCATTCGCCCCCTTAACTTTTGAGTACGAACAAAGGGTGCAGAACTTCGCGCCGGCCGGTCGCATCGCAAGCACGAATGTAGCCGTCATGCTTGAAAAGCTCTGATCGGCGGGCAGCATCCAAAACCGCCTTGATCTTATTCAACGGGTGGTGCACTCGACCCGCTGAGCGCTGGTAGGCAGAAATACAAAGGTCAGGATCACCTGCCCATGCCCTGTCGGCAGCACGCTCAAGCATTTCATCTCGTAAGTGTTCGGCTAGGGTCGACTTTTTTGCCATCGCGTTTATCCCGATTTCGAGCGGCCTGTGAGGGTTCGAGTTGTATGAAAGCCGGCTTGAGTTGTAACCGCTCTCGAACATTGAGACGGCACGCATAGCAGCGCTCCTGCTCAGGCAAGACAGATGCAACATAACTAGCGAGACCTTCCTATTCAAGGCAGATGCCCGCCATGGCCATCCAAAATGCCTGCAGGGTCGCAGAATCCATAACCACATCCTGCTGGGTGGCCCATTGGCCCGAACACACCAGTGCCCCAATCGTTTGAATCCCGATATGAGGATTTGGAGCTGAATGCTTACTACCCTCTGAACAGCGCCATTCGGTCAGATATCACCACAGCCTGACGATGCCAGCCATCAGGCTTCTGGCACGCGACTCCATCATTGAAGATGAGCGTTATGAATCGCGCACCTCTCAAAGGAATTCATCAATGAGTGCTTATACCCCGGACTACCGTCCGCAGATCGGTCAGACACTTTTCATGGCCTTCATGCACGAAGCGCCGTATCTGGTGAAAGTCACCGGCTATCATCACGATCCGCGTTTTTCGAAAGAGCAGATCGAATTCACCATCAGCGCCAGCGGCAAAAAGAACAGCTCAAGCATCGACTCCTACCGGTTCTACCCGGACGCGGCCCCCCACAGCAAATTTGTCTACTGCGTTGTTCAAACGTCTGATGATGGGAGAGAGACGCTTGAGGTTGAAGAGGCGTATTTCTTCGACCCGCAAACCGCGTTTGACTTCAAGGCTGGATTGGAATCGGGGGCAATCAAATCCCGGCTGCCCCTGCACCCTACTGATCGGGCGTTTCGTGTTCAAGTCGAGCAGCTCTGAACAGTCGGCACGGATATGGCCCTAAGATCATAGGGCCATTTGCACTGCCCTCTCTGTCAAACGGAAACCTCGGCTTGGCTTTCGATCTCGCTGATCAACATCCCTGCAACGGCTTCTGCCACACCCCCACCAGCCTCACGATGTACTCATTCCCAGACATAACCGAGGCGATCATGCACCCAACTACCGCGGCCCCATTCCCAAGCGCTTCTCCGTCCAAAGTGGCTGTGCAGATTCTCTCGCAATCTGACGATGCCGATGATGGAGCTGATAGGCCATGGAGCTATACAGCCCAGGTTGTCGCCGGCAGCGTTGATGAGGCCGCCGCCCTACTTGAGAACCAACTTGGGGGCAGCGAGAGTCTTGATGCTTTCAACGTCGAGAAGGATGGTATGACGCTCACGTTTCTTGCATTTTCTCATGCTGACGTCGGGACCGTTTTTTCAGTTAACTCCACTATCGAGTCTGCCAAGCAGCAGGCAATGGAACAGATCAACATCACCAATGAGTTGGACCGCTTGATCACTTGCGCTTTCATGGCGCAATTCCCAGCCCGACCTAAGTACATGCGCGGCTACTGGTGGGAACACATTCATCCAGACCCAGACAGCCCTACTCGGCACGATGCCTACGGTGTTGCTATTCAAGTCGGACAGCGTTGCAGTTACCGCTGTGAGACCACCGGTGAGTGGTGCGCCGGATGGGTAAAAAGCCTTTCAGATCGATTTGAACGCTCTGTCGCGGTGAGGGACATGGATCGTCGTGCATTCGGTGCCAGAGGATGCCGTCCAGGCGACATCATTGTGATCGAGGACTCAGCTGACGCAGGTCCTGTGATAGCGGCTATACAACAGCGGATCATAGACCGGAGGGAGGCCAAGGACTCGATCGGGCTATGCCAACTGAATACCAATCAGGAGCTCAGAGAACTGGTATCGACCTTGCTCAAGGCGTCGCCCGTATCTATCACTCAAGCAATTGAAGAAGAGAAAGCCCGGGAAACGTTCCTGGCCCCAGTCAATCATCCAATTCAAGGCCCTCAGTTTGGATTGCAAGAAGTGGATTACGTCGGCACCATTGACAGCAATCACCCTCCCTTAGAGATCGCGACTGAGATGCAAACCCTGTTTGGTAAACGAATCAAGCGTCTGAACGGTTTCCGGATGATACTCATCGTGATCCAGCTGCTCATGATGATTGGATCTATCTTCTACGTGCCGGCGGACGAAGCTTGGCGATACACCGCATTGGCCGTATTTGTACTGTGCTGCATTGGACAGCTTGTTTTGAGCAACAAGCTTGATAAGCTTGCTCCACGCCGCTACTGATCATTTCTGTCCGGCCGTTCCAGCGGCCGGCACAGCGTCCACGTTCATTCAAACTCGTGAACCGCGACACTGATGGTTCATCCCCTATCACTGAACTCGAATTCATCCTTGTCGACCATTCTTGACTCGGTAGTGACGGCACGCCGAGTCAAAATCCTTCTGATCCGGTGAGCCCTCAGGCCAAAACCTGAGGTAGGCAACATCGTTGGCCATTGCCCGATAACCAACGCGGAAGCCTGCAGTCGGGAACCACGCTGCAAGGTAAAACTGGATCAGCCCACAAGTAATGAGCCCTCCTACCAATGGGACTGCCAGGTGCATGTCTGCGGTCAGACAGCCTGCGAGCGCTCCGCCGGCGGCGGAGATCCAGAAACGGGCAGTTCGCGAGACGATCGGTTTGATTGTCTTCTGTTGCCCAGCGTACTGATGAGTCTGAGCCTCACGCACAGCACGTTGCCGCTGGGACGACTCATAAATTGTCTCGAGCTCCAAACCCTCATCTCGGCAACGAGCCTGGGCATTGGCAACTCGATCCCGCAACATGGCCAAGGTTTCCTCGGAAGCCACACTCCCTGAGTGGATCGCCCTCAGCAGCCAATGCTGCGCTGCATCGAACTCGTTCTTGAGCTCGCGCTGGCCTGGCGTCAGGGGTGATCTTTCGTTCATTGTCATTTCCCAGAATTGAACAGGGCTTGATCTGCAGGCCGTGTATCAGCGCCAGCTCAGAGGGTCGACTTACCGGCCGCGCCGGAGCCAGGATCGAAGCTTCGCAGCCAAATGCCGGGCGACCTCAAAGGCGAACACCATCAAGAAAAGTGTGAGGAGCGCGGCGATCACGACAATGGCGATCTTCACAGGTACAGGAGCACTACCGAAGTGATAGCCGATGACGCCGATCTGCCACGCCAGCGTAAAAAGTCCGGCAACGCCACCCAGTAATGCTGCGATTCGCGTCAACATGTCAGTGCCTCACCCCTCAGAATCGTGCCAGGTGGCCACCTCAAACTCACCCGGCCGCAGGCCAAGCCTTTTACCGTCCCCAAGGATTGCTGCGACAGCACCATGACTGTTCGTCCACACTGGTAAGGTTTGACTGATGATTGCGATTGGCAAATCACCCTCAATGTACCCGAACCCAATCACGGGCATAGGGTCGGCCGTGACGGTCTTGAGCATCCGGACGGTTCGAGGAACGCGGTCACCATATGGATATCCATCTGATTTTTGATGCAACGCAGGACAGTCAATTACCGCTTCCATTGTCATTTACCTACTACGCCGACGGCTTCCAGTTCGTTGCTAATGCCATGGTGAGAAGAACAATTGCACCCGCGGTATAGGGTGAACCCGATCCAGTGCTAATCAGTGGAACAGTCCCGCCCAGAGCAAACATCAATGAACTGCCACCAGCCAGAATCCAAATATTCAATTGTCGTTTCCTGCTCGATTCATGGGCCAAATTGCCCATCTCCTACGCACTCGGCCCCGCTTTTCAGGCCGGGGCTTGGGTGTACCTGGTACGGTTTCCGAGAACTCGTAAGTGGTTGATAAAACTTGTGACCTTACTCAATCAGGCGCGCATAGCAGCGGGGTCCCTAGAATTTTGTGCAGAGGTATTCTGCCAAAAATGAAGCCGCACTGAGCACTGCACAGACCATACACAAGCGCAAAAACCGTTGTGCCTTTGCGTCGGTGTCACCGGCGGGGAAGCCTACCGAGCTGAGACGTGCCTTAGCCTCAGGTGGATAGTTGCGAAAGAGCCGATAAAAACCGTAAAAAAGCAGTACCAGCAATGCAGCAAGCGAGCCTAAAAACTCAAGCATATGGTTCTCCTTGATCAATTTGTCGCCATGGCCTTGGCGGCTTGAGACGCCAAGAGTGAGTCGGCAAATACTCTGTCAATCACCTCGGCGACGATGGTGCCCTCGCCTGTTACACCCACCAGAAGCAGCTGATCCACTTGGCTAATCTCGCCAGTCATACCATTGCGGCTTTCGCGTCTCACAGCTGCGTGTATGTTACACACCAAGCCTTTGTCACCAATGGCATTGGCGGTGAAGTTTGCAATGATGACCCTTTGCTCCCAGCCGTCCAACTTTGCAGGTTGCAATGCGTCCACTACCTGACGGCTCCCACAGAGGACTTCCTGCAGGTAAGGATTATCAACGGTCGGTTGCTGACCGGCGTAAACGTACCCAGTGAACACTGCACATCCCATCAGCGCCAAAGCTGCCAATTTCTGTTGCATGACCTATGTTCCCTCAACTCTGCGCTGCAGCAGCAACAGGTTTTCCATCTGACGTCCAGAGCTTCATCGTGTCTTCGCCGTGCTCAACACGCCAAATCTCGTTGACCACACCACCATCTACCACACGCTGAATCCGTACCTGCTGGGTTCTAGACTGAACGACTACACAGCCTTTCAACCCTTGTTCGGGGTAGTCATATGTGCCGCCCAAAATGAACACCTTCCCTGTAACGGCCCTTGGGCAGATTTCGGTCCCATAGATTGGAAACGTCTGACCATCAACAGTAACCCTGTAGCCAGGAACCATGACAAGGATCATCGGCCCCAGTTCTTCTCTTTGCTGCTTGTCCAGCTTAGTCGCCCAATCCTTAGCGGCATCACAGCCCGAGAGAGCAAAGGCAAGAGCCAGGATTAGGGGTATGTGTCTCATGTTGTTTTCCTACCCAACTGCGTTCAGGTGCAAGTGGCTCAACCGGAGGTCTTGTCGCCGTCAGAAGACGGCTTCAAGCTAGGATGTGCGGAACGCAATACAGAAAGCAGACCACTCATGAAGGACCATGCCGAGCAAACGAAGCCAACACCGATGAGCGCTATCAGCCATTCATTAATTGGCTGGGTGATCTTGAGCAATCCCAAGCCGGTGATCAGCATTATTACAAACCAGTAGCAAACAGCTGCGTTACTCTTTCCCATGTTTCCCTCTGATAGTTTCTAGCTGGACGCGAAACCCGCACCCTTCTACTGACTTAGCCCGCGACTAGGCGGGCTTGAGGATGCAGCTGAGCGCTTGTCTGTGCTCCGGCAAGCTCTATTGGGGTCCTGCCAAACATTAATTAACGCTCCCTCCCTGGCTGGAAACCGTCACGTTCGCGTAGTCGCTTACCAGCCGCTTCCGTCTTTGCACTGGGAGGGTTTTCGTACTTGCGGCCCTTTTCAGCCAGCCAATGCGGGATAGCTTTAATACCGCGATAGCTCCAGAAGCAAACCCATCCAACGAACAGAGGTCGGAATCCGAACCGAGGCAGGGAATTGGAATACGTCAGCCATGATCTGAATCTCTGTCGTTGTCATCGGCGTGGCATGCCTCGCCATTTCGGCCGGCAGCTGGATGAAGAGTATAACGGTGGAGAGATCTAAAACCTGGAATCGAGGTGCGTCCAAAATTCTGTAGCCGTTAAACTGTAGAATCTTCCTAGGTCATGATTATCGATTTGAGGTTTTAGTATGCAGGACTGTGAAAAGGCGCTTCAGGTCGCCTGTGAAACCTATCGAAAGGCTGTTGAGCATTGCCGAGTCGTAGGGATACCGTTGTCATCCCGAGATGATCAGAAACACATCAAATCCCCGGAACAGCGGCGTGCTTACGATGCCCTGCTGCAGGCTCGAGAGGCGCACAGCAAGGCTGTTCATACATACCAGCTGACCCTAGGGACAGTTCCCGGCCACTACCTCCCGGCTGACACCATCGGAGGCCTGCACCTTGCTCCGAGCGATGACCGGTTAACGCCAGGGTATTTCCTCATGATGATGGTCGTCTCAATCATTTTGATCGTTGCCGTCTTGTGGCTATTCAACGAAGGACTCTTGCCTGGCACCGCACCGTACAGCCTGCGTACATCAGCGACAGCATCGAGTTCTTGAAGTCTGAGACCGGGTCTGCCGAAGACGCTGTCCACCATCAGCCAGACCCGGCAGATTCAACTGGACGAAAGAAGTTACGATCCCTTATTGGCCAAGAAAACGACCAAGGGTTTTGGGTTCTGACACGCTGGAAATACAGGCAGGATAGAACCATCTACTTACCGCCTGGACCCCAGCATGAACAATCACCTCACTAACACATCCTCCCTCCCGGCAGCTGATGCCTTCGTGCAGGTGAGCATCAACGACCTTGACGGTCCAGCTCTGGACTGGGCCGTTGCGAAAGCAAAGGGGCTCAACGTCCAGATCCTTCCAGCACAACTCCAAAACGTTCGCCGGGCGTATTGGGTTACCTCACGAGGGGCGGGATCGTTTCGTCCTAGCAGTGATTGGGTGGACGCAGGCCCACTGCTGCGTGAGTTCCAAGTTGCCCTCACTCCGGAATCTCATTTCGGCGCGGAAGGGACTGAGTCCTCAGAGCGCTGGATTGCTGATATCTACTATGCCGGCGGCGAACACTACACCACGGAGCCTTGCCGTAACGAGCTGGTCGCACTCTGCCGGGCGATCGTAGTGACCAAGTTTGGTGAAACGATCGCGGTACCCGTCGAACTCGGACTTACTGACCTACGACCTCGCTGATTCTCATTGATCGTTCAGGACTACCGTTATGGCCACGTTGGCGTTTTGTGATTTCGAAGATGCACTAGCAGCTATCGAGGGTGCACCGAGCGACGTGGCCATCACCTCACTGGTCGACCAGATCAACGACCAGTTCGAGGCCGGGTCGCTTGAGGTTTCCCCTACCAACTGGGCCCACCTGGCCTCGGCGGTCTTGCAGCGTTCTTTTGCGGTAAAATCGCAGGCTCCGACACCATCAACAAAGCCAATCAAGGACTGACACTATGGCAACGCCCAAAATCCACAAATACAGCTCACATGTCACTGCGGCCGAGATCATGCCTGACCACGTTCGCGAGCAGTATCACCGCGAGCGCCTATCCGGCACCCTCTGCGGATATGTGCGCCCCAACGACCAGGTAGTTCACGTAAACACTGAGGTGAGCTGCAAGCTGTGCTTGCGAGAGATCGCCAAGGCCAACTGATCGCAGTCGATGTGCTCATTAGCTATTCGCATTACAGAGGGCTAAGGCATGCGGCAGTTCGAGCGTGATGATGAAGTTCGGGCTGCCGCTGGCGGTGAGGATGCCCAATTGCGGGTTCAACGGCGCAAGGATGTTTTGAGGTGGAATTCCGACAAGCGCCGTGCTGCTCTGAAGATCGCAACGCCGGCCTGGGCTGATCTGGCCGCAATCGAAGCCATCTACGTTGAAGCCAGGAGACTGACTGCAGAGACTGGAACTCTGCACGAGGTTGACCACATAGTGCCCATTCAAGGCAGGCGCGTCTGCGGGCTGCATGTCGAAGCGAACCTGCAGATCCTCACCAAGATCGACAACGTGAAGAAGCACTCAAGATTCGACGACAGATCTTAGGAACTGAAGCTGGGGGGGCAAATTCCGACACCCGCTTTTGGGATGCAACGCTGGTGAGTCTCAGATATGTTGAAATCTCGACATTGGAGTGATCCCGTTCATTTCCCCAATAAGGAGTCAACATGATTGAAAAGACCATCGGCCATATCCTCACCGAGGATCCACCTGGGCGAATTCAGATTCTCAAAGCTATCACCGGGTTCAACCTTCTATTCATCGCGAGCCTGATCGGTCTGACCCGCATTGCCCCGGTGCAGCTAGCAACCTATCTCGCACACATCGACATTTTGGTGATGGTGTTTCTCATCGGGGCGGCGCTGGTCTACGACAAGCACTACACCAGAATGTCCGACCGTATCGCCAACTTCTCGATGGTTGTGATCTACATCTATGCCTACGTCGTGCTGCAGGGGCTGTACAGCGAAGATCTACCTTCCCCTCCGGCCGGAGCCACACTGCCGCTGTTCGTCAGCGTAGCAATCGTCATTGCCCTGGCTGCAGCATCCTCATTCGTGGTGCGCTGGGTTGCGTGGAGTGATTTCCGGCTGCGTATTGGCGGCATTTGAGCCGCTACGTCAGTTCTGAAAAGCCCAGCCGATGCTGGGCTTTTTCGTTGATGGTGTTAGGCATACTCACAACCGATCACCGGACCTTACCCACTTCCACATCTGACACGGTCCGCCTGGCCTTAACTATTAGAGAAATGGACCGATAACGTAGCAATCCCGGCATCTCATCGGCTGGCGCTGACACGATAAGGCAGCTGCATCAATGTTCAAAAGTCTGCGAAGAACTCTAAACGACCGCATTGGCTACGCCCTGGCCGGTATCGATTGGAAGCACCGTCCTGAGCCCAAACCCGATGACGGAATTGAGGCGCTATCCAATCCACTGGATGGACTGCTGAAGCCAATCTTCGCACGCTACGAGGGTATTGAGCGCCGGGCGGCGAACCCTCTCCGTGAGTTGATTGATGAAACCCTCTATGGTGCCGGGTGCCTCACGCCCACCAACTCATCACTGGTCAACCTCAACCTGGCGATTTATTCGATCCTTCTGCTGATGCAGGCTGGAGCCAATGTAGGCCCTGGCCCCTTCCCCGATCAGTTGCTTCGCGCCATCGAGCGCGACTGGGATCTGGCGCTCAAGCGATCGGAGGTGGTCAGCCCTAAAGGCAATCTGGTTGAACAGATCGGCAATCAAACCGAACGCCAGGCGTTCCTGATTCATCATGGCAGCGCTTCGAATGCGACCCAGCCTCAGGATCTCTATTACCACCGGGCCAAAGTGCTGGGGTTCTTGATCTCGTTGCGCTCGGAAGGCTTCCACTCTCTCGGCAGCCCAGGACCATCCACCGACGGTCATTTCATCTGGAGCTGGGCCTTTGGCCGAACAATGGAGCGCCAGCTTGCTCAGATGACGCCAGGCCTCATTGGCAGGCTGGTGGAAGCTACAAGGCTGGACACGCTTTCGCTTTACAGGATCGATGCAACGTCGAATCCCAGGGCTGAAATCATCCTCCGATGCCCGTCCTGTGCTGCGAACCTCAAACTGGCGCTACCCCTTAAGGCGAAAGCCGGGCGATGCGGCGGCTGCAAGACACTGTTCACCGTCGTGATAGAGGGTGACAACGTGCAGCTGAAGCCGGCAGTTCAGCCAGAGCAGGCCAACGTGCGTGATCCAGCGGTAGAGTCAGCGTTGGCAGTCCTGGGTCTTTCTGGAGAATTCGAGTCATCCGATATCAAGGCCGCATATCGGAAACGAATGTCCGAGTACCATCCGGATAAGGTCAGCGCACTTGGCCAGAAGCTCAGGGATCTGGCAGAAAGTGAATGCAAGGAGATCAACGCCGCAATGGATGTATTGCGTGCGGCCGGCTTGCTCACTGAGTAAACCAACAGTGCAAATCACAACCCAGCACCCTGCCCGCCTCGACTTTGAATCTCAGGTTGTTCAATTGCGGCAATGGCCCTGGCTAAAAAGGGCTCCATTTCCTGGAGTTCACGCGCGGCGTAGCGGCCCAGGCCACTGTCATGCATCCCAAGCTTGATGAATGCCG
Organism: Pseudomonas sp. GW821-FHT02A11; assembly: GCF_059421985.1. Classification (NCBI taxonomy): domain Bacteria; kingdom Pseudomonadati; phylum Pseudomonadota; class Gammaproteobacteria; order Pseudomonadales; family Pseudomonadaceae; genus Pseudomonas; species Pseudomonas sp. GW821-FHT02A11. Next base: position 194,246 of record NZ_JBWKWB010000003.1, read on the forward strand.
CCGATTCAGCTGCGTAGTTCAATGCCTCGACGCGTTCCTCATCGCTGATCCGCCGACCGATAAATTGCTGCAGCTCACCCAACGACTGTTGAGCGCTCCGTACGATCGTCGCCTCGAGTTTGGATAAAACAATCCCGCGATACTCCATGTCGCTCCCCTATTTGATGAGAGCTGATTCTCGCAACTTCTGGTGATCGGGGCTGTAGGAGGTTACAGCCGCGGCTGTATGATTCGTCTGAAACGGGGCGGGGCTTGGGCCCAAAAAGCAAAAGCCCGCAGCAAGGCGGGCGATTAGGTATGACGATTTTTTCGCTTCAGCCAGCTTTGGCGAGCGAGTCTCTGTCGCGTTTCACGCCGTCGATGACGCGATCCCGTTCAGACGTATTCATCGCCGAGCCAAAGCCTTCGGCGGTTGGAAACAGGCCGGATTTAGGGTTGGATTGAGCAACATAGTTGTAGACCGCGGCTTCAACGGCGAAAATCAGGTCGCAGGTATCGGCATTGAGGCCCAGCGCGCGAATATCCTGGATGAGTGTGGAGCAGGTCAAATCAATAGTCTTGCCCAGTGCCTTGGCGTCCTCGAAAGTCCCAGTGGGCGCGCCCTCAACACATGCCCGGAAATTCAAAAGCGCAGCGCTCGTATCTTTGCTCATCGTTAATGTCCTTTGCTGACCGGCGCGACACCCGCGCCCTGGCGTTGCCAAGGCCCGCGTAATTGGCGGGCCGATGGCGCAGTGGTATTGCCTCAACCGGTGTGGTCGATGAGGGGATAGTGCTGTTGACAGAGGTGTGCCAGAAGCATGCGCCGGAAATGTTTGTTCGATTCAAGCGTCGATATATGCACAGCCCCAGATGCTCCTGAGCCGCATCGAATTCTGAGCCACCCACAATCCCGGGGTGGCCAACTAGCTGGGATATGATCTGAGCCAACCATGGAGAGATCATCATGTCCGCAGACGTTGTTCCTATCAGACCCGCTATTACCAGCTGCTCGCATTGCGACGAGGCTGTTGCCGACGGTCACACCACCATGACTGTTACCGTGACCCGGGAAACCTGGCGCAGCGGCGAAATGCCGAGCGTTGAGGTGCACGAGGGACGCGCAGCTCTGATCTATTGCATGACCTGCGCTGACAAGCTTGATTTCAATGAGATCAACGTTGCTTCCCGAGCTTCAGAGACAAAGCCTGAGATTGCCTACGTTCCTTTCATTGACGGGCCTTGGAAAGGACAAACCATGCACTCGAGCATGGTAACGCTGGAAGTCGAGGATGGTTCGTCAGTTATCGCTGACCCGCTAACACTGAGCCCGGCCGGGGTGCGCCGCACCCGGTACTTCCTTCAGCTTAAGGCTGATTGCTGGGTTTGGAGTGTGGACGTCCCGGATAACGCGAATGAACTCCTGGCTGAGGAAGCTAAAGAGGTGTCGCGTTTACTCGGAGATCCCGTTTCCCCATCAGGCTTTGTGGCGACCTGGCGCTCGATCGCTCACACAGTCCAATACGCGGCCAGCGTTGCCAGTCATGTCCTTACCGGCAAACTGACAGGAAGACACGCGCTGCTTGCTCTTCGAACACGTCCACTTGCCGTCGCCAGCAAAGGCAAAGTGTGGGTTGTCGATCCAAGCTTTCAGGGCTGACACGTAGTGACGATAAGTGCGGTGACGCCACGCGCACCGCTTCTGGCACGGGCGCGCACATCTCAAGATGGCTCCATCCCATGATCGCAAACCCGGAGTTCACTTCATGAACGCAGCCTTCCGCGAAGCACTTGCCGCCCGCTTCCTCTGGACCGACTATCTCGTAATCCTTGCTGTCGGCGGCCGCGAGCCGCAGGTTGATGCGGCTTACCAGGCCGCTCATGCAGCCGTCGCGGAGCTCGCATCGAATGATGTGCTCTCCTACCGGCATTACGGCCCAGCAGCTCCACAACTGCTGCAAGACGTGCCGGATCTGGCCGACCATTATAATCTGGCCCACGAGATGTACTCGGAGCTGTATCACCAGAATTACCATGCTGGTTTGATCGGCGAGATGGAAGCACATTGGCTGCCGCCAGCAGCACCTCTGGATCTGCCGTATTCAAAGTGGATTGGCGCGGTTACGCGTGGTGTTGCTGACCTGATGAACAAGACTTGTCCAGAGGCTTCAGTAGCAACCTCAGGTCTTGACGCCGAGCTCTTCGAATGCTGGCGCAACAAGAGCGCCCCAGCAGACGCCGCGGCAACCATCTACGCCGCCTATCAGCGCCACACAGCCACGCTGGACGATGATGAACACGAAGCGTTCATGAGCGGCGTCGCTCAAGGGTTGGCCGATGCGCGCCAGCACAAGGACCATTGGCTTCGCTGCAGTTGTGTCGACCACGGGTTCAGCGGCTAAACGGAACAATTCGATTCAACCCCCGATCGTGTAGAGTCACGCATTAAGCCGAGCTGCCTGAAAACCAAGCGGCAGTTCGGTGAAAGCTCATTCGCCACGCGCCCAAACCGACTTGATCGAGCGACCGAACATAGATGAATAGCAATGCTGAAGAGTTCCTGTCCTGGATCGGTGGGCCGTATATGACCGCCTACCGCAAGAATCCGGACCAGGCGCTGCAAGAAGGCGTAAAGAAGGCAAACAAGCTATGCGACGCCGAGCGCCGTCGTATGGTTGGGGTGCTGAAAAACACCTGTATTCGTCTCGGACAGGTTGGGCTTCCGTGGGGAGGTGGAAAGCTGCCGCTTTGGGTGCTTGGTGCAGTGCTCAGCGGCGCGCTTCTATTTGCGGGAGGGGGGCTGCTGGGCACAATCCCCCTTTGGGCTATTGCAGCACTCGCGGCTTGGGATTACTGGCAATGCACGCGGAATATCACCGCGACTAAACGGCTGGTCTACGCGATAGAGTGAGCATGGGAGCAATCCCTGCGGCCTGCGCCATCACCGCGCCTAGACAATCAGTTGCTTGAGACTGGTCCGCTTCCGACCTCGAGCCTTGGATGTCACCAGCTGAAGAACGGCATTTTCGGATGCCGCAGTTCATCACCAGCTACCCTTTGTGAATCCCCCGGGATGCCAGATACTCCTGGACTCGCTCGCCCTCTTGACGCTGGGCCTTCTCAAACGCCGCGTAGACATCACGAACTTTCTTTCCGTATTTGTCACGTAGCAGCGAGCGCTGATGCAGGACGTGCGGCAGTTGCCCAACGTATTCCATGTCGACAGATGACATTTTCCCTTTGGGCAACTCAGCGTTCGCCATGGCGATGTGCGTACCGCGGTGTTCGATCGGGTAGAACCCCAGTTTTTCGTAAACTGGCACGTTCTCAATCGAGGCACTAAGCCCAAGGTTGGGAATTCGTTTCGTCAGCTCGGCCATCATTTGTCTCAGAATCCCCTGACGACGATGTCCCTCTCGCACCGCCGCATAATTCACGCCGGCGACTTTGCTACCGTCGAGGTAGGCGGTGACGATCATGAAACCCACAACCATTGCCGCGTCCTCAAATGGCTCGATCGCGATGACAAGAGATGTAGCCTTTCCAGGGTCACCAATCCACTCCAGATACATGGAGATCTCTGTCAGCAGCTCCGCCCGCGCCAGCGCGTAGAGCGGATCATCTAGCCCGACCTTTTGCTTCCTGAGCGAGTGAATATTGTCGCCAACGATCTCCATGATCGCGTGATGAAGGCTTTTCGGTATGTGGTGCTCATGGTATTCGATGGTAATCAACACTCTGCTCCTGGATGCAAATGCGCGCCGGGCTCAACATAACGGTCTGTTGCTCACACGGCAATTTACGGCTCCAATATCAGCCAAAATCTATGTCTTGCGCACGGCCCGGTAACGGTTCTGCCACGGGGCATCACGCCTCACAATAAGCGCATCATTTGTAGCGCGCCGCCCTCAACACGAGCATGAAGACACAAGCGACGGAGACCATTAGGGCTATGAGTACCAATATGCAGCAGTGCTGGGACTGGTTGCACGACCGCTCCAATTTAGCCAGCGTCGTGATCGACTACGAGCGCGGCGGCGCATACCGCCAGCATCGTGTGACTTGGCATGTGGCCAATTTCGGCTGGGTCGATGCGACTGGTCAAAGCTTTGAAGAAGCAGTCATGAATGCGATCAATACTCGCATTGATTTCGAAACTTTGGAGCATTTTCCGCCGGCTATGGAGTGAACTGATCCGCGATGGACAAGACACAACTGGCAAAACATCAGTCTAAGGGGTCATGGCGGCTTCACTGACACTCATCCATAATGGATTTTGGTCAGTAACCTTGGGTAGTCAGATGAAGAATTTTGTTAAATGGACTCTCGGCCTCGTGGTGTTCCTCGTCGTGTTGGGGGGCTTCTTCTTTGGGATTCTAAAGGGAGGCTTCTGGCTGCTTGCGCAATGGAAGGAATCAGCATTCCCTCTCGTAATCCTCGCGATGCTGTTCAGCGCTGGAAAAATTTATCTGCCCGCCAAACGTGTCTATCTGACGAAGATGGCGCGAATTCAACGAGACAGCGACACCAACCGCCGTGACACCTTGTTCCTGTGTTTTACAGCGCTTGTCCTGGTCACGAGCTATTTCTGGATTATTCCAGGGTACGTTGGCCTTGTAGCCTGGCTATTGATTGACACCGCAACCGATCTGCCCTTGATCTTCGGCCGAGAGAGCAAACGGACCAAATCCACACAGGATGTGCCAGGACTTGGCGATGATATTTTCGCTGTAATCGGACCCATCTTTTGCTACGTCAAAGACAAGCTGTCCAAGTACCGCATCATTTGATGATGCTAATCCGCCCGGCAGAGACACTCTGCCGGCGCGCACTTGAGATAGCACTCTCCAGGGCACTGCACTGCCCTTCCTAGACCGTGATGGTCCATCCCAGACAAGCACCCCTTGCCGGCCGAGTTCACACACCTGCAAGAGCCGGCATGCCCTGCTGCTTCAATCAAATGCATCCATCTGAGGGTTCTGCGGATCAAATCGTGGCCTCTGCAATCCGTGCCCCAACTGACGCTTTACTTCAGCTCGCCAAGCTTTGTACGGCGCATTTGCTCGGTCGCCCCAGGGGTACGCATGCGCAAGCTCTTTGCGAAGCACCGTCATATTGCTCCGCCCTACTCGCCTGATGACTTCAGCGACAATTGGCGCTGCCCGATCAGCCCATGACATGCTGCATCTCCTTCCAATCCGAAGTCAGGTATTCATTCCCGGTGGTCGACTCCGATTTTGAGTCTCAGAGTCTCTAAAGAGGGTAACTTCCGAGTTTCGGGATTCAAGCAGCAGTTGCGCATTTTTGGCGGCGTAGCGACAGGCAGGGCGGCCGGGCTCAACCGCTCGATTGGCTGAACTGGGTATGTTCCCTTTAGAGAGGCCACGTCTTGTCGACGTAGGCCATGGCCGCCTCTTTAGTTTTAAAACGCCGGCGCATTACCTGATCGGGATGACCTGGGTCGCTTCTATCGCCGGTGATGTAAGGTGACCAGGCCAACCAGTATTCCGCCTCGGGCTGGTCGTCAGGACCATGGGGCTGTGATGCCGCAGCCAAATCGCTCCGTGTCCAGCTACTGGGACGAAACTCTCGCCATCGCCGCTCGCTACCGGGCACTTACTCGGGCTCAGCCATGAGCGGCTCGGGCTGGAACTGCGCTACATAATCGAGAACGGCAGCAACCCTCTGACCAGTTGGACTCATCTTGTTAGCACACTCAATATAGGCCTGCCCCTTCTGGACGATTTCGCCCAAGAGCTCGGCTGCTGCGTCCAGGTACTTTTCAGTCTCATTGGTATGCGCGGTTAGTCGATGGCTGGCCTGTTGTGCATCGGCGTCACGGCGATTCATGGCTTGAACAATGCCAAGCAGCCTCTCTGTTCCGATTTCTTCGGTATCGCCCAGGCAGAACCGATCGCCTGCATCCTGAGTACATTGGCAATCGTCAGTCAGCACTTCCGAGCTGCCCACCCACCCGCAGACAGTGCACTCAACGGCATAGTAGCTACCCACAAGAGGCTCAAGTCCAATGGAGTGTGGAATCCGACCCATCATCTCAGTTCTGTTCATTCACTCAACCTTTAGGCTTCAATTGGCAATGGGATGTCTGTCTTACGCTTCCAGCCCACGCAATCCCGGTCACCCTTGAAAAACAGGCTGTTCGTATCGCTGAATTGAGAACACCGCGCGTCACGCTCAGCGATTTGTTTAGCCTTCTGTTCTGCTGAATGGTTAACCCAAAACAACATTCCCGCAGAAGCGACGATGAAGAAAGCTGTGGGAAACAGCACACGCATTGTTGAATTCAAAATAGTGGTCATGAGGCGTATCCAAGGCTCAAATGGAGTGAGTACACGGGTATTTTCCTACGTTCCCTGAGCTGGGAAATTGAGTTCAAATTCCGGTACAGCCTCGAGGATCGTAACCGGTGCCTCAGGCGACCTTTGCAGCATCAGCGCCCGGGCAAAATCGACCTTACGGGTATTCACCGAACGAACGCCAACCACTGCTGGAGAGCTTACAGTGGTGCCTAGATCATGTGCCTCAAGCAGCTTGTGGGCTGCTGCTAAGGTGAGGTCTACGCCATCCGGTACGGCATCTTTGTCGGCCAATATCACAACTGTGACACGCTGCCCTGGGAGTGGCCCTATCGCAACGTCGTGAAGGCGCATGGTCGAACCAGAGGGAAGCGCCTTCGCCATCTCTCGAAGCTGATCTTGATGTTTTTCATTCATCGTTATTTCCCTACTTTCGTGTCGCATCGGTGGATACAAGCCGTTCGAGCTCTGACTCTGGCCCACTCGCAAACACTGCCAGCCGAAAGGTAGAACTGGATTGTACTTCTTTCATAGCCTGCAGCTTTCCGAAGCGGAAGCCGAGGTCAAACACACCAATCATCACAATAAGTCCAAGGGATACATACAGACACGTCTCGACTGTCATACACCGGCACCTTTACTGCTAAACCAAAGTGTGTGGGCGGATAGGCGATGGGCCAACGGGACTTCGAGGACCTTTCCCGTTATCCCCGTCGTCTCCCGTGCTCGGCGGCTCGCCGTAACCGTTGTAAAGCGCTGCATTCATCTCGCGTGCACGCTGCGTCCGGATGACTTCGGCCCCTGTGCAGCTGTATCGCCGCCAATACCGTCGCGCTTCGCACCGATCCACCAATAGCAGTGGAAATTTCATGCGATGCGCAGCTGCCAACAAGCTGTCAAGAAAAGTGTCCCAGTCACAACAGCGGCGATCAATCCATGGCTCTTGCATGGGTTTCGGTTCCTATCTGCTCCGGACCTGAGTCCTAACGGATGGGCATGATCATTGCCAAGAGGTTTCGATGCAAACCAATCGCGCGGCGCCTTTCCGTCAATTCAACTGGCTGCGCCAATCAGGAGTTATGGGTATATGGTCCAGCTCGATCTCGAACAAACGTGTGTGCTGGATAACAAATCCGGCTTTGCGGTTTAAACTGGCTCTTCACCAGAGTGGCGTTCTGTCCGGTCATCTCGTAGACGCATTCCTTCTCACGACCATCCGCGTAGAGCAAGCGAGTGACGAAATGCGCTGCGCCCCCATCGGAATAGAATGAGCTGGTAATAGTCGTCCTGGGCTTCAGTTCATCGCCAGCAAAACGACCGAAATCGGCCGGATTACTGTTGCTGCCAACCTGCGACAGGGCAGGCTCGGAGCAAGGTATGGCGACTTTTTCAGTTTGCATTCGTGGCGCGCCGACCTCTGGTGCAGACGCAATGAATGTGGTGTTTGCAGTGCACTTTCCGTCTTCTCCTTTGGTGACGATCGTGCCGACCCATACCTTGCCGGTCTCCAAAGACACACTCTTCTGCAATTCGTCATAAGTTCCAAATTGCTTTGACCATGCAATCGCCTGATCAGACATACCCTCAGAGCCCGGATGAAGTTTTTCGATATAGGTCACTTGATAACCTACCGTGGAGATCACTTCGGACTCATACGTATTGCGGGAAGGCTGTTCGGCATCAACCTCGGAGGTTGGAACATTCTGGACGAGATCAATCTCCGGTGCCCGTTGGATAGATGTAGAACATCCAGAAACTGCGGAAAAAGCTGTCAGCACATAGAGCATCGACATACTCAGTTTATTCATAATCCATCCCAAAGTTGGCTAGCAGAGTCTCCAGGCTTAACTCTGCCTTAAGCCCGGTGGTATCAAACAAGTTGTAAGCCTACGTTTATCGGCACGAGGTCGGATAGCAGTAAATTCCTAACTCTGCCTGACGCGAAAACCCACGCCTTGGTTTTACAGTAGCCCTCAACCTCAAGGGTTAAGGGTGCACCAACTTTCCTACGGCTTGGATGCAGCCGCTGTGGCGTCGGAGGGCAGATCATCTTTCGACTGTTCCGGACGCATTGCGGAGAGCAGACCGTCCATGAAAAGCCAGGCCGAAGAAACGAAGACAAACACCGTCAACGCGGCTAACAGTTTGGGTTGGCCGGAGATACCTGGAATAATCTCCACTCCGGTCAACAGCATCGTTAGGAAATATAAGCAAATTCGCTCATTACTCGGTGCCATATCAATCTCCATCAATGAATTTTCGAGGGTACAAAATCTTTGCTCAGGTGTTGCAAAAGCCCGCTCCCAGGCGGGGTGGTTGAGCAGTGCAATTTCCGTGTTACTGGACGATGCCTGAATCAACGCTTAGGCGATCGGTGCTGGCCAGTCGCTCCTTCTCTGCTTCGATGAGTTCATCTTTCTCATCCTGTCCCAAGGCGTCCCACTGATTGAACTCATCAGCCCCAGCGTTCCAGCGATTTATGGCACTTTGAGCAACGCTCGGCCTGTCTGTAGTCATGGCGATTTCCTATGTAGATTGTAAGGCCTCTCGGCTCACGGGTTGCCGGGAATGCAAGTCCATCTTCGGCCTTTCCGGCGCGTGCCACCAGCCCCTGATCGTCATCCGGCCAAGTAGGCTTCGCCTGCTTGGTTGATATTCCACGTCAAGTTTCCAAACTTAGATGAGTCTCCAGGTTGAACTCTGCATTCTGGCCGGTCGAGGGTGCAGTGGATTTTCCTGCTCCAACCTAGGGAGCGAAAGGTGTCCCTGTCCTACGGTCTGAGCCCGCACGGGGCGGGCTTGGTGGTTGGCGGTTTCCAATTACTCGGCGTCGAGTTCTTCGAGGTGGCCGAAAAGCGCGATTTCGCCCAAGTGGGTTTGGTCGGACTTTGCATGTTCCAACTCGCGCAGAATCTTTTGAGCCACTGCAAGAGCTTGACCCTTTGGAACAACCAAACGAACCAGATCCGGGTAATGGGCCTTTCCGCCCCACATCTGCTGGCATTTACCGACTGTGAATTCTTGATCCTTGCTACGCATGATCGAATCGGCGTCAGCTAAGGCTGTTGAGTTGATTGAGCGCTTTAAGGTGGGGAAGGAATAGTCCACTTTCTTAACCATACATCCCCCAAGGCCCAGCAATCGCTGGGCCTCTTTTAAGGTGCAATTCCGAGCAGCCCCATCCAGCATTGAATGCCAAGGTCCAGAACTCAATCTTCAAATGCAGCACCAAAAGCTGCCGATCAAGGTGGTTCTGCCACACTCAGACCGCCAGGATACTGAACCCATCGAATCAAGCCCTAACGTACACAGGAGCGACACTCATGGGTTCTACAGTCTCTACCGGCAAGCTGATCAGCGCATTCCGCGACACCGATGGCCAACCCTGCTACATCATGTGGGAGCAGTCCTATGAAAAGAACTGCTATCCCCATACGCCCAACTGGTGCGCTCGTGCCATCGGCGGTATCGAAGTGATGATGAAGCGCATCTTCGGGATTGCCTCGGCGTGCGAGGGCGGGATGCTGCAGGGCACCGGTGGTCGCTACATTACCCCTGAGAGCCACGTGGGTGGCTGGTTGAAGGAATTGGCAAGCCCCGTAGCTATGCACGACTTGTCGTTGACCATTCAGGTAAGCGAGGGATGGTCCGCCACACTCACCAGCAAGGACATGGAGGTGGTCCAGCCCGCCATGCTGTCCCTCGGATACGAATCAGAGGCTGCAGCGTTGACAGCTGGCGCACCTATCACCGTCACTCTCTATGAAGACAGCAAGCTGTTGAGCGCGATCTTCAATGGCGAGATCAAGCAGGCCTGGAACATCATCAAGAGCACCCATCTGCCTACCTTCAGCCACCGCGACGAGTCTCTTGGCTATCAGCCCCCAAAAGCAAAGCGCTACGAGGTACTGTCCCCGCGCTGCCTGCGAGTCAGCCAGTCGAACGAGAACATTCTGATGCAGCAAGCTGACGGCAGCTGGCGCAGCTCGGGCTGGGCTTACAGCATCATCGGCCAATTCGTGCGCGATCTTTGGGAAGCGGAGATGCGCGAGCCAGGCAGCTACCGCAGTCGTATCAAAGCACTCCGTGATGCCATCCACGCCGCCCCAATGCTTTCCCCTCAAGGCGTCATGGTTGTTTTCGATCAAAGCCTCCCGGTCGAGAAGTATCAACAGAGCAGCGTCAGTGCTTTGCTGGTGAAGGTGAACCCTTCCAAGCACGGTGACGAGCTGCACTTCAATGTGCCGCAGGATGAAGACACCCTGTATTCCGTCACCGCACTCCCTGAACTGAACACCAAGTGGTTGATTCCGGAGTTCAAAAGCGCCCCAGTCGCTCAACTGGAACTTCTAGCAGGCTGATCGCCGGCCGTACGCCCAGTGACTGGTTATAATGCGGGTGATCAGTCGCTGGACCTCCCCATTCGTCCAGACATCACCCCATTGCTTAGAAGGTGACCTTGTGGCTTCAAAATTTTCAGATGCAGCCCTAAATGACGCTCTTGAAAAAGGGATCAGCGAGGGACTGTTTCCACGCCTCACCGATGAGGCCGCAAAGGCCCAACTGCTGGAATCGTTAAGCGCTATTTTGTCGGCGGCTTATGCGACTGAGCGCAGACTTGCAGAGGAGCGGGAAGAAGCCCGGTCGAATCCAATCAAGGTCGAGGACACTGCATCCATTCCGTTTGCAAAGGATGAAATCGTCTATCTCGAATCAAGAGATCAGCCTGACCAGACTGTTGCCCGCCGCATTTTTCGAGGCGAGTACGGCGAACCACAAGCAGTTTGCTTCATTGGCCGGCCACCTGAAATAGCCAAAGAAATGATCATCGTTGGCCACAATGTTTACGAACTACCTGACCGCTTCATCTTGGAAAGCGGTAGCCGACTAATTAAGGCCCATCGAAGCAGTGAGGGCACTCGCTGGATCGAGGTGCCGGTAGGCGAGACATCGAATAAGCTCAACGGATCGTAACCCCAGCAGCGAAGCACCAGCTGGAATTTCCGGAGGCTCCACTTCGATTCAGGGCGGTAGGTGCCGGTTACAATCGCCACCTACCCTGATCAGCTCATTTCAACCCTACCGCCGATCAAGGCTTCACTTCCAGAGGATGAATGATGCAAGAATTAACAATGAAAACCGCTGCTGGGGAACCAGTAACGATGGTGCTGCCTACACATGCGCTGGGATCGGGGAAAGGTAAATCATCTCTTCCGTCAATCGAACAGACCGTGGCTGCTTCGATGCACTTGTCTCCTGAGCACATTACGTTCGCTGAAGCTGCGCCAGGCACAGGCCGGGACAAATAACACCCCGTCTTCACGACTCTCACAAGGACCAGTCATGATCCCTTCCCCAAGTGTTGAGCGTGTCCTCGCTCTCAACGGACGAGACTTTGCCTCGCTGACCGCTGACGAATCCCTAAGCCTGGAATTCTATCGGGCCGGTACTCGCAAAGATCGCATCGTCGTTGACATCGTTTCCGAAACGCTCAACCCAATCGTGCTGTCGGGTATGACGCGCAAGGACGCTGACAATCGTCTTCGGGCCGTGCAGAGCACCGTAAAGGTATTCCAGCTGCCAGAGTCTCGGTCGGTACCGTCGCTCGCGCCAGAATTTATCCAGGTTGTTGGCAATTCTTTCGTTTTTCACTACCAGGATGGTGACCGCCGATGGGAACTGCCCCTTGGCGAGCACTACGATGCTTGGGCCATCGTGACGCGGTGCTTCATGCCGGTCGACAAACACTCGGCGTCATCCATGGCGGCCCTTCGAAAGCTGGGCGTACTCGAGCTGAATAGCCACGGAGGTATTTTGGAGCCGGTGGTACAGTCTGAACTGGGCTCTCGGCTTTGGCAGGCTATGGCAGAGACTTCCGGCGCGACACAGAACTCCATGCACCGGTTTAAATGATGGGCTCCCTCTACAAGTTGGAAGGGTATGCGAATGGTTCGCAGCCTTTATTTGCTCTTCATGGGATCGTCCAGTTCTTGGCTAAGGAGAAAATCCACCTGACTGGGGAATGCACGACTTGTGTAGCGATCTTGAAGAAACACCATGTTGACGGTGATTACTTCAAACTGCGCTTCAATCCTAGGGCTGTGAAGAGGCTTGAGCAGTTTCCAGGCGACATCCGGATGATGCAAATCAACGGCCTCCCCTTGGCGATTACGCCGGAAGATCCACGCGCGAAACTGGTCAAGCAGGTGACAGCTCACCTCTACCAAGACAAGCGGATTGTTCGCGCGATGCATTCCGAGGATCGGATGCCACTGCTCGTTTCTGAGGTGTTATCACTGATGGAATCTGACATGCAGCAGCGACAGGTTCGATTCTTGCCCCGGTGGGTGATCCGGCGGTTCGTGAGAAAGGTTGGTGTAGGCGTTCAGCGCCTGGAATGACTGTTCAGGCTTGGCAGACTGGCCCGGCATAGCCCGGGCTTATTTGTGGCCAGCAACTTGGACAACCTCCGGATCAGATTCGCCTATCTGAAAATATCCGCTACACTATAGATTATAGTCAGTCGGATATTTGAGGATATTCCATGTCATCCAAGCGACCTATCTTCCAACGGCCTGCGCTGGCCGAGTCATTGGCACGCGATGTCGCCGGTGAATCCTTTGTCGATTATAGCTCAGGTCTTTTCCTGGCAGCGCCCCGCCGCACCGGCAAGAGCACGTTCCTGCGGAACGACTTCATACCCGAGTGCGAGAAGCGAGGATGGCTCGCCGTGTACGTCGACCTCTGGGCCAACCGCGATACCGACCCGGCCGAACTCATTGCTGGCGCGATCGGCACCGCCTTGGGCGAATTTCAAAGCTCTGTAGGCAAAGCGGCTCGCAATCTAGGGATCGAGAAGATCAACCTACTGCGAACCCTCAGCTGGGACTTCACGAAGCCTCAGCTGCCGCCGGGCACTACCCTGGCCAAAGCCTTGGAGGTTCTCCACGAGGTCTCCGACAAACTGATCGTGCTGATCATTGATGAAGCCCAGCACGCATTGAACAGCGAGAGCGGCCTGAACACCATGTTCGCCCTCAAAGCCGCGCGTGATCACCTGAACAGCGGGCTGCAGGAAGACGGTCTGCGCCTTGTCTTCACGGGTTCAAGCCGGGACAAACTCGCTAACTTGGTGCTCAAGAGCAAACAGCCATTCTTTGGCGCGAACATCACTCCATTCCCTCTTTTGGGGAAGGACTACGTGGCATTTGCAACCCAGGTGTGGAATGGGCGACTGGCCGACACCAATCAGTTCCATGTGGAGGACCTGGCGCACGCGTTTGACCTAGTAGGCCATCGACCAGAGATGTTGAACCAGCTGCTGACAGAGGTCAGCGTCGGTCTTGGCGAAGCAAGCAATCTGGGGGAGCTACTCCGCACCGGAGCCCTCAATCACCAGGCTGGTGTGTGGAGCGACTACGAGAGCGCCTACAACGATCTATCCCCGTTGCAGCAAGCCGTTCTCGTGGTCATGGCTGAACGAGCAGTCAACAAACAGATTTTCGCGCCGTTTTCAGAGCAGACGTTTCAGGACGTCAATCGCAAACTGGAACTTGCCCAGGCCGAACCTAACGCATCGACCCCCAGCGTTCAGAAAGCCTTAGACGTGCTTCGAGAAAAGGAGCTGGTCTGGAAGGCCAACCGCGGCGAGTATGCGCTTGAGGATTCCTCGATTGCCGAATGGCTGACACGAACCACGCCGCGCTCATAACGACCAAAGGACAACGTCGATGAAATGGATCTCCAGGATCACAACAATTGCTTGCCTGGCTGCGCTGCCCGCTCTTGCACTCGCAGACGCCAGCAGCCAGTGCTATTCGATACAGGACAAGGACAAGCAGCGCTATTGTCTCGCATCGGTGAAGGGTGAATCGTCCCGGTGCTATTCGATCCAGGATCACGACAGCAAGCAGCTGTGCCTGGCAGAAACCAAGGGGCAACGGTCGACCTGTTACTCCATCCGGGACCGCGACACCCAGCGGCTGTGTCTGGCCAAGGTTCAGAACTGATCAAGTTAATTCCCGGCCTGAGAAAATCACTGCAAGGATTCATCTGTCCTTGCAGGTTTCTCCCGGGCCCACGGCTGCAAAGGCTGAGAAGGATTCTGCCACGGCCATTCGCCCCTGATGATGCTCATCAAATCACAGCATCATTAAGGACAGGCCAATGACCAACACTGCAATCATCGCCCCCGCTCCCCTGCACTTCACCAAGTTCGAGATTCAGCGCTGCATCCGCATCGTGACCGAGAACGGCGAGCACTGTAGTGCAGTCGACCCGCGCCAGTGCGAAGACATCCTCGGCCCCGTCGCTGGTGACGATTGCCTTTGGGGCGACAACTACTCGCGCCTCAGTCTGATCCAGATCGAAATTGATGGCGTGCACACTGCTGCGCTGGACATCGTGGATGGTGAGCTGTATTCCCTGGCGTCGAATGCGCCTGTAGAAGACCATAGCTACATCTTCTCTGATGGCTCCTACGGCGGAGTCTGCTGGCGGGTGGTGGGCTATCTCTCCAATGCGCCCACCGAAGCTGTGCAGCTTACCGTCAACAGCGACGAGAGCTTCGTGCGCAGCACTCTCAGCGCCTTCCAGCTGATGCTGGACGCCAGCAACCAAAAGAAGAACTCAGCGGCCAACGTCGCCGGGGTGGCTCCTCGCATCGTGGTCGACGTTACCGATGGCATCGTGCAGGGCGTGTGGGGCGATAAACCTGCCAAGGTTCTGATCATCAACGGCGATCAGGACATGAGTGATGAACAGCGGGCAAATGGCTTCAAGACGTTGTTCGGTGGTGAGGTTGCCATCTGGCAAGAGAAGGTGTGCTGCACGGAGCCAAACCATCTTGAAGTGGTGAATCACTTCTTCGGCGAGTTCGAAACCTCGACGCAGGTTGCATAAAACGGGCACCCATTGAGCGCCGCCCCCGCCGACTGGCCCACCGGTCGGCACACAATTCCAAAGTGAGGATTCGAGGGCGCTCAATCTCAGACAAAGCTTCTGCCACGTCGGGTCGACCACCAAACTGGTCCACATGAATCTCAAACCAACCGGGCACTTTATGGGCGTTCAATTCTCACCCAGCATCACCGCTTTCGATGTACAGCGCTGCATCCGCATCCAGCTGCCAAACGGGGAGCAATACCTGCCGATTGATCCGCGCCAAAACGGAGAAATCCTGGCGAACATCTCCAAGACCAATTACATCCCCGACCCGACAATCAGTCTGATCCTAATTCAGGATGAAGGCGTCGAATACGCAGCGATGGATGGGATCGGCGGCGCCTTCGGCGGCGTGTATTGGCGCGTGATCGGTTTAGTTGAAGGTGCCTCTCAGAGTCCGCTGCAGGTTCATACCTGCTTGGATGAGCCAGCCGCCCGGGAAATGTGTGCGACCTTTCAGGGGATGCTGGACGCCTTCAAGAAAGCGCAAGCTGAAATTGCTGATAAGCATGGGCGGGATGTGCCGCTGCAGACGCAGCGCACCCTCATTGCATTGAAGCGACTCCACCCCGAATTTGAGTTTTCACTGTGCCCAATCGGGAAGTTCGGCTATTACGCAGAGCTCGATGCCCCAGACGTCCTTGTTACCTTCGGCTGTTGGGACAGAGCGCTGCGATACGGAAGTGTTGACCCTTACGCAACGTACGGTGGCATCCCATGCGATCCCTCGCATTGGGGGCTATCTGAGGCAGCTGCACTGATCCTGCAGCGCCACAACCTAATTTTCAGGGCCAAGTACCCCAACGCCGACGGGCCAAAAGCTCAATTCGTTGTCGAGCCTTGGAGGCCAATGACAGAGGATGGATTCTTGGTTGGTCCTCAGTACGACTAAGGACAGTGTGTAGGATCAAGAGTGGGGCCATGCCGTACCCATAGGCGGGTCCCCCTCTGACCGAGCGACGGCTTACCGACAGCACCAGGGTACATTTCTGATATACGATCCCCAAAACTCTAAGCATTCCTTAAGTGATGGACCACATGAGTACACCGGTCGCTCGGCTGCGGGCCAAGCCCACTCGAAAAACCTACAAGCCAGGCAGTTCGCGGGCGGACTGGGGCGGGTACCGCAGGTGGGTTCAGCACGTCGAAGAATTCACTTCTTATGTTCAAGATGACGCTGACGCCAAGATCGATCACCTCTACTCCGAATGGGACAAGAACGGGCATGTCCTACTGTCCGAAGCGTTGGAGGGTGACCTCAGCGAGCTTCCTGCTCTCGGCCTGTTTTACGCAGCGTTTCCTGGAGCAGCAGAACCACAGGAGATCCCCGGCTATCTTTACGCCCTTGAGGCCGATGATCTCCTTGATTTCACAACTGAGGACCTGAAACTGGCATGGCAGCTTCGCTCCCAATGTTGCGGGTCGGTTGAGGCCGCAGCCGAGTTACTGGCGCTGGTCAGGGTGCTGAATGAGGAGGATGAGTTCTACCTTGGCGCAACGGCCTATCTGGACCATCCAGACGTTGTAGCCCTGTTCACCGTTTCAGACAATCATGAACCGGCAGTTCAGGCGGAGCACTTGATTGTCGAGGCAGCAAACGACTCAGAGCCAGCAGATACCTCTGAGCCACCCAGCCTGGCGCTCGCACATATCGGCGAGCTCACCATCGACGAGCTCAAATCTGCATGGGCAAACCGGCCTGAGAGTTTCGCCTCGCTTGAAGCTGCAGCCGAGACATTGGCTATCCTCCGATCGCTCAACGCCCAGGCACCTGAGAAGCCCAGTTATCTGCGGATGCTGCAGCACGATTTGATTATCGAGCTGGAAGACTCCCTTCCACTTGAGAATGTGGCACCTGCGCCCTCACCCGCCGTAGAGCTGGCGCTCCTGAAAGCCGATCGTCGGACGGTGCGCACCCAGGCATCGGTTATCCGGCCTGGCCAAGGCAACTTTCGGGCAGCGATGCTAGAGCGTTATGGCGGCGCGTGCTGCATATCCGGCTGCAGGGTCGACACCCTGCTCGAGGCAGCACACATCATTCCCTACCGCGGGGATCATTCAAACGACGTCACCAACGGACTGCTGTTGCGAGTCGACTTGCACAGGCTCTTTGATGCTCACCTGGTGACGATCGACCCAGCCACATTCACCGTGGTTGTGGCCAGCACGGTCGACGACCCGGTTTACCAGGGATTTCACGGTAAACGCCTGTTTAGCTTCAGTCCTAAGCCGAGGGTCTTATTCATCGAGGCGCATCACCAAGCCTTCAAGATAACTTCAGCTAAGGACTGAGCGACAGATTTGGTAGGGGTGTTTTGGATTGCAGGGGCTTAGGGGATGACTTACAAGAGTGCGTTTTCGGTCATTCCATCCACATCCTTCGGATCAATACATGCAACTCAAAGATCTAACCTCCCCTCAGCGGTGGTATCTGAACGGGGTTGTAGCGCTGTATCAGCTCGACACAAATCGACTTGCTCTTTTCGGGGCGGCTACAACACTCCTTTTGCTTCTCTACCCCTGCTTACAGCTCAAGGAGGCCTACGGAACAGTGGGCGCAATGCTTGGCCTGACGGCAGGCTATTTCATAACAGCGGGACCGTTCGGGCTCTATTTTTTAAATCCCCTGTGCGGAGTGGTAATCCTCAAGCAAACCGAGTTCAAGTTCGGCCCGAAGACGAGCAAGGCGCTACTTCAAACGGTCTTTGACGAATCCAGGCAGCTCGGCGGCGAAGCCAGCCCTGTTGACGTGCAAAGACTGGCAAGATCCGTCGGCGAGACTGCCAGGCGGTAACGCACGAACAAACAACAAAAGGGCCGCACAGCGGCCCTTTTGTTGTCCGGCAGAAACGCGCCGGCCTTCAGTGAAGGATTTCGCACACGCAAGCTAAATCACCGATCCTATCAGTCGTCGTAGTGGTAGCGGCATTGGAGGATGGTCAACACACCGCCTTCATAGAAGTAGACCAAGCGGTGCTCACGGGTGATGCGGCGGGACCATAAACCAGAGAGATCGCCTTTCAGCATCTCAGGCTTACCGGTTCCGATGAAGGGGTTGCGGAGGCATTCTTCGATCAAGCGGTTGATGCTGGCGAGAATGCCGAGGTCAGCTGTCTGCCAGTAGCAGTAATCTTCCCAACCGGGGTCGGTGAAGTTGACGCTTACGCTTTCGCGGGCGTGGGTCTTATTGCGTTGCTTCTGCTTGTTGTTCATTGATTGCTAAATCCCTGGATACGGCCTTTCCGTCCCGGAGCTGAGCAATGGATGAGCGTAGCCGTGCGGCGTTTTTGGTCGAGCCCAGAAGATACATGGTCTCTTGCATACCGTTGTAATCCTCAAGCGAGAGCATCACTACGGATTCGCCACGCTGGCGCGTGATTACGGCGGGCTCATGGTCCCGGCAAACGTCATCCATTGTCTGCTTTAGTTCGGCGCGGGCCTGGCTAAAAGTCAGTACGTGCATATCTATTTCCTTTCCAGGCACAGCCCGGAGCAGGTGGCCCTAAACCGCAGCTTTCGCTGCCAGGGCAGTGTGTTGTTTCTATGTCCGTACCCTCAGCTCGAATCCGAACGCTGAGAGTCGACGTGTTAGTAATTCGATGGCTGACCGCTTTAGCGCTAGGCGGTCGGGCCGTTGCTACATGCAACGCTGCCATTGTACAGAACGTGGTACGACTCAGTAAACATTGAAGCCCTCAGATTTCAGATCTTCTGATGGGTGGCCCTAGATACCTCCAAACGGGTGTATTCGGGAGTGGGTGGTGGCACGCTGATTCTGCCTTGAAACTTCTCTCCATTGTGAGCAACAGCTCAAGCACTCAAGCAACTGCCTGCGGCGGGAGAAGGAAGAATCATGGCCAAGCTATCGACGGCTGCTGCAAAGAAACACCAACAAGCCCTCGACCTCGTCCACTCAGACAAGGTACTGCGTGAGGATGATAAATACTTCATCCTGGACAACTTCCAAGAGTCGGCCTCGAGCATGAATGGCCTGTTCGGCGCCTTCTTTACGCCTGAGGGTCTTTCCAATGACTTGTGCGTAGAGGTCCCTGATTGTGGGTCGATGATTGACCTTTGCGCAGGGATCGGCCGCTTGGCCTTCGCTTGCCGCGACCGCGCAAAGCGCATCGTATGCGTCGAACTGAACCCCGACTATGCGGCGGTAGGCAAGCGCGTGCTTCCGGAGGCCGAGTGGATCGTGAGTGATGTCTTCTCCCTTGGTGATCTGGGCCGATTCAACGTTGCCATTTCAAACCCGCCCTTTGGGGCTGTGAAAACAGGCAAGGCGTTCGCCGGCAGCTACACAGGCGCGCGTTTTGAATACAAGGTGATCGAGGTCGCGAGCAAGATGGCTGACTACGGAGCCTTCATCATCCCTCAGTCCTCCGCACCCTTCCGCTATTCCGGCCGGCCTTCCTACAGCGTAGAGATCACCGCCGACTGCCAGAAATTCATGGACCAAACCGGTCTGGTACTAGACCACAACTGCGGCTTGGACACGTCCAGCTACCTCGAAGAGTGGCATGGCGTTAGCCCGATGTGTGAAATCGTCCTGTGCGACTTCAGTGAGCGCCAGCCGGCAGTGAGGGAGATCGTGAGCCACGTGGCCAAGCCTGCACCAGCACCTGCACCAGCACCAGCACCAGCACCAGCACCAGCCATGGTTGCTCGACCTATCATCGCCACGCCACAGAAGCGGCCGACCAAACAGCCACAAGTCGCACAGGCCCAATCGCAGCTCTCTCTGTTTGACGTTGCCTAAGCCCGAGCAGACTGAATCCTATCGATCGCGCGGGCCTTCCGGGCCCCGTGGACCGCCAAGATCGTGTACCGCTTGATCTGATCCAGATCTTCGGCCATTAGCGCTTGGGGGAGATTGTGGGCGGCATCCGAGAGCAGATATACCAACTCGGGCATGCCTTTTGACGCTCTGATGAGTAGCAAACAGTCCTTCAGCGACTTGAACGCAGTTTCGCGAAGTTTAATCGGGGTGAGATCCAGTGAGACTTCCACCTCCCGCAACTCTTCCTCCCGCAGCTGAAGCTGCCTTTCACACTCCTCAAGCTGCATCTTGACGCCGACCTTGGGGGCGGGATGCTCTTGATCTGGTACAGCTGGCGGCCGGCCGAATGCGGCGCAGGCTGCATCCCAGCTTGGATAGTTCTCCTCAACTGCGACCAATTCCAGAGCTTGTGAGTGAGTGACGGAAACACGGAGCAAGGCAGACAATCCGCGGCGTAGATTCTTCGCGCGGACTTTCAGGGCTTGAGACATTTCGTTGGTGTCCAATGTGAGCCAGGCAAACGATATACGTTGGCGGTGTCCTCATTCTCGCTGCCTGACATTGACTGCCAACAAGCGTGTTTAGCACCCACATTCACCGGACCCAGAATGGGCGAGGACGACAGGCTGTGGGCGGCCTTGATTGAATGGTATTTGGGATGGCAGCACCATGCCAAATAGCACTTCAGAACACCGGAATGTGTACCTACGCCCGGTGCACATCCGGTTGCGGGCTCTTGATCAAGCGGCGAATCCGCTATACCGCCGGCGCAGCGCTGGTCTCAGCCTTTTCGTCAAACCACTCAATGACGTTCCAGTCATGGCTGACCTCATCATCACCAGGCACAACGCGCCAGGAGCAATCACTTTCGTCCACCTTCCTCAAGCGATGCTCGGTGATGCCCTTAGTGTGCCAGTGCTGCAGCTTGCAGTTCATTTCAGTCCCGGTTGGCGGGAGTCGATCGTCGGCTTTAACCCATGACATGCTTGCTTTCCCAATGGTTGATAGGTGCCTGCCTCATGAGGGAACCAGGCCCCGAATCTCAGTATAACGATCAACGCCGACTCCTCCGGGTTTGGAGGGAGCCCGAAAATCCGTCGGTTTATTACTCAGGCTCGCCGGGCTTTTTGGCTGAGTCCATCAGCTTCTTTGCTGCATCAGCAAGGTCTTGGCTCTGGCCCGTGACGTAATCTGGCCATGGGGCGAGAGGCTGCGAGCTGTGGGAGCCGAACACTATAGAGGTCGGGCAGCGATAAGACAGCGGCCCTGAGCCAGTGTTGAAGTGGACAAATGCGATTTCACCGGGGCAGTTATCCATGTCCTTAATCAGCCCCATCTGCTTGAGAATTCCAACGTTGGCAAAGCCGTCTTTTGCACTCCGATAGAAAGTGAGGTGAGACAGAGATGTCATAGCACCTACAACAACCGCGAGCCCAAGAATCAGCGTGCGCCCAATCGACCAAAAGCCTTTGCGTTCATCTTCAAGTGTAAGTCTCCATCGCCGCAGTGCATAGGTCAGCACCAGTGCAGCGCCGACCAGCAGCCCCCACGCCATCGAACGGTTGTCATCCGATGGAAGCCCTTGCTCCGAGGCCATTTGAATGGACATTTTGAAGGTCAGGATTAATGGCAACATGTACGCAATGCACATCGCCATACCAATCATCGTGGTCCAAGGGCTGGGCTGAACATTATTTTTACCGGTGATAAAAGCGAAGTTCCCACTGATGAGGTCAAGCATCTCTTTCACCGTGATAAGCATCACTACGAAGCAACAGAACAGATACAACATTTCATTTCCTTCGATCAGAATTCGCTAGCTGCCAGCGAAGACAGCATGAATTTGTAAGCCCAGCTAAACGCCGGGGGTCGTGATTGCAGATTCAACCCTGTCGATATCAAAGTGCTTGAGTCGGTCCCGGACAGACACTGGAACGGCCTTAACCCATTCGATCGCCAATTCCAGTGCTTCCTCTATGGAGTTCAGAGGCATGCCGTTTGGTGCTGGCTCAAGAAAAGTGTCGACCCAATCCCTGTCAAAGCCAGGCATTGCAGGTAAAACGGTCTCTGGAGGGATGCTGTCGATCCACTCAAGAGTGAGGCGCAGTGCCTCAATCGTCGTCAACTGAGGGCTTGTGCGCAACGTAGCGTTCCACAGATTCATCATGCGGGCGGCGTCGGCCCGTGCGGCTGGCGAATCTTGTCCGAACAAAGCCACTGCGGTTCCTGACCCATCCTCGGCTTCCAGAACAATCTGGGGAGTTGTGTCCCCATTTTTTGCGACGCGCATTGTGACGATGAGTCGCTTGCGGGTATAGAGGGTGAGGTCAATTTCAAGGGGAGTAATCGAGTCTGACATCTGTTATCTCGAGTTCAGGGAAGTGGATGCCTGGACAATCGCTTCAAGCGAGCTTCCAGACTGTTGTGGCCATTTTTGGCCATCTGAATGTGTGCCACCACCCTGTAACTTCGGGTCCACGCCGCCAACTATCAGTTCGAGTCTTTAGAAGATAACGGCCGGGGCAAGGGCACGTGCTGTATCTGCTGAGTCAGAGATTTCTTGACCATTGCGGCACGAGCCCACTCAAAGCGGCCGTTCAAAGAGCATTCCAACCAGGCTGTATATCCCAGCGGCGGTCATTGCCCATTCCAGAGGATATTGAGCGAGCCGACACTCAATAAATGACCAGTCGATGGTTCTGACACACTCAGGCCGAACAGATACTGAGGGTATCGAAATTAACCCCATCAGAGGCGCATATCATGATTTCTTCTAACACTGGCCGCATGGATCTGGACGACGTCGGCGTGCTGTTTCTTGCGTTGGTCAATCACGTCGAAGAGCGCGAAGAAGTGACAGACATTTCAGTCGTCAATGTGGGGCACGGTGTTCTGTTGTCGCTAGCCGGCACAGCGGCAGCGGAGCTGAATGCGCAGGCTCCAGACGAAGCTGAGGACTACGACTCGTGCCTGTGGTTTGAACGTCTGGAACGATCTGACGAGGACAGTCTTGCCGCGGCACTACTCAGTGGCCTTGAAACCGCGACGGTGGTTCGCGACTGGCTGCTCGAATTGGGATATGCCCCTCGCGAGCACCGACTGGTCGCGCCAGAGCAGGCCACGCCCCCAGCCCTGCAAGTGTCGCTGCTTCCAAGCACCATTGCGTGAATCTGGCCTACAGCCGGAGATGGTCTGCTGACGCCAGCGGACCTTCTGGCTACTGAGCCTTCGCACCATTGGGTGGTGCACCGCACTTCAACCATGCAAAATCCGGCCTGCGGCTTTGAGTCGTACCGCTTTCCATTTCTATAGGTGCCATTTGACAACCATTACTTGGGATTTAAAGTCTCTCAGCGCGGACACCCTTGTCAGCATCGACGCCGCTTCTCTGACGGGAATACATTCAGCTCCGGACTGGGAAAACAACCCCAAGCTGTTCGCGCCAACAAAGCCCGTCACGTTTGAAAACTCACCAATCATCGCGATTGGAGCCGCTGGCAACGTCGGGGCTGGCAATCGGCTGATCAAGTGGTTACTCGACGGGGAGCGAGATGAGGACGTCTACAAGAGGCCTGCTGACCCTCTGAGCAACGATCTCATTCAGCATGCTTTGGAGGTCCAGAAAGATATCGTCCAACCTGCGTGGTTGTTTGTTCTGACGGACACTCACTGCTGGCAGGTGACTTCGAAGATCGGGATTACCCCTACCGTAGTCGACGTCACTAGGATCCCCTCTGCGATTGGGAGTGGAGCAAAATACGCGCGCCCATGTTTGCAGGCAGGTAAGGACGGAGTCGATGCGATTCATGAAGCCGCGATCCATCATGACGCTGAAACGAATTTCACTGTCGACTACGTCAGGCATAAGCCAGGGGCTCAAATCAAACGAGCGCTGCGATCGCTCACCACCTTCAAAAACCCGGTCCGCAACAACCAGCTGATCATTCGCGGCATCGCAGCGATGGGCACCCTACTTACGGCTGGCGGTGTGGTCGGCCTTCAAGCCAGCGGCCATGAGGGGCCGTTGCGACTGATGTGGGCTGTGTGCTGCATGTTCGGTATCGTTCAGGCCAGCTGGTCGATCCTTAACTCCGGCAAAGAGCTCTCGAACCTCCGGTACCCAATAGGGGTAATCGCTGTGCTGGTGCTCGCTCTGTTAATTCCGCCCACTGAGGCTATGATTCTGGCCCACCATCTGCAAGGTCCAATCCTTCTTACCTTTGGTGCCGTTTTCGTGCTGCTTCTGCTGAAATGCCTCGTGTCGACTGATTCCCGCAGCGCGCTGCACTATGGATCTGTGTTTGCGATGGGCGTACTGGCCGCGGGAACGTTGTTCAGTGATGCCCCATATGATTGGCCTTTGGTCGTGGCTGGTCTGGTTGGCGTTGCGGCTGGGCACATCACAGTTTGGGGCGCTGTCCGATACATGCTCGGCAAGATTGTACAGTTCCGAGTGCTGTTCTACCGGTAGGCACAAGCGCCCACTTCCAAGAGGACTGTTCAGGCTATGAATCCAGGAAAGACACTCGCCGTCGGGCTGCTCGGTTTGATACTGATCGCCTTGGGCTTTGAGACTACGATCTCCGTCCATTTCGCTCCGTTGTATGCCATCGGCAACAATCCTGCCTGGGGGTTTGGACCGAGAGAGCTTGCCCACTGCGTTGGCTTTGCCGGATGTACCCTTGCCGGGTGGGCGCTGATCCGATCTTTTGGGACCCAGCGTGGCCGGCGCTTGAACCTCATCGCTGCGCTGGCTGGCTTGTGCTTGTTCCCCTTGTTCTTGAGATGGCCGGACTGGATGCCATTGGCCCTGGATCGGGGCTTTCGAAAGTTCGCATGTACCATCCTCATCCCGTTCTATCTCATCGGCACGGTGATGATGCTTCAGTACGTGAAGGACTGCCCTGCCCTTGCAAGATCAATCCCGGCGGCGTTTATGAGCGCCGGAGCCATGTGGTTTTGGTCAATTTCTTGGGAGGTCGGCGTTCAACCCTTTGAGTCCGTTTACGGTGGGCCGCCACGGGGCTACATCCAATGGGCACAACTGATTTGCGACTTTGTAGGGATCTGGGCCCCAGCCACAATCTTTGTCGCAGCCCGGTACCGCGCGAGGGGTAACCCACGAGCAGAATTGCTACTGACGGCTGCCCAGCAATAAGCAGTGTCCTGAGGGAGGGTCATGGTTTAGAGGGTGGCAAGGCGCATTTCAAGAATGGCGTCGACCAATTCCTGGTCCGTAGCGTTAGGTCTCTGGTCAACCACCCCTTCAACCCAAGAACAGCCAGCAAGTCTCATATGGTCCCTCCAATTCCCCATCCAGGACTCCAACTCGTTTCCAGCTAGATTGATTGCCCCACCTTGAGTTACATGCCCCCCGCCAACGATCTCCTCAAAGACAAATGGTTTATCAGGTCGTTTCAGATCGATGTGGAAGCAGTAGAGGTGATCCGTAGGGTGGTACGACGTGGGTGCGTTGTTTCGCTGCCCGACCGTGATCAGCGTTTCGAGGTGGCCGCCCGCAGGTGCAGTGGCCACTGTTTTCTGGCCAGGCGCAGATGATTTGTTTGACATATCCACTTGGTCGCTCGTGATTTTCTGCTGCCCTGGAGGAGAGCTATCAATTTTGAGAAAGGCCACAACGATCGGTCCTCGTATGATTTCGATCTTCAGCGGTTCTGACACTGAGCATTCTGCCTGAAACTGAAAATCCCATTCAGCACATCAGGGCATCGGAAATGATCACCATCAATGACAAGCCTGTCAAAGCGATCAACGCCTACGCTTGCCGGCGCGACTTCTCTACTGGTCGCCGCTCGGCAATGCGAGACTGGCGGGTGACGGTGCAGTTTGCTGATGGTTCGATCTGGAATGACGGCGGCCATGGCACCAAAAAAGGAGCCTTGGCCTATGCCCAAAAATACGCACGCTGACGAATCTTTGAGTGCATTAAGTTACGAACACTATGACTTACTCGAGGTGCATGTGAGCAAATATCAAGACTACGACGACAAGCTGCTGGCGCTGATCAAGAGTGGACACACCGAGTTCAGCGCCCTTCGGGTGTTGATGGACGATCTGAACCAGGCGATTGAGCCGGGTGATGATGCCTTTCGAGTGACCGACCGCCGCCTGCAATCCCTGCGGAAGGCCGGAAAGATCACATTTGATAAACATCGCCGGCAGTGGTCGGCTGTATAAACAGCCGGAATACTCAGGCCTGTCATGTGGAGTAAGGTGTGATGGTCTCTGACCAAGATGCAGGCGTTAAATCCCAACCCCAGGAATTTGAATTAACCCTCTATCGCGTCGTCATGACTGCCACGTCCGAAGGCAAGTTGACCATCGACGTAGTCAGCATCCCTGCCCAGAAAAGCGAGGCGGTGTTCAAAACAGCACACCGGAAACGAATCAGAGTCGATGCTTTGATGAAGGCTGAGCTGATGCTCAGCAGAACTGAGGCAATGGTTTGCGTGTACGCAAGTTGCGAGAACGATGTTGATCGGGCAATCACGGTGGCCTCGACTGCTGCTCGCAACCACACAGCCCAGGCGCTGGAGGATGCTCAGGCATGCTTTCGAGCCGCGCATGGGAAACCCACGATCTCACGGAAAGCTTGGGCCCCGGATTAATAATCCCGGTTGCTTCTGGCACGGAACCCTCGCCAGCAGAATGTTTGCATCCGATCCATCCCAATCAGGTGAACGATGCAAACCATCATCAAAGCTCTTGCGCACGTCTCAAAGATCCACCCAACGGTCAGCCAGGTCCTCTACGGTGAGGACCTTCGCTGGCGCTACATGACTCCCGAGGGCACCCCTATCGCCTTTATCGGGACAGAGGACATCTATCTTCTCGAGACTGCCAGCGATGAGGCCGCGGCCCTGGGGCTAATCGATGTCCCAATGTCCCTTCCCCCGAAAGTCCCGCAGGATAAGGTTCGTCAAACGTCCATGCTGGAAAACGAACTGCTGACGGTTCGGGCTGAACACACGAATAATGAGGCCGGCCGTGCAATCGACAAATTGCTGCATCCGATCTCGGGGGCTATTGGCATTCTTACCGGCCGGCCAATGCGCAAAACCGAAGATGATTATCCAGACCGGCACGGGGAGCACAAAGCCGATGCCTGGAACAGCGCATGCACGGCCCATGATCCCTACATCAACGCTCTTGAAGCCGAGTTGGCGCACTGGAAAGCGGTGGCGACCGCATACGGCGAGACAGCCTTGTACCTGCAGGCTGATCGTAACAAGCTGCGTGACGACGTAGCCCATGCTGAGTCCAGTCTGGAACGGAATCTGAGCGTAACCCGGGCACTGCGAGCAACACTCCAGATCCGCGATGCGAACTTCCAATTTGCAGCGGGAGCACGCGACGAGCTTCAAATCCGAAACGAGAAACTGGAATCTCTGCTGAGCAAATACAGCCATCGTGGCCTATCGCCTGTGCTAACAGAAACCGAGCTTGACGAAATAGACCAAGCGCTGTCAGAAGCTCGCATTGCCGAAGTCACTTAAAGGGCCAATAGCCCCGAGCAGGGGCCTCAAAGATCGCTTGAAGAAGAAAGCACTCAGTATCATTCACGCCCGGTCGACATTCGTCGAACAGCAGTCGCAAGCTTCGATCGGGCGGCACCTGGGGAATCGGAACTAGCAGACTTCCACCGTCGCAACCAACACCTCAGAGCTACTTTCAGAGTGATCGGCCACTGCCGGGAGTGCTTGGCCTTCTCTAAAAACCCCAGCTCGGCCGGGGTTTGATCATTCATCATTTTCGGTAAGAGACTATCTGCGACCCCAGCGCAGGACGACAAGTACAACACCCATTAATACGATGACAACTGCCAGCCACATGATCAGAGACAGCATGCCATCCCGAGTGTAATCCATAAATTGGCCAATGGACGTCAGTCCATGCGCAGCTGAGAATAAGACAATGGCGACAACGGCAATGACGATAAACAGGTACTGCATAAATATTCCTTATCTAATCTGATTGCAAAAGTTGCCAGACCACTCAAGTGTCCTTCACCACTGCAGGTTCAGTTTGTGTATTTTGCTGACGAGGCTCAGACACGTCAAAATCCTCGAGGGAGCTTACAGATCGATCCGTCACTGCTTGCTGTGTTCTTCGAATTGTCTCTAAGCTCAAACTACGCGCGAACGAATCCAGCTCAGCTCTGTGCAAATCGCATTCTCCGATACACCGCAACCCCCAAAGGTATGCATTGATCGGGTCATGGTTATCCATTGAGGTATGGGCTGCCGTCGCCGCCGCAATGGTAGATCCGGCGAGCCAGGCCCGGTGCAGGTATTCAATGGCTTGTTGATAATCACGGTGGACGTAGCGCCCTTCAGCAGTCACGTATCCCGCAATATCAAGAAGAGCCGGATTTTCAGGGGATGATTTCGTAGCGTCCACCATGGTAATTAGCTTGGAAACATAGTCCCTTCTAATGGCTTCGATATCGGCCACGGACACTGCCCTGCTTAGAGCCCAGGGTGTCTTTACGTACAATTCGGAATAGGCTCGTGGGTCTGACTCGTCGAGCGCCTTCCGAAATAGGCTAAGCATCGTGCTATCGGCTGACTTCAGTGCGACGTAACGCCCATCAGAGCAAACCCCATTGCATTTGGACCAGCTAAACTCCATCTCCTCTAAGATCAGGTTGTATCCATCCCAAGGAGTGTCCTGCTTGAGGGCTGTCGATTTCAACGTATCAATTTCACTTTGGCCATTGTCTCCGCAGCCGGTCAATGCTAGTGCTGCCATCGTCAAAAACGTGGCCAGTAGCCCTCGCTTCATTCCAGTTCTCCTAATCAATTCCAAGGTGCGGTAAGCAACCAATTTAGCAATCCACTCCATGGCGGATTTAGGCTTCCAACCACCATAACGACCAGGTCACAGGATGACCAATCAGGGTTCGTAAAGCTTTCGGTCCCGTCATCATAGGAGGGGTTCTGGCACGCGGTGCCTGCAGTCATCATGGGTACATCAATCACGTACTCACGAGGACAAAAGTCACCATGAGCCTGTTCGTAGTTCGCGTCACATGCAGGGAGCTCGGCCAGTTCGGCTTTGAGTTCGGCACAATCGCAGAGGCCTATGTACCTGTTGAGGCCGTAGATGAAACTGAAGCCTGTAAGCGGGCGGTACTCTGGCACGGCGACAATGGTGAAGCAGTCGAGGATGCAGATCTCATCTGGACGTGCAATGACTCTTCGCGCCGTGTCGCATTTAAAGCAACCAAATGCCTGAAGGTCACAAGTGACGAGCTGGACACCTTCTTGTCGCTCACCCAAGGACTCACCAGCTCGATCGTTATCGGCCGCGAGTAGAATTTTTACAGTCAAGGAGTCGCACAAATGACTAGCGCTCACATCCTCACACTCGCCTCGGGCCTCCAGGTCCCGATTATTCAGCCGAACACAACTGTGGATGGCGAAGGGTTTTTCATCAGCCACAACGACCATGACATCAGCATTTATGGCTGCCAAACCACCGCTTTGGTTGTCGGACGGATGCAGGCCTTCTACATCCTGAACGGTGATCACCGCGAAGCTTACACAAAGCTGATCCCCTTAGGACTGGATGCGTGCATCTCCTATTTCAATGACAATCTCGCGCAGATCAACAAGCGCAGCGAGCGGCCGCAATGAGTGAGGTCGAGCAACTACGTTGCGCTCTCATTCAGGCAATTTCGGAGCGGGACGTCCTTCGTGTAGCACTGGCAGACCTTCTGGAGCATGAGGGTACAGTCGACCAAACGGCGATTGGCGAAATGCCCTCGGAGGCGCTGCAAGTGGCGCGTCGTCAAGCCATTACCGCCCTTGAGAAAGTCAAAGCACCCTCCTCCCCTTCAGATCCAATCTGAATCTTCCAATGAATTTGGTGACCCTGTTTTGGCTAGGGTTGCCTCACCTCTCGCGTTAGCCTTTATCTCAGGTAGTGCGTGCTTCTGGCACATAGTCACCGCCACCACACTGGACGCCTTACATTCGCCCCAGGGATACCGGCATGAACCGTATTGAAGCTCTTGAAAACGTCCTGCGCACATTGCGCGAGAACGCAACGCCTGCCGATCGACAGGCAATCGATTCCGTACTGGATGCCCATACCGGCGTAGCAGATTTTCTGCCCGGGCAGTCCCTCGTGCCTGAGCCCTATGGCTGGCTGCGGGAGAACATGATGCTGATCACCAACAAAGACCGCGCAATGACCTATCAGGCGGCTGGTCAGCCTCTCATCCAAATGTATGACGTGCAGGCACTCATCCAGGCAGAGGGGCGCGCGGCAGATCGGGAGACCATGATTGCCTACCTGCACGGCCGCGTGACCTTGTACAAAAGTCTCTACGACGGCGCGAAGCAAGCGACATCGTTTCGAATCTGCAACTGCGGCTTTACAGGGGAATTGCTCAGAGAGCGTTGTGGACAAGACAACGCCTACTTTGCGGTCCGCTGCCCCGATTGCAGAAAATCGGTCCAAGCCTTCACCGAAGCGGGACTTCCGCAGAACTGGAATGCCGTAAACCGCAAACATATCCCTCTCCCGCCGGAGTTCGTAGCACAGCCCGAGCTTGAGGAGATGCCGGCAATGACTGGCCGCCGCCCATACGGATCAATGCCTTCTGGCGATCAAGAGCTCGACTATGTCGAAAGCGATAACGACTGGCTGAGCAATAACCCCGGAGCATTAACCTGGCTGGCCGACAACCACGCGGCCATCCGTTCCGAACTGGGGATTGCTAACAAGCTGCGTCAGATTGCACAGGGCGAGAGTGACCGGGCTGGCTTGCTGCTGGATGCTCTGCAGGAGTGTGAGGCGCAGCGAGATGAGCTGTACGACCAGGTGGGCCGCGCCAAGGTCGACGTTGCTACGGGGGCCAACATCGATGCTGGCGAATAAACTCCAAGCCCGTGCCATTGAGTTCACAGCCCAAGAGGTCCGAGCAGCGCAAGACGGCACAAGCACCGTTGTCCGCCGCATTGTTAAGCGCGCTGCAGCGCAGTGGCTCATTGACCACACACCTGAGTGGGTCGCAAGCAAAGCGCACCAACTCTGCCCCTTCGGCCACCCCGGCGAGCCCATGTGGGTCCGCGAAGCCTGGAGCCAAGACTTCGCCAGGCACTATCCCTATACCGATACTTGG
Source organism: Pseudomonas sp. GW821-FHT02A11 (assembly GCF_059421985.1). Lineage (NCBI taxonomy): Bacteria > Pseudomonadati > Pseudomonadota > Gammaproteobacteria > Pseudomonadales > Pseudomonadaceae > Pseudomonas > Pseudomonas sp. GW821-FHT02A11. The sequence continues at coordinate 225,420 of NZ_JBWKWB010000003.1, forward strand.
TATCGCGCCGACGACGATCGCAGCTATGAGATCGAATTGAAGGATGGTGTGCGCGGGATATACAGCCCGGAGCACGACGAGCACGTGCCATTCCGCTGGCGGTCAAGCCGGTGCATGCCGCGAAAGGCAAGCCGTCTGCTGCTTGAGATGACAAGTCTGAGCGTTGAACGCCTTCACGACATCACTGCTGAGCAGATCATTGCCAGCGGTGTTCGTCATCTTCGTGATTCCAGTGGCGTCTGGGCTGGGCGCGAAGGTCCCAGCCGTTTGGTTACCCCTTGGGAAACGGCGCGCGAAGCCTTCATTGACCGCTGGGAGCACAAACATGGCCTCAGAAGTTGGAATGTAAACCCTTGGGTCTGGCGCATCGAATTTAAGAAGGCACACGCATGATGAACAACGAACACCTCCAAACGCTAAGCCGGCAGTTCGCAACTGACTTCCCTGCGGCGGCAGCCAACATGGAAGAAGGAAAGTTGGCATCTTGGCTTGAGGCGAACTTCCAACCTACACAATTGGAGCTGCCTGGACACGCCGATTTGCCGAATCCCTGGCAAGTGGTGCATGAAGCAAGCTTGGAGGCGAGTGACGATGGCTTCCCGGACAAGACCGCTACTGCATTCATGCAGGATGAAATTGATGCCCTCAGGAAAGTGATCCACCAGCGGGATTCAGATTCGGCACATCTCAAGAACAAGCTTCATCGATTACAGAGCCGGATCGGGCTTGAAACCAGGGCTTCGAGTGGTGCGTTGCACGCCCTGAACGATGAGCATCTGGGGCAGCGCCAGGTGCTATTGCGGCTTTTGCAGGAGGCGTTCGATCACGGCAATTTTCCGTTCAATGCCTCACTGACGAAGCGGATGAAGACAGCGCTCGAAGGTGGTCAGGACATCATGTCCGACGCACTCCTGGTGCAGGCCTTGTGTGAGGCCCGATCGGTGCTGAGTTCGGTGAATACAGGCCGTGCTCACCGAATAAAGATCTCCAGCGACGATCAACCCGTTTTTTGGCAACGTCAGGAATGGGTGGTGTGGGCAACAAATGAGGTGCTGCCACAGATCGAAGCTGCCCTTTCCGCAGTTGGATTCGGAAACAAACTCAAAAATGCCGGCAGTGCTGCATCAGAGGAAAAGGAACTCAAAGATGAATGATGTCCGCGGCTGGAGAACTGTGCCGGTACCGCTTACTGATGATATGGAGGTCGCTTTCGCTGAAGCTTGGTACGCCAAACAGCGCTGCATCGACGATGTGAACATGGCCGACGCCTGGCAGGCGGCATGCGACGTCGCACCGCCAGCGCCTCCAAGCCCTCGCGAGGAGTCATTGGCACGTCAGCTCGATCGGCTGCAGGCAAGGTTTCGCACCACCGAAGAAGCCCGAAAGTCACTGCAAACCGCTAACAGCGAGATGCTTTCCCTTCTCAGGGAATCACTCAAAATAAGTGAACTTGGCTTTTACAACGTGGCCATGGACCCAGATTACCGTCTTCAGGTTCGCGAAGCAGTGAAGAAACACGAACCCGCGCAATCAAGCCCCCCGGGCGTCGTGAGTGATCACATCGAGATGCTTCAGGTATTGCTCGACAAGGAACGCCCTGGGTCGGGAGACATCAGGAACTTCCTGTACGACACCATTGCAGGCATCGAGGCTGAACGTGATGCGGCACTGGCTGAGCTCCGAGCACTACAGGATCAAAGCTCTGCTGTTGAGTTGACGCTCGAGCACCATGGTGCAGCGAGCGGTCAGCCGCTGATCACCTTCAGCCCTGAGTTCTCTCGGCAGTTTGAGAGCCTGCCGCCGGGTTCCGAAGTGTCACTGTTTACCCGCCCTGCGCCTCCACGCTTCCATGACGGAGGGCTATTCCAGTTCGCGTTCCCCACGATGCTTCGTCAGATGTGGTCTGGGACTGCCGTTCAGCAGTGGCTGGATGAGCAAGGGCCGGCGTACGCATGGCCATCGCTTCAGCGCGCGGCGTTTCAAACCCGTGTCGGCCCATGGCTGCTTGAATGCTTCGGGCCGGATATCGCTGCTGACTGTTCGGAGCGTAATCACCGGTTTCTGGAGGAAGCCTTGGAGTTGGTGCAGGCATGTGGAGCAAGTGCTGAAGCTGCTCATCAGCTGGTCGACTACGTTTATGCCCGCCCGGTTGGTGACAAGTCCCAAGAGGTGGGTGGGGTGATGGTTACCCTTGCAGCTCTATGCTGCGCGAATGCCCTACGGATGCACCAGGCAGGTGAGGAAGAGTTGGAACGCATCAGCCGGCCAGAGGTAATGGCCCAAATCCGCCAAAAACAGAAATCGAAGCCGGCACTCGGCCCGCTGCCCTGACGATCTGCGCCAGTCGGCGTTGGATCGGAGAACAACTTAAGGCTGCGCGCCAAGCCCAGCCTATTTAGATGAGTGAGGAAGCATGAGGCCCATAGCACGACTGGTCTGCCGCGGTACCGATGAAAAGGACGGTCTCCTGATAGGGGTAAAGTTAAAGGACGATTCGTTCTTCGAGCCAAACACGGTCTACGAGATTCTCGAAATGGATGGTCAGCACGTAATTCGCAAGGTTGGGGAGTCGGTAGTGGCCAACACAATGGCAGGTGAGAAGGCTATCGATAGCCCTATACGACATTCCTGGGGTTCAGATATCAACACGCTGCTCTGTAACGGGAAGGAATTATTTCTGAGCCGTGAAGAGTTCAATCTCGCCCATCCCCCTCGGAATCTCGTTGACGAATAATCCACGCTTAATCCTGACCTGAGAAGCCGACATGCCACTCGTACACTTCACACCTCAGATCATTGCTGATGCCAAACACGGTGAGGTCGCGCTCGTCGACGTCGTTTGTCCAGAATTCAACCTGGTGCTTCGAAACGGTAAAGAGATCGTCGCGCGCAGACCATTTCCCAACAAGGGATATCGAGTGGCCTGCCGCAGAATTGGGAAGAAGGCCATCGTGGGGCTGATGGTGGAGTGTGACCGAATTCCGACGGAGTTCACCGTAACAACCAGGTGGGCTGTTGCTGCTGAGGAGGTCCTCACCCATACCGTCTGTTACGTGATGCTGGACTGGGAATTCAACTTTGCCAGCGATCGTATGAGTCTCTGGTACCCCGCAGACCAGTATCCCTCTAGGTGGCCCGAAATCCAACAATACAGCGTGCCTGCGAGAACTCAGCCGTGTATGGGCTTAATCCCTTGGAAGGGTCGTCATGGCATTATCCGGGATGAGTCCGGGCTTGCTGGATTCCTTCGGAAAAGGCACGAAACCTTGTACATGCCAACGCTGCCCGACGGGCGTGTTGAGATCTGGGAGCGAGCTGATAGCCTCCCTGCACGCTCTGACGCATTCATAGCGTCACAAGGTGTGATCGCAGATTTGGAGGTTCCGTTCTAGACAGCCCTCTCCCGGGATATTCAGAACAAATTTAGTCCGAGCTGGTTCTGGCACAACCCATATCGCCTGAAAGTGACTCCATCACGTAACCACGCCGTATGGGGATTCGACATGAACGCTGCTGTCCATCAACTGCTCGCAAACTGGATTGAACAAGACGCGCCGATCGAGAAGATCAGCGTCGTCGAAGCCCCGGCCAGCTCGGCCGAATCCCTGGCACGTCGGGCCTATGAGCTCATCTGGAATTGGTCTGCGCCTCGCTACATCGGCAACGCCGGTACCGCACAAGATCGCTTCTTTGAGCGCTGCGGTCCGCGGGCGCTCGAGCGTCGCATTAACCGTGCTAAGTGGTTCGCAGCGCGCCTGTGCAGCTGATCGGACAGATGGGGAAAAACATGGTCGGCAACCAAAAACCACAAACTGCCGGCGACAAGAATTGCGGACGGTTCGCAGTCTTCGCTGGGTCAAACTACTACCCCCAAGGCGGGTTTCGTGACTATCGCGGGACCTTTGACACTCTTGCCGGGGCGAAGGAGAAAGCACAAGAGTTTGCGCTTAACACAAACCGCATCACTGGATTCGAGTGGGTACAGGTTGCGGATCTCGAAAGAAACGCTCTGCACGAGTTTCAGGAGGGCTGCTGGGTAGAAGTCCCGGCCGGGGATCGGCATTAGGCCGCGTTACCCTCGTATTCACTGACCGTAGCATAGATCTATTAATAGACCTATGCTACGGTCTCTTGGTAGGTCACAACCCTACCGCTTCCCTGAATCTTCGATTGACTGCCTCGCTTTCAAAGCACCCACCGCAGACCGCTCCGGTTTTAAAATGACCGACTAATTCAGCCTCGGACAAGACCGGCCTCCGCCGAAGAATGTCGAGGGTGAAATCAATAGTTTGACCACCCTCTACCTGCTGAAGGCCGCATGAAAGCTCACTTATGACGTGGCGTCTGCGCAGGTGAAGCACCCCCGCCAGGCTCAGAATCTCCAAGGCATTGCCGAGCTGGGACACCGCCCGTTCGCGTTGATCGGGGGACAGCTTGGACCAAAGCTCTAACCACTCTTTTGACGACATACTCATTGAAACGCAAGCCCAGGAAATAAGAGCCGGGAATTCTAATTCAGTCGTACGCCAAACGCTGCCAGAGCGATGCTTACTTTATTGCTTCGTCGTACGTTTTCTGCTGAACAGGCTTGGGCTTGCTAAGCTGGTGCCCAAGTTGTCGGGTCACCTCAGCACACCAGCCCTTGTAGGGCGCGTTTTCCCTTTCGCCCCATGGATACGCTGCAGCGAGCGCTTTGCGAAGGACCTTGATGTCTTCGCGGCCAACACGGTCGATAACGGCCGCGATGATGGGTTCCGCCTGTTCCGCCCAGGACATGTTTTAAACCTCCATTCCAATTTTTTTGTTATGCGCTTACCCAGGGTGCAGATACTAAGGATTGGTCCACGTTACATCAAACCCTAGGCCTCAGCGCGCTTGGGGATTCACCACTACACTTCGTTCGCTGGTCAGCAGCTTTTTGTCTTTTGGTGACCCTAACTGGACCATGGATCGAAGAGGTGCTTATGACTCTCCTGGAACTGAGTCAGCTGGCAAATGTTGTAGGGACGTTTCTCACGTTCGTGACGGCCGCCGGCACACTGGTGGTGCTTGGAAGTCTCTCAAACTCAGCGAACGAAGCCTTACCCTATCGCGGCAATCGAAGCAGTCAGATGTCCTGTTTCACTGTAACGAGAGATTCGGTCGAATCATGGAAATGCGGGGCAATGCAGACGTAGTCGCGAAGCCGATCATTTTCTACGAGCGCTTCTGGTCTCTGCAGCTCGACCAATACACCCACTGGCGCAACGGATTTGTCGATGCTTCGGTATTTGATAGCTGGCTTAGAGCTCGATATCGCCAGTGGCAGGACAACCCAGATCTTGGAGGGATGACCTATCGAGATGGGTTTGACCAGGCTGTAGCTTCGTGGGAGGCGGCAGAGTTCAAGAGCTTCATCCACGAACTACACATTCATGGCCCAGACGTGGCATTTGCCTGGTTGAGCAGTCGGGATGCTGATAGGGCCGTGGCGGAACAAAATGCCCGCCAGCGGCAATTGAGGTAGATGCGTGGGGAATGGAATGGGGCTTGGTAGCCAAATAGCGATCTTACCGAGAACGGCTTCGGGTAGCTCGACCGAAACCGAATTAAGTCGTCCTCAGGACAAGGGGCGCGGCAGCTTGGGCTGTCTGAAGGATTGATCGTAACCAGCTTCCAATGGGAAGCGGTTGTTCTTGTCAGCAATCAACACTTGGTAGACCCGCTTCACTTGGCCTCTCTTCTCGGTGATGAATTTACTGGTTACCACCATCGCCTCCACCGGGATGCACTTGGTTCGGCAGCCTTTACCGCTGGCGAGCTCAACCAAGTCTGTACGTTCGGCCTCTACATTTACGCCTGCCTTAGCCAGCTCGGCGTATTGCTCAACAACAGCAAAGAGCAATTCATGATTGCCGCCAGCCACTGCTATCAGTTCGAAGCCAGCGGTGCCTGTGAGGCCAATCGTATAGGCAAATGCTGGACTCTCCTCCGAGGCGAAGATTGGTTTGATGGAGTAGCCCGCTTCAGCGATTCGCCTGTCGAGTGCGGCATCCCAACTTGGGCGTAGTAGGGCAATTCGAATGGTCCGGACGATATCGACAAGGCTATCTTCCGTTACTAGGCCTGCGCTCACCATGTTCTGAAGCGCATCACGGACTGAAACGCCTTGCTGCAGCTGGAAATCCAGGCTGCTGGCGATCGACGTCATCTGGAATTCATTGATGATGGTCGCCACTTTTGGCACCAGCAACTTGAGTTCAGCCAATTGGCCGGGTGTTGCTTCCAGTTCAGTAATCATGGGCTCTCCTAAAACAGGCTCTGAGTTGGTAGTGCGTGCATTGTGCCCGCACTACTCCTGTGTCAGTAGCGGCCTCGGGGTATTTTCTGACGATCGAGGGTTAACCCCCCTATTGACTCTCACCCGGCTGGGCGCTGGCCGTCTCGATTGCCAGGATAGGAGCATTAAGACGGATTCGGTAAGACGGGGCCGCTTCACCGCCCCCCTGGCCATCCTGCTGAACACCGGCGGTAATTTCTAAGCGACTCCCGCCTGTGAGGGTGACGGTATGGATATCGTTGGTGAAGTGTGCGTCCCGAAGCTGCCCGCTATTGTGGGACAGGACGCTCATTACCACTGGCCCCAGTCCTAGCTCGAGCTCAGCTGGTCTCACCAACTGCGCTGGAGAACAAATCAGGACAGGAGATTTCCACGTGCGCGCGATATCTGCAACGGCCTCCATGCTCAGGCCGACCACGTCGCAGAATTCCTGCCTGAGGATCACAACATCACCCTCCGCCGGCTTGAGCTTAACCAAATCTCCGACGTTTGCTCCCAGCTTGGAATGTACGCGTCCAGGATATTCAGCCTGCAGATCGTCAAGGAGACAGCTACCACAGCTTTCGCCAGGTGCATGAAGGCTGCACATGCGAATCGGGATGGAATGGTTCAAGTAGTGCACAGAGGCTTTGCTGTGCTTCAGCTGCAGCTCAGCAAGGAGAAGTGCAATGATCAGTTGCCGATCAGTTGTAGGCGCGGTCAGGATCGCAATAGGCTTTTCAGGAGTGAAAAGAGCTGAACGAACCGTGCCATCAGCCAGTGGCAACTCAAAGGCAGTGGATTTGCGTTTGGCAAGAGAAGCCAGCGCTTGGGCCCATGGCAACTCGATGCCGTGATTCTTGGCAGCAAGATCTTGGGCTTCACTCAGCGTAACGCCAGCAGTGCGGCGAAGCTTTTTCGCATCCTTTTTCACTTGTTCCACGGATGCCCCGGACGGGAATCGAATTTCAATCGTCATAGCAATGTCTCCGCGACACATCAGCGCCACGCCCACGATGCGCACTGCCGCAAAGCAATGCTTGATGGTTTGAGGATTCAACAGGCCACGACCTGATCCGGTCTGCGCCCAGGGTGGGCGTGCACGCGCTGGCTATCGCGTTGAGCTAATAGTGCCAGCCATAGAAAGGATTACAATCCAAAATGGTAGCTCCGAATTCTTTAGCCAATCTGTCGTGGCCGGAGCTCTGTGCGAGTGTCCTTCAAAATCGCTATGTTGGTTATCACGCAAACATTCTCACCCGCCCTTGCCGCTAACATGAGTTAGACATGTTCTACGAGTCGACTGAATCTGCCTGGGCAGGTACGCCTGACGGCGGTTTGGCAGATATGGACCAGCACGAAAATGAACAGGCTATATCGTTTCTGCGGAACGATTCAGCCGTGGCCACATTTCCAAAAAGCTCACTACGAAGCTATTAGAGTTCGGACGCTACATATTCCACCAATCGCTCTACACCGATCTGAGTGCAAGCCCAGACAAGGATATTTCCACTTGATCCAATCTCTCAATGTCGTTTGACTTTCCATAATCCGCCGCTCGATGAACTCGATTCCACAGCGCCTTCACGAGCTTGCCGTTCTGACGGTGGTGCGACAAAAACAGGTGCTGGCCTATCTGGAACGTAGTCCCCGGTCTCCACTTCGCGAAGGAAACCGTGCCATTCGACCTCTTGAGAGTCATCGTGCGGGATCGGATGGCTTTGCGGCTTGAGGTCACGTTTGAGCTTATCCGTGCTAGCGATATCCATTGCGTAGGTATTCACTACATACCCTTCCTTGAGTTTTTCCTGCATTTTCTCCTCAAGCATTTTACTCAACTCGACCTTTGTCATAGTCGGCTCCGAAAAAATACCCATCAGGCTTCCGGCAGGATGCTGGAAAACAGATTTGAGACTAGGTGAGTGGCGGGAGGTGTCAAATACTCGCTCGAGCGAATCCTCACCGAACGTCGGATACCAGCCCCGGAGTTTTCCTTTCTCACTATTTGCCCCTACCTGAGGGTGGCCGGGCGTACGGTCGCATTCGCCTATGTCTTTCGGGACAGGGTTCTGGCACGCAGGAACGCGCGCCAGGATTGCGGTCATTGAACTTAACCAGGAGTAAGAGTGATGACCGTCCAACTGCAGAACAAACCCACCACTGCCACCCCGCCCCGCGGCGTCGTGATGTCCACCATTACACCAGGTGTAAAGGCGCTTGCCGAGGAGGCGCCCTCTCCTCTCTTCAAGCAACACTGCTGCATGGTGTGCGAAGACACCGGCCTTGTCGCGACCTCTCACCAGAACGCTTCCGGCGAGTACCTCAATGGTCGATGCTGGAAGCAGTGCAAAGCTGGCGATTCAGTGGTTTGGAGCCCGGATCAGGAACAGTGGGTACAACCAGGTGACAAAGTCCGCTTCACTTTGCATAAAAGCGAAGGCAGCAGCAAAAAACCATGGGTCGTCGAAGACACTCACTCCAACCCGGCCGAAGACCCAGTCATGTACCATTTTTCCAGTAAAACCCGAGCTGAGCGTTTCAAGGCTGACATGGAAGCCGAGTACTGCACTTCAAATGCGCCGGCGGCCCACTGAGGCTTCGGGTGTTACTGCCGAATAACTGCGGACGAACCAAACCTACCTGCTACCGATGAAGGAATCCACGTGTCGCTGAAATCCGCCTCCCACAAGCTCGAGCAACTCTGCACAGTACGAGAGCTGTTTGTTTTTGAACATGAGATCGGCAACCGCCGGGGTGTGATCCCTGTGATTACCGAGCATGCCCGCACCGCCCTTGATTTCGATCCGGACGGGGACTTCGAGTTCTTCCGGGCGCGGGCGGCACACCCAGGGGGGAGTCGTTCTTCCTGGCACACATGGCACAATCAAGTCCAGGTTACGTTGTGCCACAAAACCAAGCAGTTCAAGATCGGGCCTACTGGGCAACTGATCATGAGCAAACGCGGGATCCGTCTGGGGCCAACACTTATGGCCTGCGTGATCACTTGGCTGAAGAAACAGAAGGTCGACGATTACACCATTGATCCAGGTTCACTCTCGCAGGTTGATGCGGCAACAGACAGCGCCCGAGAACAGCGAAACCGGTTTTACATGGCCTTCGGTTTCAACCTCTCAAACTGGGATGGAAGCCAAACGGGCATCGACGTGGTTGACGGTTCGTTTTCCGCGGAGAATGCTGGCGCGCTGACTGTGCCGGAGCGGTATCAGAATCGACTGCAGCCCTGGTTCTCGTTTGAGCGAGACCTGCAGGACGAGCGAGAGTGTGGTGTACACAACCTGGGTGAGCTCAAAGACATCGATCGCTGGACGCATAGTCTGTCGTGGATGGGCCGATGGCTACTGCGCAAGTGGGGCTGGCCTGTGCGCTTCATTACTCGGCACATGCACAAGCGTAAGGCCTGGGAGCCGAAACCACCCTCCCGATAGATCAGAAACACGCTAGTACCGAAGCCAGTGAATGGGCCTGCCCAAACAGAGCCCACTTGAGTGCTTCCAGCGGCTCCGCCCTCGATCGAGCTGGGGTGCGTTGGCCAACTCCGCATGCACAAGCATCACGCCGTCAGGGTTCTGCCTATCCATCCCGCCCGCATGAAATACAACATCCAACCCTCGACGAGGTCTACCCTCAACGTAGTCATTGGACGTGAGTCATATTTCAGACATCAAAGCAGGGGGTCTCCATGAGTCTATTTTGGAGCAGATCCGTAGTCCTGGCGCTCATTCTCGCAGGCACAGCGGTATCCACGTCCCAGGCAGACCAGGCAGCGAGGGATCGAGGTCCATCACCGTCCGTAGCTCAATTCAAGGCCTGCGAGGGCAAAGAGCGGGGTGATCGCGCCAGCATGCGGAAAGCAAATGGTCATATCCTTAAAGGGTTCTGCAGACCCTACCGCGGGCAGCTCGCTCTTCACAGCCCGGCGCGGCCGAAGTAGTGAGGATCGATCAAGAAATTCTTCGTGCTCCGCCGGAGTCGTGACAGCAGGGTGAAGCCTCTTTCCTACAGAGGCTTCATCCTATGGCAATCAAACAGAAAACCATCATCTGCCGCCCGACCGGGTCAGAGGTCACCTTGAGCTGGGTGATCATCCACGCTTCTGGGATTGGCTCGCATGGCCGGCAAGCGCATTTCGATGTGGAGTGCAGCGCTCCTTGGCCGTGTCCCAAGCTTGGCAATGAGGCATGCCCTCGGCGCTTGCTGGACAAGATGCTAAACAAGAGTTGAGGGCCAGGCGGACATCTGATCGGGAGGATGTCCGCCTCGCTCACAAGGTGACTAAAGAGGATCAAAGCAGAAATCCGACACCCCGTTTTGGGTTGCCTTGCTCAGATCTGACGAGCACGCTTAGGTCCTCATTTTCTTGGACTCTGCAGACATGGCCCGGCTAATTGCTCAACGTTTAACAATGCTGATCGTTATGGCGGGATCTGCCGCAGGGCTGTGTGCGCCGGCATGCGCCAGCCAGGCTGCAAGAGATCGTGGTCCTGCCCCGAGTGCCGCCGCGCTGGCTGCCTGTGTAAATCACAAGGCTGGGGATCGGGTGTCGGTTAAAACAGCTTCCGGCAAACTGCTAGCGGGCACTTGCCGCCCCTACCGCGATCAGCTAGCTGCTCGAACTCATGTCCGGCACAAAAAGGATAAAGGCTGGATGCATACCATGATGTCTTGGTTTTAAAGACTCACTTGGGTGTCAGACGGACCAAGCTCACGAAATCTACCGGGATCTGGCCCTGCTGAGCACATACTCGATCCAGCCTGGCTCGCCACATGCCGGCGTTGCGAACGGTTTCCAATTTTCAGCGTCTTCGACAGAAAATGCCTGGCCCGCGGGAGTAATTCTGAAGCTTGATTTTCGAACATCGGCTTCGAGCAGGCCTTTCTTCGCAAGGCCGCGAGCAATTCCGAGCACAATCAAGGGATCCGGATAATAGCTGCGTCCGATCCATGGTTCGAATGGATCGAAGAACTCTGGGGGTCGCTGCTGACCCAAGTGCAGGATTCTGAGCGCGGATATCGACATGGGTTTGTCAACTTGAGCGAGTTTGGGCTTAACCATCGGGAGGCCTTTCACGAGGCGTGCCACGCGCCGGCCGTCAGTAGTCATCCGAACAAAGAGTGATTCCATCTCACCTAAACCAATGGTGCGCCGCTCTGTCATCAGAAGCCCGCGTTGTTCCAGTGAATGCCAGGTCGACCCGGTACCATGGCCGACAAGTTGCAGCGCATCGAGGGCGAGCCGCAGAGGGCCATCGTAAGTTAGCTTTCGAACCCGACCGTCAGGGCCGTACTCGAGCCATCGCCAAGAGCTTGCCTTTGAGCCTCCTGGACCGGCGTTGGCCTCCTCAGCGCGCTGGTCCAAATCATAGGCAACAGTGAGATATGCTCGCTGTCGATCATTGAGAGACTTGGCGATGCTGGATATGCGGGTGAACAGCTTTTCTTTCGCCATGGTTTAGCTGTGGTCTGGTCGATACCTCACTAAAGCACCGTCAAGGCGGTTTGTCTCTACCCTCACATGTCGGAGGGATCAAAGGATTCATTGGCGGCGCGAGGTGACTCGCTTGCTGATGACGCAATGTTGTGGCGCTTCAACCAGGCAGAGATCTTCTGCATACCCTTGGCGTCACCACTGGCGCTTGCAAAGACATGGCCGGAGCTGAGTAGTACGAGCACGCTCCGATCGTCAAACACGAACACAGTGAAATCAGCGGACTTTTCGTGATGGATGAACTTTGCCGCTCTCGCTGCCTGCGCAAAAATCCAGTCAAATCCCCTGCCGGCTGAAGGATTGACGGACTCAGTAAGACTAATCGCAAGGCGTTCAGTATCGATCACCTCAGTTCGCGATGAGGCCTGCAGATCTGCGTCGATCTGAGCTAAACGGTCGATCAGGCTGATTGGCACGAGGGGATCCTTCCGGCGTAAGGGGCGAGTGTCGTTCTGCGAAGGGCGCTGGACGCCCTTTGCCAGTCGCCATCAGTATAACCGCCCCCCTGCTCATACGAAACGTAGTGAAATCCGAGCCCAGTTTTTGAATCGCCATTGATGGTCCAGTCCGATAAATTGATGCCCTATTGTCGAGATCAAAGGATCATCACTATGAATCAGGCTAAACGAGAGTTGCAGGATCGTAAGGAAGCAAGCCCCAAGGTTCTTGGGATAGCCCTTATCATCGCCGGTGGTGTCATCGGCGCCGTCGGCTACAACTCTGTTCTGGGTGTAAATCAGCTCATTATTGACACTGTCAAAGCCGGGGCCCCTAACGCCGGCCAATTGGCAACAAACTGGCTCGATCTCGCGTTTGGGCTAAGTGCTTGCGTGGCTACCGGCGCGACCCTGCTGGCTGTCGCCGGTCTGCTGGTCCTTAAGCGTGAGATAACCTGGCGCGTCCGAGTTAAGCCGGTTTCCACAGGAAGCACTCCGGCCTGATCTCCTGATAGTTGCACCGTGAAGACTCAGCCCAAATGGTGGGTGTCTGCATAGACTGAAAGCAGTTGGTTGCCCCGCAGAAAATCATCCTGGCCAGGGTTCTGGCACACACGATGCGGTCTGATGATGAGCTCATTCCGAATTTGATTGAAGTGAGCTCCTTCCCATGACCACCGCACAGTCCACGCCGAATCAGACCATTCAGGCCGGCCTCTTTGAAGAGTTGAAGCCAGTGACCGTGCTCGCACCGGTGGTGGCAATGAGCTTCGAAGAAAAGGTATTGAGTGCTGTTGCTGCTATCAAGAAGCAGGTACTAGAAGGCCGTCACCTTGTATGTGCAGTTTCATTTGGGAAGGATTCATCAGTGATGCTGAATCTAGCTTTCACAGCCCTTCGTGAGCTGAAGGCTGAGGGGACCACCTTTCCAACCTTGCACGTCATTCATTCGAACACGAAGCTTGAGAACCCAGTCGTTGAGGCCTACAGCAAAGGGCAAATCGCCTCTATTGAATCCTATGCACAGTCGGAGGGAATTCCAACCCGCGTGTGGGTGGCTTCTCCTAATTTGAGCAATGATTACCTGGTCGGCCTCCTCTCGGGTCGAACTATCATGAGCGTTGGAAACAACACTAAATGTCAGCAGATGATGAAGGCAGCACCACTTGATCGCATCAAACGACAGGTTCGAGCATTCATCGCGCAGGCAGATGGTGTGAAGGCGAAAGACGCCAATCTGGTGAGTCTGATCGGTACCCGGTTTGAGGAAAGTGTCACCCGCGCAGCCAGAATGAAACTACGCGGCGAAAGCTCCACAGAGGCGGTGGACGCTATGGCAGATGGTCAGATGGTATTGAGCCCCATTGCCGAATGGGACACCTTTGACGTCTTCACTTACATCGGCTGGGTTCGGTCTAACAAGATCAAGGCCTACAACTCGTTTGACGAGCTGGTAGAAATTTACCGAGATGCCAACGGCGGAGACTGCATGGTGTCCGCTTACATTGCGGACAGGGAACCAAGCCGGCCGCCATGCACCGCGAGGACTGGCTGTTGGAGCTGCGGTCGCGTGTCAAGGGATTCAAGTAGTGATGCCATGATTGCTACTGAAGGTGGCAAATACGCTTGGATGGCACCGCTACGCGACCTCCGCGCTTACATGCTGGCGCGCCACTTCGATCCGTCTGCGCGCTGCTGGCTTGCCCGTTCTATCAACGAAGAGACTGGCACTGTCAAGGTCACGCCGAACGCGTACGGGCCTCAGTACTGCCTTGAGCTACTACGGATCATCCTGACGATTCAGATTCGCGAGGAGATCGCCGCAGGCCGTCTAGGCATCCCCCCACGATTCACATTGCTGGACGAGCGTCAGTTGATTGCAATCGACTTCATCTCCGCTCGCTACGGATACCAGAATTCGTTTGTGGCTCTGCGTACCTACAAGGAGATCTACGAGGGCGGGATGCGCTACGACATTCCGGCCCTGGATACGATGCCTGTATTCACTGAAAAGGATGTGGCTTTCCGGGCAGAAGTGCCATTTGTAGACGCTGAATACTACCGGGCATGGCGCGGATTCCGTAACGTTTCCCATGCCATGGCAGACTGGGAAAGCACCACCACACTCGCAGACGGCACAATCGTTCAGAACGCTAACTTGGGGGATGAGTTTGAGATCGACGAAGAAGGTGCAGCGCTGTTCATGGCCTTTGATCTGGACTACGCCCTGAACCGCATTGGCCTGCTGGATAATCCGATGGCTGTTGTCGATTACTTTGTGTCGCTCGGCACCGTCACGCTCTACAAAGGAAGCCTCGGTGAATGGGACCGTATGGCACGGATGAGCAACCGGATCTTCTACTCTGGCATCAAGGATGTTCTGAACGATCCACATGCCCTGGTCAAGGCATTACGTTCACAGTTCAACGTCGAGCCTGAGGTCGCCGCGCCCGCATTGTCACAGGAAGCTGCCTTGGAGCAGTTAGCATTCTGGCTATAGGATAATCCGTGACGCAAACCGCCACCTCTGCTTGAGATAATTCGCCGAGATAGTGCGCTGAATGACGTCTCGGCACCTGGCATTGCACTGGATCAAAGCAGCAGCAACCCATAAACCGAGTAGATTTGACGATGGCCATTTACGAAGAAATGCAAGCGCAGTTGCAGGAACTGATGGATCTCGTGAAACTGGATGAGCAGTACAGTGCTGCCGTCGCTTACGGCGCCCTCGTGGCCGATCACGAAACAGCCAAAGCTCACCAGAAGCGAGCGGTACGTATCGTCGAGCTCAAACGCATCTACGGACTTAATTAAATCCGAAAGGCTCATTCAAAAGGGCGTCAGGCTGTAAGCACACCGTGCTTGTGCTCTTATGCTGTGGTGCGGATAGGGGCAATGCGCTCTAAAACCACTCGCCCCTACCCCAATGCTGCCCTCGATGAAGGGCGTCTTGGGCCTGACTGATGTCTAGATCCCGTATCGTTTATTCCCGCCGGAGGTTATGCAATACCTGCCCCCGCGCGGCCCGTAGCAGACATTCCCACCGCTGCATGAGCAACTACTCCCACTGTAGCCTGTCGACTCCCGGGGCTGACTCGGAGCCTGGTAGGTTTCATGGTAGTGCTGCTCTCGTTCTTTGGCGGCGGCCTCTCTGACTTTCTTCCTCTGAAATTCTGCTGCTACCCGCTCCGCACTCAGTTTGTCTTGGCTGTACGTCAGCGGCCAGCGTGTGCTGATCTCGGAAGCCATCCCTTTGAACTGAGCCACGGACACAACCGCGAGCACCTCTGGTGGAAAGGGCTGACCAGCTCTATGTTTTCTGTTCGCGCGTAGCCACCCTTCCCTCAGAACATCATTACGATTCCCAAACTGGGAAGTGAAATGCATGTTGGCCATCTCATAATCGAACGCGGGTTTCTTCTCGTAAAACCGAGTGATAGGTTGGCCTTGTTCGCTTGCAGTCACCAAGGGACCCACAAGACTTTGCAAATCTGCGTAAGCTTCCTCTACTGATTTGAAATCTGCTTTCTGACCGGCAGAGCGCTTTGCAGTGTAAGCACGCATCGCAGCTTGGTACCTTGCGATCTTGGAAGCCATCAGACTCTTGGCTAAATCAACTGATCGGACGTATGCGTCGAGGTTGGAGGCGTCGGCATAGACCGGCAGCCTTGAGCTAGGCTCGCCATTCACGCCCAGCAATACCTTTTGAGCGCCCGGATTCTCATACTCTGTAGCTGAGATTCCCCGGGCCTGGGCCTGACGAGCCTCCTCAGCCCTGACGTTTCGATCGATGAACCTTGAGCAACTCTCTACGGCCTGGTCGGCGCTGGCGCACCCCGACCTTTGATAGTCGATGGAGCAGCGCAAAGGGATATCCATTCTTGGACAGGAAGCAACGTACTCACGGTGCTGAGCCATTTGACAGCCGGCCAGCAAGATAAAACTGAGAATGCCAATCGAGCGTTTGAGCATGGTTTTCCTTAGTGGTTAAGTGCGTCCTGATCACAGTTCGCATGGTATTCCAGCGTCTAACGGAAACCTATATGCCAGGGTTCTGGCACGCTCAGTCGTAGGCTAAAGTGCTCACCATTAATCCTTCAAGGCACTTCCGAATGAGCATCGACATCTCCCTCCTGCTTGCAGCAAACGGCATCAAAGTTGTCACTGGGCATCAAAGAATGGCTGCAGCTCTGTCCGTTGGAATGAGCATCACCGTGGTCGACCAAAAAGGTACCAAGCTCGATGTTGCGTTCCAAGATGGCAAGTTGGTGGTCAAGGAGGTGGCTCAATTCAAGGGCCACGCGTTGATGGTCCATCGGCAACTGATTTCACCTGTGTCTGTGACGTTCATTAACGGCAACAAGATGGATCTCCTGCCGGTCCCCATGTCTCACATACCATCCAATGACCCGATGAAATGGTTGGCATTCGTCGGCAACCAGGTCCCTGGTACGGAAATGAATGAGATCGAGGAGCGACGGCTGCAAAACTATATGCGCCAGCATAAAACTGAAGCACTCACCGATGGCAGCGCCTTTCTGACGTTGGCCGGGAATGTACTCGTGCTCTGCCACCCGTGATCGAAAAGCGACGATTCGAGGAAAGTACCCATGAAGCCAAGTCAACGAGATGCTATTCGATCAAAGGCCAAGCAGGCATCTGCAGCTATCTCGAGACTGGAACGCGCGTTGGTGAAGTTCACCCCGGGCACCCTTCCCCATACACGTCTAACGCTGAGCTGGCTCACGCAAAGGCCGAGAAACTGGCGGTTGAGACCAGTCTCGCGAATCGCAGCTAGCGACCCCAAACATTAGAGCAATTACGAATTGCTCAAACACATCAGATAACCGGAAAAGATAGTCGGGAGCAGATCATGAATATCGATTCGCTAAAACAAAGCCTTACCACCGTCATGCCTATTTTGGATGCGAATCTCTGCGCGGCGGGCAGAGAGTACAAGGCCGGTGACCTCGCCGCCGGTGCGTTCCATTACATTCGATCACGGCACGAGACCGCGCTCGAGGTTCTGTCCCGAAACGACCTCGACGCAGACGCCGCCTTTAAGGCGTGCGCGTTGTTGGCCATTGATTTGCGCAGCGGGATGAAAGAATCAACGGTCCAATCTTCGAACACCCAGGCACATGTAGATGCGTGGTGGCAGTGTTTTCGGGATGCTGGCTATACCGCCGTTAATCAGTACTTCAACGCACCGATGCTGCCAGCCCCAGCCACCGGCGCTTAAGGGTAAAGTCCCCAATCGAATTCCTATCCAAAGTCTGCACAATTATGGCAGTACTTTCTGGGCGGACGGCTTCTGCCACACGGTGATCCCCATGAACATGGGCTATCACTTTTTGCAGGAGCCGTATCAATGACCACCTCTCGCCCAACAGTTACCGTCGTAGCAGAATGCGTCCAAGAAGTAGTCGTCGTTTCCGCCAAACACCCATCGCTCGGAGCATTGTACTGGGCGATCAACGATGGCTCCGACCACAACGCCCCTACCAGCTACACCATCACGAATCGCATTGAGGACGCTCTGCGTCTGCGCAAGGGTTGGCGGGAAGGCATCATGGGCTGGCAGTACCGTGATCACATGGCCAAAGTGATGGCTGATGACTCGCAATTCGAGCAGTTCCACGACCTGGATGAGACCCTGGACGGTTCCTGGGCTACCACCACTCATCTGTACGGCATGTTAGATCTGCTGCAGCACAAAAGCGGGCAGGACGTCGAGGCTTTCGCCCAATGGCTGGAGACTGCCGCTTGGCGCGATGAAGTCACTCTCGCCCGCCCGCTGGATATTTCGGCGACATACGTTGTACCTCAATTGCAGATGGAAGCTGTATCGCGCCCATTCCAGCTTTAACACAGCTATTTTCGGGCGATTGATCGCTCAAACTCGATTAGAAGGATTACCCCATGCCTCACAATGAAATCCCGGCACTTGCGAACGCACTCAAGGCAGCCGACTGGTCAGGCGCAAGCATCGGAAACAAAGCCCTAGTCGAAGCCGCAGCCAGCGGCCTCGTCACGTTAGCCGAGAAACTTGAGTCCCGGCGCGTTCTCCTCGACAAACTCCGCAGCCACCTGATCGAGCATAACGTGCTTGCAGACTTCGGCCCCGAACTGTTCCACATCATCAATAACGGCAAATAAGCCGAAGGACCTCAGCTAAGTGGATGCTGGCGGTTCGAGGCATAAATTGAACGACTGATCGAGGAAAACCAGGATGACCAACTACATTAGCGGCCCATGGGGGCACATCTTCGAGGGCGAACAGCACGATCGCATGACCCGCATCGTCGTGAATGCAGACACCCGAAAACTGGTGTTCGCGCAGGTCCAGCGCATCAAATCGATGAACTCAAGCTTCAAAGAAGCCGAGCGTTGCGAAATGGAGGATCTGGAGGACTCTCTCGTGAATGCCAACGGCGAGATTTTTGACGCTCCAGAGGATCACGGATTGACACGGACGGTTGGCATTCCGAGTTGGGCAGTAAGTCTCGTTTAACTCCCACCTGGGTAATCGGAGTAACCACAATCCCGGACTCGGTATCGGAACCGAGCCGGGTCGCATCCGTGGCAGCGGAAATGCCATGAGTGACGCTTCTGGCACCTCACGAATTACTAGACGATGTCGTCTCCATCATCCTGATTCGGAGCCGGCCATGCCCGTCACACTCTGCAGCACCAATAACGAGGTCCGCTCCCGTGCTGGCGTCGTGGTTACGGCGACCCACCCTGTTCTGGGGGCGGTCTATTGGGAGTTCGTCTCAGAAGCGAGCGTAGGTGGTCCAGATTACTTCTCGCTTTCGACCAATATGACTCGCGCGCTTTTACTTGAGCCAGGCTGGCGGGAGACTGCAGCCTTGAGCTACCACGGCAACCACGTCAAGCGTGTGATCCGGGAGCAGGTCGTTGAGGGAGTACTGCACGATGAAGAGCACGGAGACTTCACTCATGTCGAGTTTGAAGGCGGGCTCGCAGAACTGTTCGGTAAGTCAGGGCAAACAGCCGAGGAGTTCCTTTCCTGGCTTCGGACAGCGAACTGGCATGACACTCCCGGCCCCGTTCGAATTGAGCACCTGATAGATCATGGATTCAGTCAAAGCTGGGAGATGCAGAGCCAAATCATCCCTTCGGCTGATCACGCCGAAGTAGTGGCTGGGGGTTCTGGCACTGCAGCTTCGGCGTGATGATGACCCCATTGAAACAGCCAATTCAGCAGGAATGCCAATGACTACCTTCACCGCCGATTACATCACCACCAAAGCCCGCATAGCTGAAGCTCTGGCCAACGCCGGCTGGACGCTAGGCACAGCGCGCGACATGGAGACTTGCTGCCTCATCGCTCGCAAGGAGTACGAAACAGCCGTCGGAGAGAAAACTGCCAGTTTGTCGTTGGAACCCTGGTCGTCGACGCTGATGATGGTTGGCAACTACCAAAGTGAAGGCAGGAACATCCTCAGCGCCGATATGTTGCGCGTGTCTGCAGAGATGTCCGATGGGGAACTCAACACCGCTGTGGCCAACTTCGTTGCCGGTGTTGAGAAATCAATCGATGGCAGCTACGCCCGAAGCATTCACCTCAACCACCGCGCTGCCTGAGAGACCTCAATCAGGGGCATCGTAACTGCCACCGCTTCTGGCACACCCCGATCAGGAAGAAGATAGCCCTCATCAACACCACTCAGCGGAATCAATATCATGAGCGACGACAAAAACCATCTAGCCCAGCCTCAAGACACAGCGGTATCTAATCAGGCAGATCAACACGCCGAAGTCGATAGCGAGGGCATGCCCACCATCTACCGGCCAGACCTGCTGGCATTCATCCATGAAGGGTTCGAGATTCGCAACCCATTCTTCCTTCCTGACGGTGTGACCCCATGCGAGCCAACCTACTACGGGTTCCGGCTCGACGGCACGGGGGGTACTGGTAAGGCATGGCATTTGTACAAAGCTGACGGCCACACCCTGATCATCTGTGACAATGAAGATGGAGAAACGCCTGCCACTGCCGAAACGTGGCCAGAGGCAGTCATTGGTCTGATGGACGAAGACTACGATCAGGTGGCCGGCTGGCCTCTGGGCGACGTGCCCGGCAAGAACGGACCTGCACCATCGAAATGAGCCCCTTCCCCGCCCTCGAGCACAGAGGGCGGGTTTGTTACCTCAATCGGTCGCTGGGTTATACTGGCCTCCAACCTCGACTCAAAGCGCATGCCCCATGTCACTGATCAAAGCAATTCGCCAAGAAACGGCTCAGTCGTTCTCCAACCTCACCGTGTGCGTCCTAGTAGCGATTTCAGCAATCTTCTGGATTGTTGTGGTGATGTCCGTCTTCTACGCGCTTATGGATGCGGGCCACTTGGGGCTTGGGATACTCGCGCTGCTCCCGCTCAGTGATGGCGCCATGCGTAATCCGGTTGAAATTCTTCGCTACTGCCGGCCCAACGGGCTCAATGCTGCGAAAAAGGTGCCTAGTTGATGGGTTGGACACTCAAGACAGTATCCGTTGCCCTTCCGACGTTAGTGGGATTGATGGCTATCGCTCACGGCGCGTATACCCTCAGGCATGCCGAAAGCTGTCAGATCGGACTGTGGGGTCTTCCTGAGGCAGCCTGGGCTGGCTCTGCTATTTCCCTTGGTCTGGCCTGTTCAGTGTCCGCCCTGTTTCTATTCCGACGCAGGGTGAAAGCCTACTGACTCATACCGACTTAATCGCATCGGTTACGCGTCAGTGAATTTCGATCCCCTGTTTTGGGATGCCAGCCTTAACGTTTACGGTTAGCCTCGCAGAGTCATTCAACTCTTGAGAGCGCCCAATGGACTCTGCTGCTAAACCCACCCTCGATCTCGATCAACAGCCCGATGCCCCGGCTTCAAAGATCAGCAATGCAATCGCATTCTTGCTGGTTCTGGCGATCTCCCTTTACCTCCTAGCCTGCTTGGTCAGTAGCTGCATTCTGAGCTTCAACATCATCATCCCTGTGACCCAGTACGACCTGGACAACAGTTCATGGCTGGGGATTTCGCCGGCCGGCTTTCTGTTCATGATGCGAGTGTTCAGTTCGATCTTCGCGCTGTACTGCGTTTTCTCGATATTGATTACCCAACGCTTCGGCATGGCGCTGATCTCAGCTCTACTCGCAGCTAGCCTGTTGGTCGCCTCCTTTCCAAGCAGCTCGTTTCGTTTGGGCGCATGGCAGGGCGATGCTCGGATCGGCTGTTATAGCTACCAATCCAAGGAATGCAGAGAGATGCTGAACGCTCCCAGTGAGGGCTTCCAGTCGATCTATTCTGATGACAAATCTTCTGCCGGCGAAGGACGCTTTGCGCCGTGGTATCAAGAGGTCCGGGCAGGGATCAAACCCAACCTTCGGTCTTCTATCCCCTCCGCGATTCCTGGGCTGCAATTCTTCAAAGCCCCATGGGTTCTTGCTCACGCCGACGAAATCAACGCAACTCTCGAAGCTCAACGCGCAGAATTGAAGACCGTGCGTAGCAGCTCAACTCTTCCTTGATCCCGCGATCGGCCGGACTGCGATTAGCCCGGCCACCCTCTCAAGATTATCCAGCATCCGCTTTTGAAGGGCGTGAATAGCATCCGCGCCCGGTAAGGGAACAGCCGCATGACCATTACAAACAAACTCCTCTCAACCGCTCTGAAGAACGGTGGAACGATTTATTTCGACCCCGAGAACCTTGAAAACAGCCCGTTCGCTGACGAAGTAGAGTTATTGCTTGGCGGCCTGCCCCGGACGATGTACGAGAACGGAACTGAGCAGTTCACAGAAGAGCACGACGGAGTTTCGTTCGTCTATTCGCCTCCACTCCCTCCTGAGGAGTTGGAAGCCTTCTGCGAAGCCCATATCGATCGTTACAGAGCTTTTGGCAAGGCTAATGTGGAATTGCTCAGCAGCGGGCGCGGCGTATCCCTGGACGCATTCTGGTAGGGGCACGGCCATGGAAACGTTGTTTCGCCTGGTCCTGGACCTTTGGAACGGTGCCAAGGTTGTACTCCCACTGTTAGGAGTGCTGCTGGTGAGCTGGGCACTGGTGTCGCTGATCACCTCAGGTGCTGACTTTGAAGATGCTCTATCGCTTGGCGTTTCGATGAGTGATCTCACCCAAGGTGCACTCATCACCAGGTGCTCGCTGTTGGCGTTTATGGTGCTGTTCAGCATGTCATACACAGGTCACCAGCAGCGCGTAGCTGTTGACTCGGCCATCACCCAGACGTCGCAGATCAAATGTCACCCTTCCGATGACGACACCATTTTCCGGGATTAGCTAAACCGCGTCTCGGGTGTCCTTTCATCTCCCCCGCTGGGAAATAAGCCAGCATTCCGGCGGGGTGGTAGCGGCTCTTACGGACCCAGCTAAAAAAACCGCAGTTCTGGTTCTGCCACGCCCGCCGGCGTATGAAGATGACCCTTAATTAATCGCGGATATATTGAAATGCTCACACCCAGCGCACTGACATTCAAAAGTATCTCTGAGGCTTACACCTCAGCGCTCCACGCCAATCCGGGGCAAGCTCTGTCCTATTCATCGTTTGCAGTGGTGCTGATCCGTGGTGGCCAACTCACACTTGCCCTGATGTCCGGGGGCATGATTGACCTCGGGAATTCCGTCGCGCTGAATGAAGCACGTTGGGACCAGTCGAGGGGCTGCTGGACTGACCATGCGTCTTCCGAAGTCAGCGCCGCCACTGTCAACATCCCAGACATGGTTGAGGTTAACTGCAAGACAGTGAAATCCTTCAACGCTGGCGATATCTGTTTCGAATTCGAGGGTGATGAAATCAAAGACCCTACCATTTCGGAGTGTGGGCGATTCGGCGTAGAGCCCTCTCATTATGGGTTCACCCATCGAACCCCGGGGATCTGGGAGTTGGGCCTGCCTGACGGCACTCAGATTCAACTCTGCGAGAATATTTTGACCCTGCATGACCATGCAGGGGACATTGTAGGGCGAGTGCTGCTGTCGGAGATTGAGTTCGAGGGCGATATCGACGACGAAATTCCCTCTGTTCCAAATCTTGCTGAAACGCTGGCCAATGCCGCCCGCACAAGTTCGGGAATGATCGAATACCCCGTTCCGTCGCGCACCGCCGATGCGGTCGCCGAGGGTTTCCGGTTAGGGCTGTTCGAGATCATCGGGAACGGGGTTGCCCAGATCACCGGGGCTGGCAAGCATCAAGCAGCCCAAACGCCGAAAGAGAACGGACGAGCATGAAGAAGCTCTACAACGCTGAGAAAGTTCTCTGGATCGCCACAGAGCCTAAGGGGCTGCACGTCTCCCCGAAGGAAGCCATCAACTTCACAGACCTTGATGGCCTGGTCGAGGAATTGGTTGAGAAAGGGTATCTGGAAAATGTCGCATCAGATGATTCCGGCGATTACTACCAGAGCACCCTAAGCGGCAAAATCGCCCTGTACGAGATGAAGATTTCTTGGCGTCGGGAGCACGCTAAGTCAACGACAGAAGAAGAGGCGATGTTGGCCAACCTGTTGTGTCAGCAGTCGAATCCCTCCCGAACCTGAACGTTTATGATATCCATCCCAGGGCTAGGGATGGATGCAAAATGCCCACGAATCGCAAACTGGAGAATTGCCATGACCCGCGAAGTAAGAATGGTCCCAGGAAACTGGGAGCATCCATCGGACGGACACTACCCAGACGGCTCTGTTCGTTACGATCCACTCTTTGATGGCGCTACTTACTCCGAGCGAGCGGCCCGGTGGGACGCTGACGCTGAAGCGTGGAAGCAAGGGGTGTATCCGGATGTTGAGGAGAAGGACCGGGGGCTCAGCTTCGAAGAATACGAGGGGCCCCGTCCTGACCCAGCTCATTTCATGCCGCTCTGGGACGATGCTGAACGCACCCACTACATGATGTATGAGCTCACCACCGAGGGAACTCCAATCAGCCCCGCATTTGAAACCGCAGATGCGCTAGCGATTTGGATGTTCGAGAACCGCAACGATGCGTGGGCAGGCAAAACGATCTCACTGCAAGAATGGAAAAACGTCTGCAGCCGATGTTTAAAACCAGTACCGACGGTGTTTAAGAAGACGCCGCTCGATTGATTGTTTGGTTGAACGCACTGTGGGCGGGCTGGGAAGGTTTAGTCGCCCACTGGCTGCCTAGCTTTTTTTTTGAGCTTCAGCGCATGACCGCCGTTTCCTTTCTTAAATTGAGTTTTCACTCCTAGGGTTGTTCCTTTTCGCACCCGGCCGCCGTGCTCACCAGCTCTGAACGCATCGCTCCGTTGCAGACCCAGATCGCTTGCCTTGCCAACGATCGAACCAAAAGACCGGTTCAGAGCTGCAATCAGTTCACTCATAGGCGTGTCAGCGTATCGCTCTCTGAGCAGCTTTTCTTCAGCGGTAGTCCAAAACCTCATTTCAATAAACTCCCAATGTCTGGCGGACTCTGTTTCCCTGCAGGTTAACGCCCCGCCAGCATTTGCCAAGCCAAAAGCCTGCCTCCATTTCCTGGCTCAGTCTGTCCCAGTTGGGCCTCCTTGTTGCGGTAATAATTTCGTGCAGCCTTTTTGACTTCCAGCAGGACAAATCGATGGGCACAATGGTCGCGCCACCTAAATCAGTCCACCCCGGATTGTTCTCTCCATATGAACACACTGAGGAAATAATGATTCCAAGCTATGTCGGCCGATTGTCCGCAGGGATTTTCTTTCTCCTGTCTGGCGTCAGTTCCATTTGTGCTCTGGTAGCTTTCGTGACCTGGGGGCTGAACTCCCTCGAAATCAGTTCGATCCTTTCACGCTGGTTCGGGCCCGGGGCATGGCTTCCATTCAGCGCCATGATTATCTGCAGCATTGGCAGTTGGCTGTTTACCCGACTGGCCACCTACCTCTACGAGTCCGCCATCATTGTTGCAGCCCAGGAACGCGCGGATCGCGGGTGAACTGAGTCTGAGATTCAAAACCGGGCCTATCCAAGGGACAGTCATGACCAAACAAATCGAAACACCGGCGGGCATGATCGGTGATCTGCAGAGGCTGCGTGCAGGCGAGATATTCATTCGCAACGCCCCACCAATTGAGATCTATCACGTCAGCAACTTGGACTCCCTTCCCAACGCAAGCGACTGTCCGGTTTGCAGAGTGGCATTACATCCGGGTACCGAAGCCCCCTCTCCGAACCAGTGACGGGTGCACGGGGCGTGCACTAGACATATCCCGGGATAGCCGGTCACAGCGCCAGCGTTCGTAAAATGTTTCCGCATGCGAAAACTTCTGTAGGAGGGGTCTACAGATGGTGCCAGTGCCCGGTTGGGGCACACCCCACCACATTTCATTATGGGGCCACCTAAACCGCTATCGGAGCAGCTACATGACCCCTTCCCAGCAGCACGTGATTCAACGACTCCGCGATGAAGGATATGCCATCGTGGTCTTTACCCCAGACGAGGTCGGAAACCTCGACACCGACGACCTCGAAAGCCACTTGGTTCGTGAGGGGAACGAGCACATCGGAAACCACAGCGATAGTGCTGGCATAGCGGACGACTGATTCTGATCAGTGCTGAGAGAAACCGCGCTCAATGGCGCGGTTTTTTTGTATTAGTGCTGATACTTGAAGGTCGTACATCAGGTGTACCCACTTTCCCAAACATCATCAGTCTCCTGCTGGCGGATCGATGAGGGTAAGACCATTCGCTTAACCAGCTCAGCAACGCTCGCAGTCGCCTGATAATAAACGTCTTGTGCGCGCTCAAAGTTCTCCTGAAGCGCTGACCGCTCGAATGGCGTGACGTCCTCATCCATGTCTGCCAGGGCTCGCCGTAGACCATCTTTGGCGCGCTCCACTTCCTTCAGATACGGCAGCAAGGCGCTTGTTGAGTACTGCTCTGGCTCCTCGGCGGCACCTTCTGAGTGAGCTATCACGAGCAAGGCAGCTTGCTCTGCCTGAGCGCGGGACGGTAGCAAGCTTCCAGCCGGATCGAGCTGGACCTTGTCCAAAGCGGCGGCAAGGATGTTCAGAGGTGCAGTCATGGATGTACTCCTTACAACAATCGGTTCTGCACTTGCTTGACCGTATCAGTACTTGGTGGGTCACACCGTTTCGACGAATGGCAGCAGTACGCTCTATGCACCCGGCGGGGATTATTTCCTCAAGCCGGTAATCACTTGGCCGATCCCTGTATGGCCCATACCTCGTGATGAGACAGATCCCATCGATCGCGGTCTATGCTATGACTCACCCACGGGAGGCAAGCCATGTGTTCACATTACGAGGCACCAACCGAAGAGCGCCTCAAGGCCGGCTTCGGTGTAGCACCAGCAACCCCCTATCAGCACGACCTTTGGCCAACCTACCTTGGAGCATTCATCCGTCTTCGCAGTGAAGAATCAACGGACGACTCTGAACCAGAGCTTGAAGCACTCACAGGCCAGTTCGGTCTCCTGCCATTCTGGGCAAAAGACAGAAACTTGGGCCGCCATACATACAACGCTCGCACTGAAACCGTTAGCGCCAAGCCTTCCTTCCGGGATGCCTGGAAGAAAGGTCGGCATTGCATCATCCCCGCTGCAGCCATCTATGAGCCCGACTGGCGTACCGGCAAAGCCGTACCGACCAGGATCACCCGAATCGATGATGGTGTTATGGCGATCGCCGGCTTATGGGATGAATGGCACACCCCTCAGGGAGAACGCCTTCTCAGCTTCAGCATGCTCACCGTCAATGCCGATGAGCATCTGCTCATGAAGAACTATCACAAGCCAGCAGATGAAAAACGCAGCGTAGTGGTACTGCCCAACGGGCTCATTGGCGACTGGCTTCGCGCGAGCGCGGACCAGAGCATGGACTTCATGAGGCTTTACCCTGCGGACAAGCTCAAGGCAGATCCTAAGCCCATGTGATAACGAGACCGGATCCTACCGACGCTTATCAGGACGTGCACCCCATAACAGGGTGTTCAAATTCAGCGGATCCAAATTTGGGGATTTTTAGGGTCACATCGCCTTCAATTTGCGGCGTAGCGGCAGCAGGGCGCAGCTCACGAGCAAAACGCCTGATGAAGCATTCCATGTCTCACTCTCACTCCCGATCGCGTTCAAGGCGACCACCACGGTCAAGGCAATGAGAATGGGCTTGAATATGTCGGACATGATGGCCAACTCCAACGGGGTGTCCCCGTGGATTTTGAACTGCCAAGGCATGAGAGTGACGACGATCAAGAGCAGCGTTGATATCACGCTTAGGGTAAAGCCAGCCTCGAAGGCTCCTGCGACCGTTGCGACCAGGGTGGCTAGTACCAAGTACAGGCAGACCCGCCTTGAAGCGATAGCCTGCCCCCAGAGGCTCTCGGCGTTGTTGCTCATCTGAACTTCCTCAGCTTCATCACGGTTACCAAGCCCTCAAAGGGCATCAGAGATCCATGCTAAGGCCTCGCTGCTCGACTCGCACGCCAAAACGCCCTCTCGAAAATACAGGGACTGATATCTGGTTGGTATCGTCAATGAAGAGACTGTTCAGCGGGTTGTGGCCCTACGGTGATGAAATCGCTGCCATAGGCTGCTGTTAGGGCCAAATCTAGGAACTCAGCGTGGCCGGTGGAAGCAGGGTCAGGTAACTCGGGAAAGAATGCATTGAGTGCATATTCCGTCAGGCCAAACTGTCCGAAGACCTCCGCACGGTCAACGTACTCGAGCAACAGGGCACTTCCCGGCACGGAGGCTACTGTGAAGTTTCCTTCCCCAATCTGGGCACCAAAGATTTTGGCCTTTTGGAAATGGATATTGACCAGCCCAGCCGGCCCTTCATCCATGAAATAAACGGACAAGCACCCGTCTAGGTCGAAAAGAATGCCAACCAGACAGAGGTCCGGATCCTCTTGCACGGCCTCAGTTGCCTCTTCAAACGTCATGTCGATTCCTCAGTCAGGACTGGATTTCATGCCAGCAAAACCAATGAGCTGCCAGCACTTCAGTGATGCTGCCTTATCAAAGGACAAAGCTTCTGACACAGGCTGTTCACTCTCAGTATGGGACACATCAATTCCACGAGGAGCTCAACCCATGTCAGAAGAAAAGACCATCATCACCCCGTTTGTCCCGTCGGCCGGGGAACCACGCGCTAACTTCGCAGTGTTCGCTGGGTTTAAGGGCAAACCCCAGGGTGGATATCGTGACTACCAAGGTGGATTTTGGGCTCTATGTCAGGCGAAGGCTTGGGCTGAAAAGCTGTTGTCCGACCATCCATCACAGGTCGAGTGGGTTCAGGTGACCAACACCTTTCACGGCGCGGTTGAAGAAATAATGGACGGGGTATGGATCGTGGTACGTGAGGACGACCCGGCCTAATTGCCTGCATGGCGGGGGCGTAACGCACTCGCCGCCATTACCCCAAGCTAACTACACACCCACTATTCAGAATCGCTCGACCGCAGCCGCAGAACGTCAATACAAAGCCTGACTGTTCAGGTGGAGCTGGTCGGCCCAGCCGGGTCATTAGCTCCACCTGATTCCCAGGATAGGGATTCAACCCATCGCAAGTCTTCAGCCAACTCAACACCTCCCAGAGGCTGATCTTGACCACAAGAAACATCAAAAAGAATGTAATTGAGGTGGTGGTGACACACCCCGGGTGGCTTGAAACTGTGTTCATCAACTAACTGGAGCAACACACATGACCGCCGCCACTATCGCCTCGAACCTGATGACAGTTGAAGCTGTAACTGCTCTGGAAGCATGCTCAACCCTGCGCAAATTCCACGATGTAACCCAGTCGCTGGTTAAGTCTCAACAGCTCGGCCTGGACTTCGCCCCGAAACGCAATAACGCCTTCGCCCTCCCTGTCGCGCTGCTGGTCTGCGACATGGCCGATGGGCTGCGCGACGAGTTGGATCAAGATGCAATCCGTGGCTTTGCGGATTCATACAAGGCTGGCGCACATGTTGATCCTTTGGGTGTAGTGCCAGAAAACGGCAAGCTGCGTGTGGTGATCGGTCTCACCCGCTACGCTGGTCTGATGCTTGCGATATCCGAGGGATCAAAGATCAAGCAGATCTGGGTCAATGAAGTCGACGGTGATCCCCTTAACGTTCTCACTCGCCAACTGGTCTCCAACAACCAAACGACGATGAAACCGATTGAGACCGCCAAGGGTTATCGCCGATTGCAGGAAGACTTTGGCCTGAGCGTCTCTCAGGTTGCGACTCAGGTGCGTGTGAGCGAAAAGCGCGTTCGCACTATGCTGGCCTTTGATCGCGTCCCTACGGAGGTCAAGGAGATGGTAGTTGCTGGGAACGTTTCGATCTCCAAAGCAGTAGCCGAGAACTCCAAGTGTGCGAAGGCGGGCCGTGACACGGTTGTTCACATGCAAGACGAGCTGGCCAAAGCTCGTGCGAACGGTAGCAACAAGATCACTGACAAGTCCACGTCCGCACCCTCCGCGCTCTACAGCCGAAAGGATCTGGATGCTTCGGTCCCGGCCCTTATCACCCTCGCAGATGCCCTGGAAAAGGCACTGCCGTTCATGGGCGCAACTCCTGATGAAGTAACACTGGAGTTGAAACTGGGCGGCGATCTTCAGGGTCTGTTCGAAGCGTTGGCCAACCTGCGTAACGCACACCGCTCCGCAAACGGCGAGCGCCTGCCGCGCGTCGCGAACAATTAATCAACCAACTTCTCTGCCCGGATCCGCCGGGCAGTTGCGGGCTAGGAGCTCAATCATGAACGCTGCGTTGCTGGCTCAAAGACTTAAGGCACTGGGAGTGCCCGTAATTTCATCCGAAGAACCTGAGTACCATGTGGACGGCATGATCACGGTCTCCGACCGCATCACTATCAGCGTTCCACTGGAAGGATCGACGCTCGAATTGCTCGAACAGCTGGACGAAGAGACGTTCGAGCACTGCCGCCGGACTCGGAACGTTGAACAGATCGCTCAAGATGCAAAGGCCATTCTGGCGCGCCATGCCAGTGAGCCGTCCTCAGCCGCTGGCTAATCCTCTTTCCATCGCTCAGATTGGGGCTTAGCCCCACATCTGAGATACTCATCTCTGATCAAATCCGAACACCAGGCCCCAAAATCCATGTCCGACTCATGCGCAATGACAACCCTGCGAAAACCCTGTGCCAGCTGCCCATGGAGGGTCAATCAGACCGCGCAAGACATTCCGAACTTCGAGCTGGCGCGCGCTGAGCGTTTAAGTGCGTGCAGCCCGGATGAAGATGGCATGGGACCTGAGTTCAATGCGAAGGTCTTCGCGTGCCACCAAAGTCGTGAGGACGACGAATTTCCTTGTGCAGGCTGGCTCGCTACCGTTGGCCACGCCCATCCACGAATCCGCTTTGCAGTCAGCCGTGGTCGTATCCCACCTGAAGCATTAAAGCCCAGAGCGGATTGGCCAGAGCTTCATACCAATTACCAAGACGTGCTGGCCAAACTGCGAGAAACCTCGGTCGAATGAAGCTGTTGAGCTGGCTCTGAAGGGGTTCAGGCACAAGGACTCCTCCCTCAAGCTGTGTCCATCAAGATCACATCTCCCGAGGCAGCAATGAAACTCAACAAGTCACTCACAACGACCGGCGTTTTCCGTCCAGGTCAACCTGATGAAATCTTTCACGAGTACAACGCGCACCTGAATCGCATGCAGTCACTTGCCTTTCGGATTGGCGAGCTTTTGGCTGAGCAGCCCGCCGGCCTGGCTGCGCGGGTAGGTGACCACGCGGAGATTTGCGTGGTCTCTCTCCGAGGTCAGCTAGAGACTGTTTTCCTCGAGCACTATGAAGCGTCCAGGCCGGACGATGAGGTTTGGTGGTATTGCATCACACGTCAGCGGTATCAGGACTGTGACTGGGGCGGCGAGGAGCAGCTTGATGAGTTGAGCGATAAGCTCGAAGCCTGGCTAGCAAACCCCGTATTCGAACCGCTAAGCGCTGGCGAAAGGATTCAGTCCTTGGCTACTGCATTGGAAAAGTGGATTGAAGATTACGAAAGCAAATTGCCCAGCCAAGGTGAGAGTTAACTCCACACTATTGATGCTCCCAAGACCTCCATAACGACGGCGACCACCAGCTCAGAGCAGGAGTCGCCGTCATCGTTATGCTGCTGCAGTCAGACTCAAGCGCTGGCATCTCAAAGCCAGCTTGGCGACGTAATCCGCGCCAGTGCAGGTTCGCTCCAGCCGTACGACCTCACCGAGCGTGGTAGCCGCGCCCGCAAGCTGCAACATCCTCCACAGCTCCTCGCACAATGCCACAACGTACCGCGGCGCTTTGTGCTCTGAATCCCAGCGCATAGCATCTTTCGACGTTCTTCGGCTTGAGAGCGCTTTCTCGATGAGAGACAAGAAAGGTATCAGGGTTGGGTTGGTCATAGTTCCTCCAATTATTTTGCTGCCGCCGGCTGTACCCGGTTAATTTCCGCCTTTGGACTTTAGATACTGAGCGACCTGGTTGTTTCCCATGGTCAGAGCTGCACGGTATGGGGTGTCACCGTCCTTATTCTTGACCTTCAGACTCGCACCACCTTCCACGAGCAGTTTCGTGACCTCCAGGTAACCTCCATATGCGGCTTTGATGAGGGGCGTGTCACCACCCTGCTCATCTGGTACGTCTACCCGCGCCCCTTTTGCTATCAGAGATCGCACGCAATCAGCTGCTCCGGCCTGAGCAGCGCTGCCGATCGGAGTAAAGCCATACTTCACGTCCTTCCGATCCGCCTGCGCACCAACGCTGAGGAGATAATCAACGACCTCGCACTTCTTGGCGGCCGCAGCTGACTGAATCGCCGGGCTACCCTTGATTCCTAAGCTCGGAACTCCGCCGCCCAGCGTGTTCACGTTGAAACCGGATGCCACATACTGCTTTATCGTGTCGAGATCCCCAGAGCTTGCAGCCCTTACGAACCCCTCAGCGGTCATTTGAGTTTTGGACAGGCTCCCCGCGACCTGGGCAGGCGCATGAGCCTGGCTTGCTGGCGACTCAGCTCTAGCTGCAGTCTTGGGCGGTTCGACTGAAGCTGATCCATTCGCTGAGCAAGATGACACGCCACGCTGCAACATGGACATCAACTCGCCCGGCTCGAAGTGCTCTTTTCCATCTTGCCAGCCCTTGGAAGCTGCAATCTCACGGGCGCTGCCATTCACCGCGTAGGTGGTGCCGTTGTCAGTCGCCGTTACAACGATCTTCTGACCGACCTGCTGGCAGTTGACCTGGTCGGCGGCTACGGCGACACCACATGCCAACATCGCCATGGGGAGAACTGCCCATTTACTTCGCATAGTTTCCATCCTTAGGGATTGAACAGACCCGTGTGGCCTGCACCGGTTTATCTCAGGCCTGAGGATCAGAAAGGACTTTTGCCAAGACGGCAAGCCCGAGCTCGGTAAAAACCAACTCGAAATCATTGTCTCGTGCAACCAGCCGATCTGGCATCTCGGCAATCAGCCCTTTGTCGAAGCAGGCCTTCGCAAGCCGGAACTCGTCCCTGTGCGCTGAGATGCGGCTTGTCAGGTCCAGATCGTCGTCAAAGCTTGAAAGGAACTTGCGTTGAGGCTCGGTGAGCTTACGCGCGATCAATTCTGCGCGGTTGTTCAACAGCCAGGCCGCCACTTCGCTTGCTGGCACCTCACTCTTTGCCCATGCAGCGAAGGAGACGCGAGTATTGTTCGACTCACCATTTTCGGCGCTCGCGGAGAGCGGACCTTTCCAGGCGTGAGCTTTATACCGAAGGCAGTCTTGATCGGTGACTTCTTCGTAGAGCTTGAACTGCGGGCCTTCAGCGATGACTTCGCGAAGACCGCCTTTGTTATCGGTGTAGAACCGGCCGACTGCGATTTCTGACTTCTTCAAAATTCTCTCCATTCTTGGATTGGTCATCAGTAAGGAAACCAGCTTAACGGCGCTAACGACGTGCCAACACCCCGGGCTCTTCAGCCGGCGTTTCCCTCTTCAGCCTCGATCTCACGACGTAGGTCTGCAGCTGCACTATCGACAGCGTCCTGATTTCCAGGAACGTACCTCGCAGGCAAATCATTCAAGGGTGCAACGATGACCTTTGCCAGCCCAAATTGGTCAGCGGTAATGTCAACGACAAAAGCAAGGTCACCGGCCTGGGCTTCAACCCAATAGTGCCCCTTGCCCTCCCTCAAGACATCAATAAACAGGCCGCCGTCGGTATCACCATCGCCCCCTCTGACCGTAGCTACAGCATCGGTGAACTTGTTTATCACGACACTGCACAGGACCGACGCATACAGGCAGGATCCGAGCGTTCTTTGATGCCCAAGCGAACTCAATAACATGTGCTCGAATAACTCTCGGGTGTGAGTAGCGATTCGCAGGAGATCCGCTGGCGCTTGAGGGTGTGAATCCATTTTCGAATCCGAGCCTGGGTTTGGAGGATGCATTGTAGAGGTCGGCGCCACGCTCTCATTCTTTGCGGAGTGAGAAAGTTGGATTCAGCCAGTTCGTGTTTAGGTTAGGCGCGCTGGCGAAGAACTGGACATACAATTCGACGCCGTGAGCAAGCAACCCCGGTAAACGGTATGCGTTTCATTGGCTGGTTTGTTCCAGTGAAGCCCGCCACGGCTGGCTGTATTGCTGATGGTAGGTGCGGCCAAGTTCGCTCTGAAACGTTACGACGATACTCCGAATGAGAGTCCGCACGGCGATCGGCTGGCGCGTCAATGCGGGTCATCCAGAAGCCCAGATTTGACTCCCAAGAGTCACACCAGTAGATGTGCCCATCCCACGCCTTGAATGTATGACCTATCGTGTCATGTTCTGGATGGGTGACCGGGGTTTTGATCACCGTTTCAGGCTGCATGAGATTTACCCTGAGCGGCGTCCGACGGCCGTTCAGGACGGAACACGCACTTGTTGTCGCCGTCGAAGTGGGCAATACATTTTCCCGTCTCATCGAAATACTTCACCCTCCAGGTCGGATGACAATTATGAGTATGCTTTCCATACGTGAGCTGGTTGGCGAAGCGAACGTCCAGATTAGCGCTGTCGTTCATTTTCACAATGGTACCGATTTCTCCGTCGACCTCGACCTGCATGCCGAGGCGAACGAATTCCAAGCCACGGTGCTTGGTCATGTCGGCAACAAATTGCTGTGCCTTAGTCAGTTTCTTGCGCGCTTCTCCCGCCATGCTTTACCTCTGATTGTCTTGCGCGGCCGATCTCGGCCTCGCTTCTATGGTGGCCATTTTCCGGCATCCAGAACCGTGCCACCACCCATCATGCGGAATTTGGTGTGATAGCTCTGAATTCGAATTCCTCGACGATGCGTTAAAATGCGGAAGTCGATTCAGGAGTCGCCTGATCACTATCACGGTATTCCCATGCAACGCGAAGACATCCAAAACTCAACTGGTCAACCCCGGCCATTCGCAGCCTTTTTCGCATACTCGGTTCTGCTCGTCTGCTCCACGTTCGCCACCGCCTACATCTTCGACGGGCAAGCTGCCGTGTACCTATTCATGTGCTTCCTACTTGCACCCTCACTGGTGGCAGCAAGCTGCATGAGGATGATGCGTCAGAAATACAACAACTCCAGTAGGCTCCCAGGCCTGCTTTTAGGCGCAGCTGTAGGGACTCTATACCTCACGTTGGCAGGTCACGCTTCAGCAACTGGTATTCCGTCAGTAGAGTTTTTGCACGTGGCCAGCGGCTTTCTGCTCGCTTTCGCCTGGCATAAGCTTTCTGAGACCGCCGTAAAATTTCTGATCTGGGACGACTTTAAGGTGAATAGTTCCTTTGATGAATGAGCCCAGCTGTATGCCGGGGGAATACTCCGTTGGGATGGAGTCAGTCGTCCAGGCACTGAGAGGCTCCGATCCTGAACGCCGAGCAAGGGCACAAGCATTTCAGCAGCTAAAAGTGCGTGAGGAACTCAGTGGCGTTGGATTAACTGCAGAGCCAGCCACCGCAATTGTTCGTTACCTCGATGGGGAACTGACAATTGGAGAACTTGTAGACCTTAGACTTCGGCCCGACCTTTGGACCTGACTCAGATACTGGCGCACCAGTGGGTGGTGGCACTGATAGATCGGCGTCACACTTCTGCCATCAATCATGAACGGAGCTTCCATATGTCTACCCCCACCACTGTCCCCTTCGTGCTCTGCGGCCACGACGCCCCGCAAATGGAGCATTTGTGGTCCAACGAAGTTGAGGGTATTGCGGCCTCTGGCCCCTACTACTCAACCCCAGAGCAAGACGATGAGGATCAGGTCTGGGGCATTGTTTTGATCGGGCCTGCGCATTCGGGTTATTTCGCCGGATGGTCAAACGGTGAGAAATCGGCATCGGCCTATAGTGATCAGCTGTACCCCGCTCTCGACGATGCAGCGAGGGCGGCTGAGGAATTAGCGCGGCACGAAGCAATTCGACAGTGCGCTGAGGCTCTATAGTAGGCTCACCCATCTCGCGAGCGTCGGCGGGGTACCGCCTGCCACAGGCTTACATCACTACCGGGCAATAAATTGAATACCAAAGTTGGAAATGAAGCTGACCGATCCATAAAGTGGGCACAACAAAAGCGCCTGGAATTCATCGACTACCGTTTGTTTTGGGAAGGTCGACTGAATCGAGCGGATCTGACTTCTTACTTTGGAATTTCGGTGCCGCAGGCATCCTTGGACTTATCACTGTACGCGGACATGGGTCCACAGAATCTGACTTACGACCCCAGGCTGAAGTCTTACGTAGCTGCCACTACGTTCCACCCGTTATTCGGGACGCAAACCGCGGAGCAGTATCTGACGGACCTTCAGGCCAGATCCTCAGCGTTCCTCTGGGCAGGCTGGAACCCTCCTATTGGGAGCGCGGCAGTCGTAATGAGACCGGCCGCGCCTGCCGTGGTGATCGCACTGATCAAGGCGCTACGGGAAGGCGAAGCAGTGACGTGCGATGTTTTGTCATCAAGTGATCTCGATTGCCCTGGAACTCAGATCATTTCACCATCTTCGTTCCTACATGATGGGCGTCAGTGGCGTATACGAGCTTACTGCTTCAGGACTATGCAGTACCGAGATTTCGTGCTGAGCCGATTCCAAAGCATCACTTCCCAGCTGCCGCCGCCGCTCGCCGTACCCGTCGACAACGAATGGGCCACGCAAATTGACGTCGTGATTGGAGTGAACCCAATCCTAGACTCGGCCCACAAAGTTCTGGTCGAGCACGATTACGAGATGTCCGGCGGGGAGGCCACGATCAGGACGAGCCTGGCGCTGCTTGACTACCTCAAGCAGCATTTGAGATCAGCGATTTGTGATACCTCATTACCTCCCGGTACCCAAGAGGTTCTGGTACTGCATCACCAAATCGTTACCTGCGAATGATCCGCAGCGTCCCCCGATGGCGCAGCGCCTTTAGGCCGCGACCCCAGTAAGGTCAGGTGCTCTACGAGCCCAGCTTGGACCGCACAAAGGCTTGAGCCTGCCGCGTCAACTGGTCCACGTGGCGTTGAAGCTGCTTCTCTGCATTGAGTATTTCTTTGCGCCCCCAGCGTTGCAACTGCTGATCGCGAATCCGCTGCGCCTGGGGTGACTCATAAATTGGCGCAACATCCACTATACCCATCAGTCCGGGAGTGCTGGCCTCACGGGTGTTCATCACCACTTGGGTATTATGGGTATCGATGACCCGAAAGCCCGCCCTTTCGTAGAAGCCCACTTTGGCAACTGGGCAAGTCAGTTCAACGTGCGGATATCGTCCAACGGCTTGTTTTAGCATCTCTTTCCCGATGCCAGTCCCTCGGTGAGATTTCTGCACAGCCATGTAAGTCACGCCACACGCGCCTGGATGTGAAGGCACAGGAAGGTAGAGGAGAAATCCGGTCACTTCAGATTCAGAAGCCCCTGAGAATGCGACTAAAAGCTCTACGGGAGCAGTCGCGTCCTTGCCGATCCGATCGATGTAAGCGTGCACCTCACACGGAAGAGCCCATTTGTACAACTCGTAATAGTGATTGCTCGGCGGGATGGCGAGCATGTGCAGGTCGGTCAGATAGTCTTCGACCATCACTAGAATCTGCCTGGTGATTGAGTCGGCTGGAGGAGTTTTGTCATACAGCGTGATCAGCATTGGCATCCTTAGCTGGCAATTGGGGGAGTCAGAGAGCGCCATTTAGCTCTGTGAAAGACTCAGTATAACCACCGCCCTCTCGCCTCCCACGCATTGAGTGGTTCATCAAGTAAAGAGGTTGTGGCACGGGCGATTACATCTAGGATGGGGTAGATCTTGACCATCCATTCCAACCCGAGCAGAACCAATGAAGCACTACGACGACATCATCAGCCAGGCACAAAACACCCGTGCAGCCGGTTCAGTCCATAGCAACCCGTATCCGGCCGGGAGTACGCTTCATGCTTTCTACGAGCATGGCTGGAACCTACCCAAAATGTCTGACGACTTGGCCGTCGCCGCATCCGAAATCAAACGCCTACGTTCGGAATTGGAATACGCTCGGACGTTCGAAACGGCCGCGGCCTATCAAGCGGGACGATTCGAGGGCGGCATTGACGCGCTACAGGCACACTCTGAGCATCTCGCACTGCTACAGGACGCTCGACATCGTGTTGCAAACCTCTCACGCGCCCAAGTGCCCTTTGAAGACCCTCTGGATGGCCCTGTTCTGCGTAGACTCGATGAGGCCACATCAAAACTGCGAAAATTGCGGCACCACTACCCTCCCCTAGACAACCGAGCGCTTGTTCGCCATCCGGCGGAACAGATTCAGATCTGGGCCGACATGTACATGAATATGGGCGGGCATGGTCTGATGGTGGATATGCTGTTGGCCTACGGCGCAATCGCAAGTCAGTGCAATGCACTGCCGGTTACTGAGGTTGAGTCAGCCTAATGCTCGTACCGAAACACGTTTAAATTGAATTGCTGACGCGACTGAGGTTTTGAATTGGACATTGAAGCGGTAATCAAAACAGCGAAACTCGGCCGGGCTCGGAAGGATGCCCAGGTGGACACTTGCTCAGTATTTGCCGCAGCGCTCTATGACCTGCTTTCAGGTGTAGTCCCGTGCAAAATGATCACCGTTGTGAATCGGAGCTTTGTGTCATGGGCACACTCCGTGGTTAAGGTGAACGGCCGCTATTTCGATTCCATGGGCGAGTTCTCATCTGATATCTACCGAGCGAGAGCCAAGATTCACCCGACGGTTCAGCTGAAGCTCAGCTTCGAAGCCGACACCCGGGAAGAGTGCTACGAGTCTGAATTCGACGAGTTGCATGCTTTCTACCTCGAAGAACTGACCAAGGCCTCCCTGAAGCTTGAGCCAGCCAAAGCTAGCGCTGTCGGCTAATCCGCGCCCGAATGATGGAACAATCCTATCTAAAGCCGCCCTGGCAGCATCCAGAGCCTTACGGCTCAAATCCGCACATTGACGCACTGTGTAGTGCTTCTGGCACGCCATGACTAGCAAGAAAATGAGCCTCATCAAGAACACATGAGGCTTTACCAGTGGAAATGCATCAACTGCCCACAATCAGCACCGCTCACCTTACGAAAGAGGTCGCAGAGCGACTCACTGCCGAAGGAAATAACAACCCGTGGATTACTTGTGCTGCCTGGGAGCGCGGTTTCTTCATCTGCACTCAAACGCTCTCCAAAGCCGAGGGTGAAGATGCGGCCCCCAAGTGCCTCATCGATCTGAAGGAATGGCTTGCCGGCAAAGCCTTGCACTGCTCCAACGGTGAAAGCAGCTGGCAAGGGGACTGGGTGCGTCTGGACCGTGATGCCGACGAGCAAGACGATCTACCGGCGTACGACTGGTAAGCACTCAATCCAAAAAGGCTCAATGAAATGACCAACATTCAGAAAATCATAGCTACCTCTGATGCTAGCGATATTCGCGGCATCAAGCTCACAGTGCCTGCTCTCTTCCATCGAGCAGACTTTCAACGCTACATCGAGTCAGCGCCGGTAACAGCTACTCGCGATCACGGCAAACCGCTCACTGAGGATGATTACGTCGATGTGGTCGTCTACGTAGATCCTTCACTTACTGGCGAGGGTAGCGACAGCGAGATGCCCGGCTGGGATCACATCGTCGACAAGCTCAGGGCCAAGTTTGGGCCAGGACCATTCAGCGGGAATCACTTCGTGGTGGTGCTGAGCAACTCTTAGGCCAGAAGGGTTCCGCCACACCAGAACGGAATCGATGATCATCAAATCACTACTCGGGTAAAAGCTTAAAATGACGGCAAATCAAACCACACCAACAGCGCCTGACGACTGGCAGCCAAGCTTCTCGCGTTGGAAAGATTGCGGATTCTACGTGACCAATGTGCAACGCGGAGATCGAGCTGTTGGTTGCGTCAGCAATCACTTTCCAGACGGCAAGTGGCGTATCGTGTGCGACCCTCGCCGGGGATCAGCCCTTAACGCACCAGGCGACTACAGCTTTGATACCCGCGACGAGGCAGCCCGGGCAGAACGCGATCTGTCAGTGCTGCTGAATGCCGAAGCGGCTGCGGCCTAACCTCATGGGGGTCTAGGCTGTGAGAGCATATGGCCCCCGATCTTTTACTATCTCCCCCGGCTAGAAATCATGGCAATTCAGCTCGATCCCCAGTTGTTGGCAAATCTTGACATCCCGGATCTCGTTCTGCGGGCTTCTGATGGCCCCATTGTTAGCACCCTGTCCCTGGGACTGACGGAATTGCCAGCGCCATTCGGTGAAGCAAAGATCTGGGTAGCTTGTCGCGAAGCATGGCCGCATAACGATCCAGACTTCGAAGGAATGATGTTCATCTCGGTAGTTGTCCAAGGAGCCCACCATTACAGCCAGCTGGGTCAAGGTAATGTGGTTGAGACAATTGAGGTCAGACCTGGCTGCGTATTTGCCACAAACCCGCTTGCACTGCATTGGCTGGAGCCGTTAGATCCAGACCTTGGTTTTATTGCCCTGCAATGGGAGGTTCCCTTTGGTGAGTACGAGCAACGCATGAGAGATATAGCAAGCTCGATCGCCGCCGATGCGCCGATGACTCCCTTGGATATTGCATCACAGCATGGCCTGATACCGGTCGACCCTCAAGAATATGTCTACGAGCCACCTGGGTTCCCACCGGTCTCCTCTTTCCAAATCTGATCGCTCCGAAATCGGAATAGGCATTTCGAGATGACACGCTGATTTTCAGCTGTAGTCTTGCGATGCCCCTGTTCAGAAAGCCTTGCCCGCATGCACACCTCCGCATTTTTAGATCGACTCGAAACCCTTGCTCAACTTTTGAATGAGGTGTCTGCCGGCACTTGGCATGCGACCCAAGCGATGGGGGCTGCACTGGGCCAGCCAGCAGCGTTTGTTTTGAATGAACAGTCATCGGATAGCGGACAAGGCTGGATAGGCAAAGCTCCGGTGGGATCAGATAAAGCCTTCTCGCTTTGTGCGATTGGCCATGCCTGCCTCGACGATCGATTCGAGGATCTGATCCTGACGCGACATGGGCCGGTCTATCACAACCCATCAGACGATCACGAACCAGCTTTCGGCTGGCGAGCGGTCCAATCGTGTTTTGGCCTCGATGAACCGACCGCTAAGCGGCTTTTTCATCCCTCAAGCTATGACGCGCCATCCCTGCACGCCGTAATCATGCGCCTGACCTTCCACATCTTCGAAGCACGCCAGGTCATGCCGTAGCCGCTGACCGCATAGAGTCAGTTCCTTCGCCGGGAAAGGAATGCCTGATCGCACTGAGTCGAGTTGTGAGCTGCTTCTGCCACACCCCACGCCGGCTGATGATGACTGCATCCTAAATCAGCTCGGAAACGCAAGATGACCGTCAATACTCGCAAATTCACTCCCGAAGACCTGATCGAGCTGCTGGGTGATATCCGCGCCGATCACATCGCTGGGGAAGTCAACGGCACTCCGTTCATCCCCGTTCGCCACCCCCTATACCTGGAATACGCTTTCGAACTGCTGCGCCAGCTTCTGCCTGAGGCAGCAATGGAAAAGTCTTATGCCAATGGGGCCTTAAATCGCGCGGATGACGTAGCAGATCATCAAGTATGCAACCGGGCTGTTCGGATGATGATTCAATTGGTGGATCGGGCCTTCTACGAGCGCTTCAAGCCGCTGCATCCCAAAATGCCAAAGCAGCTTACTGACCGCGAGTGGGGCACGTACATGCTTCAACTGCGATTCCACGGATGGCACAACGGTGTACCTGTGTATCCGAGCCTGGAAAGCGGGGTCGATGCAGCCCTACCACTGGACTTCATTACCGAGGAGCGGGATGCAATGGCGCGAATCGCGCAAATTCCTGATGGCGAGTTGATCGACCGCGACCCTTTTGACATAGCCAACGCCATCAAGGGTGGGTACCCGAACACTTCGTTAGCTGCATTAGTCCTAGTGGCAACAAAAGTTCAGAGCCTGAAAAAAGTGCAGCGTGTGGTGGAAACTGCGCGAACGCCATCCCCGACCTATACGTTCCCGGGCACCGTTGCGCTGACTGAGCAAATCGTGGACAGCGCAGTCATCCAGTTAGGATGGACACTGAGTCACGGTGAGCGAGAGAGCGCTGTACAAGCCTTGCATCTCGCACCTGCGCTAGCCAAGGCTGCGTAGCAGACCTCCCGATCGAGGAATTTAAACACCTTCGACATTGCCCGGCTAAAGGTCGGGCTTCTTACTTTTCGGCGCATTCATTCCCCAAGATAGGAAACGCGAAAGTGAGTAAAAACGGGCTTAAATCCTTGCAGGTAAACGCTGCTGCGTGTACTATTCTCA
Source organism: Pseudomonas sp. GW821-FHT02A11 (assembly GCF_059421985.1). NCBI lineage: Bacteria > Pseudomonadati > Pseudomonadota > Gammaproteobacteria > Pseudomonadales > Pseudomonadaceae > Pseudomonas > Pseudomonas sp. GW821-FHT02A11. The sequence goes on from NZ_JBWKWB010000003.1 coordinate 267,414, forward strand.
CATCAGCCAAGCACAACGGAGTAGCAAAAATGTCCATTTCTACCATCACCAAGCTTTTCACTTCTGCCAACTGCGTTAAGTCGCACATCGTCAAATTTGCCGCCGAAGTAAAAGGTCTGGAATACGTTGAGTTGGACATCGCGGCGAATACCAAGCTGGCTTTGGCAGCGGACGTCACCGAATCACCTTCGCTCTCAGATCGAAACGTAACCACCTCTGAGATTGACATTATCTTGGAGTATGTCGAGGAGGTTCATCCTCAGCCCCCTCTCCTTCCTGCCAACGCTGCCAGCCGTGCGGTCTACCGCAAGCAGGTACGATCTTTCCACCGCGAATTGTTTCCACTGCTGGACGCTGCAAAGGCTGGCAACAAGTCGGCTCAGGAGTCGCTGCGCGAATACTTGCACCAGATGGACGGTATGGTTCAGGGCACTGCTTACTTCGCCAGCAGCCAGATCAGCATTATGGATGTGACCATTGGCCCGTGGCTGTGGGCAGCAAAAGAGGCAGGGCTCAGCCTGAAAAGCTTCCGAGACCTCTCCGCCTATGCTGATCGACTGTTCTCGCTTCCAGCATTTCAAGCCAGCATCGCCGCGAAAGCTGATTGCCAAGCTGCCTAATCCTTTCTCAGGGTCAGCCCATGCTGGCCCTCCCGAGGCAACACATGGACATTCTCGAGATCCTCAACCAGCTCAAGACAAATGGACTTATCGTTGTGTCCGGTCATCGGCAGTTAATCCGCCCGAGCGAGATCACCGCCTCTATGCTGGCGCTGGAACTGCCCGGAAAACACTTCCACCTGATTCATGCGGATGGCAGCGCCAGCTTGGCTGACGAGCAAGAGCGCAGCGCCAACCTATGTGGGATTGTGGTTACTGCAACTCCAGGAGCGAAGTTCGGGGAGCAACCCGAGAATGCTGTCCTTGATAGCTGGCCGCAGGGAGTGATGACGCGGGTGGAGAATGTTCGATCCTCCGAGCCGGGTCTGAATATCTACCACTGCTGCCGTTCGGCCGGATTCATTTTGGAACTCTTTAAGGACGCTCGAGCGAGCTACGGTGGAGCACAGTGATAACCGCCAACGGGATGCTCCTGTTTCACAATAGAGCAGAGATCTATAGCAACTGGTATCTGCGGCCAGTAACAATCCGAGGAAGGGTATTCGCCTGCATCGAGCAGTACCTCATGTTCGCCAAGAGCATGCTCTTCGGGGATGAAGTCCGAGCAGCGGAAATCATGGCTACCCCAGATCCTGCTGAGCACAAGAGGATCGGTCGCCTCGTCACCGGCTATGACGAGGCGATATGGGCCGCAAGACGAGGAACAATCCTCTGGCACGGCCTGTATGCAAAATTCACTCAACATGATGACTTGAAAGCCGCATTGCTCGAGACGGATCAGTTGCTACTCGTGGAGGCAAGCGGTAGCGATACGATCTACGGCGTGGGTGTTTGGGAAACAAACACCAGGATCTTCGACCAACGTAACTGGCGAGGATTGAATCTGCTCGGCGAGCAACTGATGAGTGTCCGAGGCGTGATCCAGGATGAAGTTTTGAACGGCTCTCCCCACAGGATTTATGCCTGAGCCCCGTTACAATTGAAACAAACCAGACCGATACTCACCACCAGCAATGGAGCGTTGATGATAACTCCCGTCACTAAACTGCCTATCGGAACGAAGGTCAAATTCACTGACTTGTGGCTTGCCCGTCTGACACTTGCGGAAAACCGACGCTACAAGAATCGTGCTGGCGAGATCGTCGGGTATCGTGGCCAGGCGACAAATGAGACACCGCTGCCAATTGTCGATTTTGAGAAGGCTGGTCGTTTCAAAGCCGAACGACTCTTGGAAGTACCTTGGGAACGAATTGAATTGGCCATTGAGCAACCGAAAATCTGAATCATGTCGAGCCCAACACATCGTCAATCACTTGCTTTCAGCGAAGGTCTGCGCGCTAAACGCGACAGTCTGACCCTTGAAGAATCTGCACTGAAAAACCTGAAATCGGGGACTCGCCAATACAATGAATATCTGGCTGGCTTCAATTCCCTCACTGAAGATTGCCAAGCTCGCCGGCAAGCATAATTCCGAACCTAGGTTTTGAGTTGCCACTCATGATGCCCAACCCTATAACGGGGCTCAGTTCATCCTCCGAGTGAAGTCATGCATGTCCTTGGTGTTAAGTTATCCAGCCCCTCACATGTCCGCACGTGCAAGGCGGTTCAATGGTTCGCCACAGTTCTGATTCTATTAGCGCTGATCACCGCGCTGAAAGGTGGCGACATCAGTCAGGTTCCAAAAGCTGGCCTCCAATGGTTGCCGATGGTTGTGCTGTGGAACTGGGGGTGGGACCCATTCAGACAGGGACCGGCGGCATGGCGACTCGGTGTCCTTGCCTGGATAGGATCGAGCATTTTGGCAGCGACGGTAATTCATTTCTTCAGGACTTAATCGCCGCTATCCCACCCCTTCGCGCCCAGGACGTTCCACGCTGGAGCCGAATGTCATCTGGCTGCTTCTGACACACGCCCTGCCGACAGAAGATAGGCCACCACTGACCGATTGAGGGCTTACTGATGTCCATTCTGTTCTGCAAAGGCGACAAGGTCGTAGCTAAGAACCCGATGCTGGGCCTTCCGATGACTGTTCAAAAGGTCACAACTGCAGGGTACTGCGTCTGCAATTTCGTTTTCAGCGATCGTCCAGCTGGGAGCTTCCTTCACCACGAATTGAAGTTCCAGGATGTCGAGGTGAGTGTCATCCCTCAAAGCACTCTTCCGGTAAGGACTGCCGATCGGTCGATCTGAGGCCTGAATTCCAGCAGCCTGTTTTGGGTTGCACAACCATTCAGTTCAATTAATCTCAGGCGAACTCCTAACCTGAGATGTCTATGAAATCTGCACTCCTTACAGCTGCCCTGGCCACCTTGTTTGCAACCACCGCTCACGCCGAGCAGTCTTACAAAGTTGAAGCACACTTCACTTTCAACGGAAAGCCTGCTGGGGACTATGTCGCTGAAATCCCGGAAGATGTGACTGGGCAATTCAGCAACACCCAACATCGACTGCAAACTGCCGAAATCATCACGACTGAAGGCAAAATCCCCAAACGAGTGAGCGAACCTTTAGTTACAGGATTTCAGTTCAGCGTAACGCCAAAAATGCAGACTAACGGCAAGATACTCGTGACATGCGATCTGGATTATCGAGCGCTTCTGTCCATTAAGCATGAGAGTGACGCCGGCTCTGGTCTGAAACTAGACCTGCCGACCACCCATCATATTGAGATGGGCAACGAATTTGTCGCTGAAAGCGGCGCTAAAACGGAGATGTCCGGTTCGGGTAAAAACGGGAGTTGGGAGCTGACGGTAGCTGTCACTAAACTCTGATGTCTGGGAATTGCCCATCGCGGTTGTTGAAGATGACGTGTGAAAAAGCCGGCGATTGCCGGCTTTTTGTTAGTCCTGAGTTATCAGGTGAAGACGTGAGTGTTGCACAGCTGTTGCGTTGCTGTTGCAAGCAACAAAGGCGGCGCCGATTCGCGCCGCTGTTGCTGTCAGATGAAGGTCTGACGCGCACCGCGGGGCAGACGATTGCGACCGGGAATTCGCGCCAGACGATTGCGCCACGATGCGCTGGCACTGATCTTCATTGTCTGCTTGGACACCTGCTGCTTCGCGCTAGTCGCGACCCGAGCAGGTTTGGCAGGCCGAGCATCGGCGGCTTTGACAGCGGTTGACGGCAAGCTGGTTGCCACAGCCTGTGCCGAAGGCTTACCAAGCGAACGCAGGCACGTTTTACAGCTGACCTGTTCGCGTTCCTGGGTAGTGGCGAGAGATGCACCGGTACGGCCGCAGGAGGAGCTGTTCAAGCCTTGCGAGTAATGAGTGACCATAAGTTCTCCGATAGTTTTGCGCGCAATATTCATTGCCTGCCCCCGGCGCGCTTTCGGCGGCAGTGTTCTTTGAGGTGGCCATCTTCAATCGATTTCGGGCGTGCCAGAACCCTCCTACCCATTTTTTTGCGCGATCATTGGACTCAAATCTGTACGGCTTACGAATACCCGGTCGTATCAGGGGTAACAGCAAGTGAAACCGTGATTGCCCCTTGAGGTGATCAGTTGAAGTAATTGCCGTTACACTGACAACGAACCGGCAGGCTGCTCAAGCCCTGGGTCAGTAATTAACAGAGGTTGAAAATTGGCTGATAAAAAAATCAAGCTATCTGTAGCTCAAGCCCGTGTGATGGAGTGGATGAGCCAAGGATGGAGCGCGCGGAACTCTCATGGTAGTGCCGTTGAAATCAACGGGGCTCGCGTCTGCAACGTCGATACCCTTGCCTCGCTCGAGCGGCTGGGCTTAATCAAACGGGACAGTCAACACAGCAACATCTGGGATGCAACGCCCGATGGGAGGAAAATGAGTCCTAACTATCAGGAGCCCGAGATTTAGGGTTCCGGCACACTCTGACGAACCCGATCATTGTCACATCTACTCAACGATCGGAGATTGCTCAATGGTTGCCAGCGTTTCAAACATCACATTTATCAGCGCCTACCAGGGCGAGCATCATTACCTGCTGCAGCTGCGAAGCGGGGATCAACATCGATTGACGGTTCGGGTCGAAACCCTGGCCTACGATCCGGCTCGTTGCGATCAGGACAAACAAACTTTTGACCTCGCAATCAACGGCCAGATTGGCTTGATCGCGTGCGGCGCACCCAGCGTGCTGACTGATGAATTGGTTGCTCACTTCAATCGCATCGCCTTCCAAGACTATGAAAAGCAACTGCACGCTATGCAGTCAGCTCCCAAAATCTACGGCAGTGTCGACCGAATCCCATTTCCTGTCGCCGTTGGAGGAAGCTTCAACGTCGAGTCTGGCACCTGGGCAGCAAGCCATAACTTCGAGACTATTCGAGACCTGGCCGGTATCCCTCCTGCACACTGCTTTGACCCGCGCTCAGCGTGAGATGATCGTTAGGGGCTGGTGGCACCTCCATTAGGCCACGACAATGGGACATCATCTTAGAGGAGCACCATGATGTCCCAGCCCGCTCGCAAGCTACCATGGCTTGATCTTGAGACCACCGGCTTCACCGAACTCAATAAGCGCAAGGTTTACGACCATCGCATTCTTGAGTTGGGGGCTGTTGTCACTGACGATCATTTCAACGTCCTTGGCACCTACTCGGTAGTAGTCCAGCAACCCATGGATCTGGTCCTGTCCCTGTGCGACGACACGGTCCTGCGCATGCACACAGATAACGGACTGCTCAACGATGTGGCGCATTCCGCCATTTCACTTGAGGCCGCTGAAGCAGGGTTAATTGAGTTCTATCGTGAACACGGTGTGGGGGTCAAAGGCGCCCCACTGTGCGGGAATGGCATTCACTTCGATCGGATGTTCATTGAGGCCCAGATGCCCGTGCTCGATGCCTACCTGTACTACCGGAATCTTGATGTGAGTGCCGTGAAGGAATTCCTGAAGTTGGTCTCCCCTGAGTTTGAGCCCGCCAAACGCAAATGCCACCGGGCGCTTGATGATATTCTCGAATCGGTGAACGAAGCTCAGATCTACCGTGGCTTGCTGGTGCCATTTCTTGGGTGTTAACAGGTAAAGCTCATAAATCCAGCATGCCACCCCGACCTTTTTGGAATCATCAAGATGAATACCATCCTGAACCAAGCCCAGCGCAAAAAGCGCGTAGCTCAGATCACACTGGCCCTAATCGAGGGGCAGGTAGAAGCAGGTACACTCGATCAAGACGACGATCAGGCTATGGATTTTGCCGTCCGGCAGGCTGTTCGTGATGCGACTGCTCTGTATGATGCGGCGGTTGAGTATGTGAGTTGAGTACACTCTGCCGGCTTCGCTCCCCAGGGCTTCTGGCACTCTCCCCCGAGGGTTACAGTGGGTCACGTCAATAACAGAGGTAAACCGCAGTCAATGAACACCCCTAATCCCCACGGAATTCAGGTAAGCCCTGTGCAGGGTCAGATTCGTGATGCCCTTGCAGTCCGCAGACGTGGAGATAGAAACGCGATTGTCTCGACGCTAGTTGCTATTGGCTCCGGTTACGTCAGCTTCCACTCGGGAGGATTCTACGTCCAACACGGCTCCATGATCTGCATGGTGCTGGCCGCGTGGATTGCAGCGTATAACGTCGACAAGGTGAGCGCCCTCTCCAGGCAGATTCAAGCTGCCAAGGTCAGTTCAAAGTCTCAGTGAGATTTCAAAGCCCCTGCAAAGGCATTGTCCATTCGGGGGTGGGGTAAGATCGTTGTTCACCCTTCACATTCTTGGCCTGATGACCTCCGCACCCATCACTCTCCCCCAAACGCCCAAGATGCAATCTCTACTGAGCATTGCGCTGGCCGGCACGAACATCGATAGCAGTCAAATCAGAACTACTGATCATTGCCTCAATGCGCTGGCCCAAGCACGACGCCCATTTCCATCCGATGAAAGTTTGGCGATCGTCGAACGCAGACGACTTAACGCTGTGCTGCAACTGATCTGTCTGGTCGGACTGGCTAGCGTCAAGTCTGGCCCTGCAGCTAAAGACGCAGCTCAACTCTTCAGTGACTTTGCAGACGGCGTTCATGTGACGGAAGCGAGGCTACATCGACACCGGGTGCTGTCGGGCCTTAGCGTGATAGAGGGTGGACGCAAGGCATAGCGTTAAGCTCTGTAAAGCAGATGCCCCATCTTGAGAACGTTTCAGTCCCACTGGAGGAGTTGGTCGAAATGAGCGAGTCCAAACCCAAGGTCTACACCGACCCGTTTTACATGCGCCGGCTGGATGGTGAGCTCTCTCGCATTCTTCGCGATCAAATTGACTATCTGGACCCAGTACTGATGGTGGGCCGAGATAAAGCGACCTTCGTGCCAGGCTTCGCATTTGAGGGCATGGTGCGAAATGCTTACCGTATCCGCTCACGGACGAAACTCTCCCTGGCCCCGAGTGGCGATACATGGTTCACCATCGCAATGGACACGACCGGAGAGTCGTGGCCCGTGACATACGTACTGGGAGCTGACAATCTCGTAAAGATCACGACCCCGGCAGCGGAGCTTTCCTGGGTACACGAGACAAGGGGCTTAGCAGAATTTGTGATCAGACCCCTTTTTGTCGATTGGGTGATGCGTAAAGGGCTGACCCGTGAGTATGGGGAAGGTTTTTCCGATGTCCTGCGTGATGATCATCCGTATCGGCGGTATAGCCGGGACCTCGTACTGCTGTACACCAAGTTTGGGATTCAATGTCGATAAACCTCCTGTCGAAGGTAATGTAGTAATTGTACGAATCCGACGTCACCACCTCTGCCGGCAGTCGGCATTCCCAACGTTCCACCCTTCAGTGGGCAGTGGCCTCACTGTTGGCCGGATGGGGCGGTATCTCAGCGGCTGACCATGTGTGGAAGAATGCGGAGATGGATGCCAGGCAATACGAAATAGTTGCCCGGACCTACTCTACGATCTCATCAAGTGCGCAGGCCAAGTTTAATCAAAAGCTAGTGCGAGGATTTCTGCTCAAAACTGACATGATGGATCTGATTGAGTACGCCCTCGATACTCAACCCGGCATCTCAATAGGGGCCGCTGATTCCAGCGAACCAGCTGAATCGGCACTCCATCAGACCTATCGGTTCCTCGCAGGCATTCCTACGCAGTCGCGCGCGAAGGATGACCTCATGGCCGAGAGCTCGAAGCTACGCTCGCACAGGGCTTCCGCCACACAATAGATCCGCTTTGAATGTGTGCCTGTGTGAAACAGGAGCCATTCATGTATCCGACTCGTTTAGCCAATCAGCTGCATCATTCGAAACACCGCGACGCGATGGTCTGCATCGCTGCAGTCCATCCGCGACTTGGACAGGTTTACTGGAGCCAAACAACCAGCTGTGGCCAGAGCGCTATACACACGCTCACAACGGATCCTTTTGAAGCACTGACGCTGCCTGCAGGGTGGAACGAGATGGCTTGGGCACGCTCACACGCTCAGCACATCAAGCGTCTGTGCTCCGATAAACATCAGGTCCTGGAGTTGCCAGTGGACTCGCCATCTGGTCCGGCCAAAGAGGCTACTGTCCAGTTCGCCGGACAGCTTGCTCGGTTGCAGCGCGCCAGCGGGCAATCATCCAATGAATTTCTCGCATGGGTAAAGCACTCGCAGTGGGCTGACGTGCCGGCTGCCGTACGGCGTGCATCCTGGAGTGATGAGGTTTTTGGCTGGCCGACCAGCAGCACGTTTGAATTACCCATAGGCCAGGTGCCTGACGACTTCGAAGTCGTGATCGCACCGAGGCATAATTCGTCCCATGGAACGCTTCACTGAGGCCTTATGCGCAGACATATCGAACTGGTGAGCATTCGCCACATCCCCACCCCTCCCCTTGAGAACTGCCCTTCTGATTTCTTGCTCAGGGCGCGAGTTCTTCTTGAGCTAGAGGGGATCTGCTACGACAACGTCGACAATGTAGTCTGGTTTCCGAGCGGGGTTATCGAAGGTACGCCGTCGCGAGTGCTCCGCACCATGCTTTCCAACGAGTCCGCGGTCATGGATGACGTATTTGCGTCGCGGATTCATGCTAGGGCGCTTCAGATCGTGGCGGCGGGCAGGCCTGAACCGCTGGGCGAGTCGACAATGATTCTGGCGCGTATCATTGCCGAGATTGCCGGCCTTGAATACTCAGGATTGATCACCGTTTTTGGGTCGATGGCTGCGCTGGCGGCCAATCCAGGTGATTTGGATCTGTGCGTGGACTTATCTGAAATCCAGTTCGAGGATTCCAATCAGCTTGCTGAGTTTGCACCCTTGCTGGCCATCGCAAGGAAGCATTATGGGTTGGTCGATCCCTTCCTCAAATTTCGGAATGCACTGCTTGTTCGAAACGACGATGCCACTGGCTGGGTTAGAGCAAGAAATTCTAAGGCGATCGGAGCCCAAATTTATAAGACCGGTCGCCCTCTAGCCGACGTGCTTACCCTTTACCCATGCTGAAAGCCGCTGCTGCCCTGCGTAAACATCAGAGCAGCAGGGGCTTTCCTGGGCGGCAGACACACCATCTGACGCGCATAACGCCGCCAGCAAGTCGTGAATGCGTTACAGGGTTCACCACCAGGGTTCCAGCGGCAATTTCTGCCCATCATCGATAGCCGCTTCGTTCGCCCTGTAAAACGCCTCATACGAAGCCATGTGCTGTTTACAGAACATTTCAAGCTCCTCCTTGGGCAACCGCGGCGAGTAGACATAATCGGAACTACCATCCAGCTCCGCAATGATTGATGTACCGTCGCCGAAATCATGGACCGAAGAACCGACGTGATCCATTGCGCGTGTTACCGCGTTGTCGGACAGATCAACCAATATCACAGGCATATTGGCTGGTGATGCCGGAAGATGAATTTGACCCTGCTTTTTGTAGGCGGGGCCAGTCACCTTGACCAGGCTGTCAGAGACAATCACTTGATCGCCCTCCTTCAAGTCGAAGACGTCGACCTTCTCAAAGCGATCCCAGTTGAAGCGTGAGACTTGCATGCGCATTTCCTAATAGAACGATCGAGCGCATTACCTTAAATCACTCATCTTCGATGAGCACCCCAAAACCTGCGGCCGGAATTTATCGCTCCGTCCTTGCATCAGCGGCCCCCATGTCGAATTTGGACATCAGGTTTCAACTCGGCATCTGGGTATCCCGTCGTTATCATGACCGGCGTTCAACTCCCGCAGCACGCGGGCTAGAATCTCAACGACAAGGATCGAAAAATGCGTCAGATGCTGGCTGTACTGATGGCCGCAACATTGCTCCAAGGCTGTGCATCCCACACTGGACGGCAGTGCGAGGACAACTTCCAAAGTCAGGGCAGCATTTTTGCCGGCAAGGAATTCTCGACCTATGCGGTTCTGCCAGGAACACCCTACGCAGACGCCTTCAAGAATGCCTCTCGCATGTTGGCTATGGAGGGATTCTTCGTCCAGAGCGCCGACGTAAAGACAGGGGTCCTGTCGGCTTACCAAAACGTGGCATTGAGTCAACGCACCGCCCCACTCAATCTGCTCGTATCCAAGGAAGGGGCAGGCTCGAAGGTCACGATGAAATTCATTGCCTCGGCTGGGATGTATACCCCCGAGAGTGGAGCGCGGGACCAATTCTGTAAGTATATGGACGAGGTAGGACACTGAGTGCAGCCTGGCCACAACGGCAACGACCACGGTACTGCTTGAGTTTTCTCAGCTCACCAAGATTGATAATCTAACTGCAGCATTGCGGATAGCTAGGTTCTCGGCCGGGATGAGGTTCTAGCAGTCAAACGGACTTAGAACCTAGAGTTTAAGTCCGTTTTGCTACTGAACGCCAGGATAGGCTTGCGACTTCGCCGATTCATAGCTTCTGCCATTTCAAACCCAGATTCACAATAAACTCGATCCATTGCTACGGTGAGAAGTTGAATCTGTACGGTCTGATCCCGTAGCACTCCTTACTACACTCCCACATGGAGCCGTTTGACCATGCAATATTGGCTTGAAGCCTCACACCTGCGTGATACCTGCTGGCTGCAGGCAAGCGACGGTTCGACTGTCGGGCGATTTGGCCGGTTTGGTATCGATTTGCACCACACCATTACCGAACAGATGGCAGGCCTCCCAGAGTGCCGTCTGTGTACTCACGGCCGCCCCTCAGCTGCCGATTGGCAACTATTTCGTGAGAAGGCTTTGGAATGGTGGGGCATTGAAGTTCCCATCGACACGTTCGATTCGAAGTATCTGAGCGATTCTGTTCAGACCGGGTCTTAATGCTGCATTCGGCATCGATCGGCACTCGGGGATCTGGTGCCGGCTGGGGCTAACCGCTTCTGCCACACCTCACGGGGATACATTCTGTAGGTCAACCTCCTAAGAGATGCCCCCATGTCTTCTGCATTATCTTCAAGCCACACTCAGCACCTGGTCAACTGCCTGGTTAACTCCATGCAGGACAAAGGGTGGGCGCTGCTGGCCATGAGCAGCATCACCGGAAAACGGACCATCCTGAATTCGAGTGACGGAATCACTGCGATCGTGTCACACCTCGCGGATCTGGATGTCGCTATTCTCGACTTCGCTCAGGATCCGAATGGCATCTGCGAGCAGGTGCGATTCGACAGCCAGGCGATGGCGCGTGATGCCATCTACGGCTGGACCGGGGAAGGAAGGCCCGGCTTTGGAGCCCTCGTATCGGATTTTGTAGCTTCAATCCCTTCTCTGATGCTCGAGCTGGAACCCGACCAAGAGCTCGACCCGGAAAGCCTCCGCCTCAAATACGAAGCTGCTGGTGAGCATCCGACTCACAGCAAGAAAGATTGGCAGTTCGAAGTCGCCGCTGAAGACACCCTGCGAGGGTACTGGGACTGGGTTTCCTCAATGCTGGAGGAAGAAGGGGTATTGAGTTCGGAAACCAACGCCAGCGGCTCGCATTCAAGCCCTACCTTAGGGTTCGAACATCACGGATAGATACACCCCATCAAAGCTAAATATCCAGCTGACTGGCTTCTGCCACATTGACTCCTAATCGATGATGAAAGCTCAACGAATTAGGAGATTTCCATGTTTGAACTCACACGAACCAACACCTCAGACGGTACGCCAGCAACTGGCAATGAGCCCTATGTCAACAGAGGTGAGCTGCCGTTCGATTACGAGGACCTGGGGGCAAGCAGAAGTGAACTGATTGCCAAATTTGCTGCCGCTGGGGAAGGTACTGGTGAGCATGAATGGCACACCCGAGAGAACTGGGAAGCGGACAAATCGTTCGCACGCACTCGCATCGAAGACTATTGGGACTGGGTGGTCGCTCAGATCAAGCAAGACGATCTCGATTACTGATCGACCGCGAGCGTGATCAAACATCTCAGCCGGTGCTAGACGCCGGCTGTTCCCCACTCTCCCAGAGTACTCACATGATTCAGCAACTAACGCCTCACGAACTTGGACAGTATCCGACACCAGCGTGGGCGGCCGCTGCACTTGTACGCTCCCACCTAAGCGACCTGACCAGCAATGACTTCGTACTTGAACCAACATGCGGTCCGGGCCGATTCCTACAGGCTCTGCCGGTCGACGTTCCAGCACTTGGCGTAGAGCTTTGCCCTCAGCTGGCTCAGCAAGCTCGTACCCTGACTGGCCGCACGATCATCACTGGTGACTTTTTGCAGGTCGACATTCCGGATCGGCCCACAGTGGTACTTGGGAATCCGCCTTTCGAGACGGCCTTGATTGAACGCATTCTCGATAAATGTCATCGCTTGCTAGCCGAGGGCAGCCGTTGCCTGTTTGTTCTTCCAGCCTACTTTTTCCAGACGGCCGGGCGGGTATCGCGTTATAGCGAATTATGGTCCCTGGCTCAGGAAATGATTCCGCGGAATATCTACCCCGGTCTAAAGCATCCACTTGTCTTCGCCACATTCACTAAAGACCAGCGCCGTCTGATGATTGGATTCAGCCTATACCACGAACAGGCCTACCTTCAGAGGCTGTCCAAAGAGACGCAAGCGGCTCTCGTTGACGGCCCAGCGACATGGCGCTCGCTGGTCGACAACGCCCTCGACCTGTTTGGCGGTGAGGCGGAGCTACGGCAGATTTATGAGTTCGTTGCTGATCGCCGCCCTTCTCAAAACCGGCACTGGAAAGAGCAGGTTCGAAAGGTATGCCAGCAGTCTGCCCGGCGTGTATCGCGCGGTCGCTACGCCAAATCCGAGCAGATGAGCTTGCTGGGCTGAAATCATTGTTGAGCTGGGAGACTGGAATGAGCTTCAACCGCGAGAACGTATGTTGGCAATCGAAAGACGGGAAATGGTCGCTCGCATTCTACGAATGCTTCGAGAATCCCGACTGTGATGATTCGGAATGGGACGTTACCTATGGTGATGATTTCGAGTGGGTGTCGACTGGCCACGCAACATTCGATGATGCTCAGAACAGTTGGCACGGTGCCAATCCCGGTGGGGGTGAAACCGTGGAATGGTCCACGAAAAATACCCAGTTGTGTGAAATCCTGGATTCGAAAGCACAAAGGTTTCGGGATGAGCAACGAGCGGCACGGACTCACGAGCCACGTCACTGGTAGCGCTTCTGCCACCCCTCACCTGCCTTGAAGATGGGTCATCAACAAACAAGGTGACCCACATGCTTACCCGCTCTCTGCAAGGAAACATGCTCAGCTTTTATCTAGCCTTGGCGCTCGATCTGCCGGAGAAGGCCCCGCTCCAGGCACCATGGGATGCTTGGGAATGCGACATTGGAAGCGAAGGACGAGACTTCGGGCCATTCGACACACCCGATGCCGGCAACAATCCTTACGCTCTTCTGGCTGTCATGCCAACGGTTTCGCGTTGGCAACTTTCCTCTCGCCCTTTGGGCTCAGGGCAATGGATCGTTGAGGCGCCTGATGGGAAAAGCTTCAGCGCACCGACTCTGATCCATTCGTACGCACTGGCTATCGTTGGTTGCATCTTTGGTGACGAGGTTCCGAATTGGTACGAAGACCGAATGTTCGCCAAAAACATCTTCTTGCCGCCGTACAACGTTCCCTATGGCCAAAGCGGACCAGACGATGCGGCTCCGCACGCAGGAACCTTTAATGCGCCACCAGCAGGCTCAGTGACGTATAGCGAAGCTCTCAATCAAGCAAGGGCGATGGTCGCCGGTGAAAGGGCTTACGAATACACATGTGACGGCCACTCGTGGGTTCAAGTGCGACTCCTCGACGGTTCAGTACACTCTCTCTACAGCGGAGAGAGCACAATCGGCCTGGCACCATCCCCCTCCACTTGACGGCATTTTCCGGACAAACGCCGGTCCTTACATCCGGTACACTTTCGCCACGCTGGAGGCAGTAAATTGTCGCCAGCATCCAAGCTTGTGAGGATTATAGTTTTGAACCGATCTGTAACATTTCCGCCCTCAACCATTCAAGGCAAGGGCATGGGTAAATCCGCAGTGGCCATGCTCGCCGCCCGTGAGTTGATACGCCCAAAGGGCACCTGGAAACACTACTGGACGCGCCATCTGTTGAACCTTTCTGCGAGCACCAGACTGCCTCGGGGATTCGATCAGAAGCTGAAAGATGAAGTCTCCATCCGAATCGACGGCGAACAACCAGTTCCGTCCCGCTGGATTGACCGAGAGCGCACTTCCATTCTCACGGCCGTAGCCAAGCTGGGTCCATCAGAGCCAGCAAAAAAACCAGCCCGGCGCAGAATCAAACCTGCTCCCTCTGCGGAGTAATCCTACCTGTTGCGCTCTCTGCGATAACCACGCAACGATCATGACGGATGATAGGAAAAAGCCCCAGCAATGCTGGGGCTTCTTCTTTCCGCCGGCCACAGGATTTCGGAGCACCGCTTTTCGCGGGATTGAATTGAAATCAAGGGAGAATTGTTACCGCGGCGTCGATTCAATTTGCTGGCTCGTTCTTCAAAGAGCGAATTGAGAACTCAAATCCGATGAAAGGGTTTGAAGCTGCATAAATAGCTCGACCTCTGAGCTCGCGGCCTGGCTGGACCAAACAGCCCTGGACTGCTGGTGCTCTGAGGTTAGATTGGCTCGCTCCCCCAACGCATGAGGAAAGAGGCTTGACTGACTCACTCGAAGATCGGACCGGACGCCTGGCCCTGGCCAACCAGTTCATTAATGAGATCGCAGGTTGCGGTCGCAAGTTTTTTCAACACAAAAGCAGCGGCCGGATTGCTGAGCTCCAGCTCATCAAGGATCGGGTCTTCATCCTTGATGAGTCCACCCAATCCCAGGTCAACACACATAGCGATCGGGATTGGCCGCGCTTCAGCCATGGCGGTGGGCTGCGGGACTTCATCCGTGCGGTGCGGGACTTCATCTTGACCGGCGACCAGATGCGTCACGAATATTTCACCCCAGCGCCCCCAGGCGAGCGTGAGTGGAACCACTGGGGCTACCCAAACGCAGATCTCGACAAAGTCCGCATGGCCGGCCAAAGGCTCGGCATTGTCACGCTGGCAAGCACTTAAAGGTTCTGGCACACCGTTTACCTGCTTAGGGTTGTATCCAGCTCTCCAATGGCTCGGCCATCTAATCCTCACATTAGGACTGAACAACGTGACTACTTCGCTGGATACGACAACTGATCTGAAGTCGGCCCTTCGCGTGGCAAACGATACACTCGATGCCATTCGACTCTTGTGGCAGACCATGCGCTCTAACCTCAAACCGGGCAGTGCCTCTATTGGGGAAAAAGGTGAAGAGCTGGTCCTGCAGTTGGATAACCTCTTGGCCGGGACGCTCCAAGTAGCTCAGGGGGCCACTGATTCATGGGATGTGAAGGGCTACAACAACTGTCTGACCCAAGGAGCGAGCGCCATTCGCCAGCTACTTGAGTCAGGCCCAGCCAGTGGTGGTCAGCAGTCGTTCAACCACGAGCATTGCATTCAGATCGCGGACGAGCTTGAACGCCAGGTTGAGATCAACAATAAGGCCTTTGCCAACGGCAATCGCTTGAGCCGAACACTTCGTGTGGTTCCAACTCCGCCACCTGCCCATCTGGTCGATGCTTCTACGGTCGTTTCTAAGGTCAAGTTCTTGCGACTTGCAGAACATGCGAAGGCGCAGGATGCGGATATCTCTCGACTCCGCGCAGAAGTCAACGAGCTCCGCTTTTACAACCCAGAAGAAGCTGCGGTATGGGTGTGGCAAGGCGATGGAGACGACCATCTCGAAACACTGGGATGCCCGGTGCTGATCCAGCCAAGAACTCTACTCACGCTAATCAACAGCCAGCGAGACGAAACTGCAGATGGTGGAGTCGCCATTCGTGGATTGTTGCTCAAGGATCGTGTTGGAAGGAAACCGATTACCGATCGATTCTATCTGGCTGAATGTGGGAAATGCGGATGGTTAGGCAGTTCTGCAGAATTGCGCGTCCATTCCAGTCCTCAAGATGATGGAGATGCGGCATGCCCAGGGTGCGGAAATTTCGAATGCGACGAAGTGGACACAGTCAGGGCGCTCGAGCTAATTCAAGCTCTTGTCCACGGTCCGAATCCAGCTAGCGAGGGTGCGGCCTGAAACCCGGCCATACTCCAGTCTGAGACAGGCTGAATTTTAGTGCCCTGTTTTGGGTTGCAGATGAAATCTCAACCTCGACAATGAGTGACAACCAACTCATTGAGAGCATAGCTATGGAACTCAAGCTGACCGTCTTTGCATCCGCGGCAGAGATCACCATCAACGTGGACAGCAAGGGTGAAGTCGAGCTTTCGGCACCTGGCTTTTTGTGTGACGTGAGAAAGCACCTGCTGTCGAACGGTATCTGTCTGCGCTCCGCTGAAGAGGATGTGGCGCGGGGTGGGTTTGACAGCAAGCTCTCCTACGTCTTTTCAGACGATCAGAACTCTCGGCCTCTTTGTCACTTCACAAGCCTGGGAGAAGCCAATCAATTGATCGCCAACATCGTCGAAGCTCGTAAGCCGATAGCGAGTGTCGAAGTGCGCGAAGAAAAACCTTATGTGCCCTACCGCAAGCCATGGTCCGACGTAGTTAAGTCATGCGTCGAGGCCAGCACAATCGCGCTTGCAGTTGGGTTTCTAGGGGCGGGAGCTGCAAACATCGGCTGGAACCTGACAGCTCCAGTGGCGGCCCGAATCGCCGGAATTCCTAGTGCTGCTGAGCAGTACGCCACCAGCCGGGCCAGCTATTCGACGCAACTCGATCAGTTCATGGGCGCCATTCAGGACACTGAAAGGGCAGCTAGCAATGAACGTGAGTCCCTCTCTCGACAGAGCCTCAATGAACAGGCTGCACTTGGGCACGTTGGGAGAGACAACGAACAGGATTTCAGTGATGCTTATGAAGCGGATGTGAAACAGCAGCGAGAACGCCTGAACTCAATGCTGACCCAGGCAAAAGACATCGATCCAGCAGACGCCGAGAAGGTGCTACAAGCATTGAGGCCCGGCTACCCTGACCCAGCCACCGGGTATCGTTCCGAAGCAGCGGAAGCTGAAGCAAGGCAGGCACTTCGAGAGGAAATTCGACAGCATATTCCACCTTTCGCCTTGACTCCCGAGCACACTGACTCGGACGACGTCAGCGCCCGGACCGTACAGAACTAGCATTCACCAGATGCGACTGACCGTCCTAGAAACCTTTCAGTCGCTTCTGCCACATCTGCCGCAACCCGATCATGGGTGCTCATCTTATCCGGGGGCCCCATGAAACCCATCCAGAAGCTAATCCATACGCTGCTTACAGGCGACTCGACGTTGGAGATCGACCTTCCCACTGAGCCGGGCGAAACCTGCCTGCAAGCGAGCTTTCTGACAGTAGCTCTGGACATCATCGCCCAGACTGACTGCGCCCTGGCCGTAACCGTTAACGGTAAGCTCGTTCACTGCGGGCTGTTTGCTCCCCACACTGGCCTGGTACTCGATATCACCGGGATTCGCCCGAAGGCAGCATTCAATGCGACCTGGATGGCGCGCACCGACGGCAAGGCCACGATCCGTGACATGACCATCGAAGATTTGACGATGCTCTGCCCTCCCGAGTCTGGGTTCTTTGCGCGTGCCCTATCAAGCTTTGAAAAGGTGATTATCAAGCACTTCCAAACATGCTCCAGCCCAGCAATAGTTGGTTTTCAGGTTGTTAACCGCCATGCCGAACATTGGGGCGACCGGCTCAAATTCGAAGTTCTGACACAGGATCTGGCCCGCTTAGAACTCATTGCGGCCCGCCTGGCGCGACCTGAAGCACATTGGTCAATGATCGCTGTGCTCGAGGGCGATATTCGCGACCCATCAAGCGTGAATTCGTAAACGACGATCGAACAGCTTTTAACGACCACCACCACACAAAGAGATGATTACATGACTCAGAATCTTGACCAGTTTGTAGAAGAGGTCAAAGCCGACATTGTGGCTTTCGCTGCCGACTACCGCGCCCGCCACGTTGAAAGTCCAGAGCACTATCCATTGCAGCTGGGCCCAGAAAACTCCGGGCTTTGGTTGGAGTTTTTTGTGGAGTTCATGACCAATGGCCCAGGCCCCACCGTTTAAAGGCGGGTGATCCTCTAACCCACTTTCGGTCTTTTACGTGGCGACGGACGCGTAATCTTCAGTGAAGTTCTCTCATTCACTGGTCCGCTCATGTTCTCATCGTTCACTCTGAGTGCCCGCAGACAGTTGGTGAAAGTTACCAATTCCTGAGGGCTGCTAGGACTGGGCCGCTATGGCTCCACGCCTAATGAGACTGCCTGCAGGGGCTTCTGACACCCCAGAAGCTCCACCACAATAGCTGCCATCGATCAACGCAGGCTGAACCCATGTCTAACTCGCTGACTATTACCCTTACCCAGTTTCAGACACTTGGTAGCTCGGAAATCCATTGTGGCTATGTCGCCAATGACGATCACGCCGACGCATCGTGTCGAGTGGCAGAAAACTGGGGCGCCTTCAAAGATCAGTTCCCAACCATGGAATCACTGATCGATCAAGTACTGGGGGAGGACGTATTCTCATCCCTTAACGTCTCTTACAGCGTGGACGGGCTTTGCATCGAAGTAGCCGAGTCGGACGACGATCTCACCTCTATCAGCTACATCACTGTCGAAGGCGCGGAATTTGTTTACGGTCCTACGCCAACGATCGCTGTCGCGGACCCCGCACCAGCGACACTGTCAGATCAGGTTGTACGGTTACGCGGTTTCCTCAACGAAGCATTTGAATTCACAGTTGGTGACCTGGATTACGATAATTTTGAGCTACTCAAGGAGAGAGCCGCCCCGCACCTTCGTTGAGCCAACTTTAGTAAAGCCCTCCGGCTTATGGAGGGCTTTACTAAACTGCAACAGCGGCTCTGGTTAAAATCCAAGGCTTTTCGACCTCATAGCCGACAGGCTACCGGGCTCGATGAGCCCGGTCCCCACCCTCGTTCCCAGGTGCAGAATTTACCGAGCCACGGCCGAATTGGGGTTCTGCCACACTCTTCCAGACCGGACACTAGGCTCAATCAAATCGAGTGGCCCCGTCATGTCTCAACAGCCAATTGCAGCACAAACTCTCGCCGGCGCTAAGCTGGATGGCACACTTGCGCCTCTTAACCGAAGCCGCCTGCGGGCTCAGCTGGGTATGGAAGACCAGGTAAATGCTGCAAACATCCGTCGCGCCACTGCCTTGGTCCTCGCTCGTATTCAAGACTACTACTGCGTTATCCAGTACACGGGCCCGGGCTACATCTACGGGCGCGTTGATAGCGAGTATCCATCCGCTCTGAACGCAGTCGCTAAGCACAACTACATGGATGACACATGGTCCCATCGGGAGATGACGCCGGACCATCCCACCTGTTCGACCGAAGAAGTATTCAATGAAGCTGGCTGGATGTGTGTTGATACCGCCTGCAAGGTCGCCTGCCATGAAATGGCATCAGAAGTCCCAGAGGCCCGCGAGATATTGCGCCAAGCACGGTATGCGATCAGTTCCATGTGCCAAAACCGTGAACTGTCGGAAGTCAATTGGACTGACTCCCGGCGACGCTTGGGCACCCCAGGGATTCGCAAGATCCTGAAAAGGCTGGTTGCGAAATTGCCTCATGTCCGCATTGGCCGAGGAGTGACCGTCCCCGTAATGCTTTCCGCAAGGATGATCGGACTGGCGTATTCGTATAAAGGCATCTCGGACTGGTCGTTTGAAGATCAACCGTTCGCTCAGGCTTGCTGAGCTACCCACTTAATTCAGGAGCAAAAATATGAATAAGTCTTGGACAGTCGTTCGTTTCCCCAACGGGAGCTGGAGCTACGGCGGCAAACCGACCGACCCAGATTATGCGGAGTGTGAGGTTTTTCGAGTCGAGGCGGAAACCTCGAGCGCCGCGGTTAAGAAAGCACAGGCCCGCCGCTCTGCTGCGGCCCGTAAAGCCAAAGCTTTGGGTGCCCAAAAAAGCTGATCAAAGCATGGTGGCAATCGCGATGTCTGCTTCACCACCAACTCAATGAAATTCTCAATATCCGCTTCTGGCACACCCAAGTCCCGCTCAGTATTTCCAAATCCCCTGGCATTTCGCCTGGGATCGGACGAGATCCTCGTATGATTAAAAGCATGTGGACTGTACTAGCAGGGGCAATTGATCGGGCGGGGCTTGCAGTGGCCAGTGCTGAGCATGCCTACAACCACTACGGCCAATCCTTCACCCGCTCGGTATTCTGCCGTCACTGGGCTGAGGGATTTTTTGAGGGGCTGGCCCTGGGCTTGAAGAAGGTTCGCACTGGTGAACCGGCGTTTGACTCGACGTACACGCCGTCGGTTACTTTCAAGATCGTTGGCGCGTCACTCCTCGTGGAAGCAATGCTTACAGACGCCGCCGGCAATGCCACGCCAGTGGTCAGCACTCTGAACTATGTGGAGACGATGTCAGCCGCGTCGGGCCTCGAAACGTTGCGTAATACCGGGGTTTTCGCACTGACTGACGACCAGGCGGCAGAATTGATCCGTTGTGCGGAACACATGCGCAGTAACCGCTCCTACATGTCACCCAAGAACCTGGGCTTGTCACGCCCCGCAACTCACTAAGCCAAACCCTCAAAAAGGAAATCAAGATGATTCAGGCCCCAGTTATCAACACCAACGCTATTACCAACCTGGCCGTAGTCGCTGCATTCATGGACGAGCTGGTAGTTCAAATGGAGGATTCCGCTGATACCTTGCGCACTTCCGCTATGTCGAGCGTCACCGGGAACGCAATTGCTCAGACTGTCAGCAGCATGGAGCTGCGCGCTCAGCAGATTCGCGACATCACTGCCGACTTTCGTGTGTCCGGCGATCTGGCCAACTTCGACGAAGCCTGCAAACTGGCCGGCTGGGTGCCTGACAGCCATGCACTCGCAATGCTGCAGGTCACTCATTGATGTCCTTGCAAGGCATCGTATCCCATCCCAAAACGCCCGCAGACATACCCAGGGCCGCCTTTAGCGGCTCTGCCCGGGGAGTTGATCGATCGCCTGAACACTCCTTCTGGCAACAATTTTGGGTAGCGCAAAAACTCTCTGTTCGCTATACCTGTTTCCAACATAGTCACTAGGATTGGCTGGGGGCTCTCGCCGCCAGGCGAACAAATGAGCAAAATTGCGATTCTCGACAGATTGGCGTTCGCCAAAGGCGTGGATATCACAAAGTCGTTGGACCTACAGTACGAGTCCAGGCGAGCAAATCGAAATGCGAGGCTCCATTTATTATTGATGCTGCTCACTACAACCGTCGCTATCCTCAACCTCTTACCCAGACTGCAACAGAACTCAGTTTGGGTCGCCTGTAGCCTCTCATCCCTTCTCCTCGCTCGATCTCTCCCAGTCGTTAGGGCATCCCTACGCACGAAGAAAATCACTCAAGAATCTGCGCTACAGCTTCAGTCTTTACTTGATCTAGATGAGCGAACCAGCGAGCAGGCCTTTGCCTACAAGATCTCGACGTTTCAACCGAATATGCGTTTGAGGGTGGCCGTGATCTCGAAAGATGCTCGCATCTTTATTCGTACCTACAGCGTCGCACCCGGTTTACCTCCGTCGCTCAAATCCGAAGAACGCCAGGTGTATTCGAAAAGGTGGCTATGCAAAACCTTCGGAGAAAAATGGTACGCGCTGGCATCCGATCGTCGCATTTCAACTCCGAGAGGTCGAAATCCTCAGGCCAGTTTTAAACAGTTGTCCGTTTCGAAAGCGGACTGATCCTGGACAGGGCTAACTTCAGTAATGTTTCCCGCCGGGCTGGTGGCACACCCCAACCAAATTGAAGATAGCTCCATCAAACATTGAGTTGGAGCTAAACCCGTGATCGAACAAATCCACCTGGCTACCCGTGAAGGCATCCGCACTGCAGAACTGTTCACTACATTCGACAGCTGCATCGCCGGCGAGACATTTTCGTTTGCTGTGCATCGCCACCTGTCCTGCTCCACTCACGTCAAAGTATCGGAGCTGATGACCGGCATGGGTGTCGCAGAAGTCCCGTTCGATGGTCTCGTGCCATTCGAGACGCCTATTTACGATGCCGCCGAGATGGCAACGAAAGGACAGATTGCCGTCAGCGGGCTCGTTGAAGCGCGCGGCGCGAGAGCTGTTGCTGATGTCTTGGTGAAAAATCGGTTGGCCGCCCAGGTTCTCAATACCCGTGGACGTACACACTGACGCACTACGTGTATCAGTCCGACCTCTTAAATGCTTGGCACGTGTATAGCGGAGACGACTCTTGGGCCGGATGTGCATCACACAGGCTTACCGCGCCCCACGCCTCCTACCTGATGCAGTGTCAAATTGAGTGACGAAGAACCAATTTCTTGTTCGACCAGGCGCCGGTGCGTGCGCTGCATAGCAAAGAACGACAATGGAAAGCTCAGTCAAATCAGAATTTTGGCACCCCTATTTTGAGTAGCCTTTAGCTATCGCCCCTCTAAAATCAACGCAATCGAAATTTTCTTGAGAGTGCTGGTGGCACGCATGGAAGCGCCTAAAACTGGCCTTCATGAGCCGGCACCAAGGCATGACACTATGAGGAAACAACCTGTGCACCAAACCAAATTCCCTGCCATCTCCAACAGCCGCAACGCGGACAAGTTCGTTGTTCGCTTGCCAGAAGGCATGCGCGAGCGCATCGCAGAGGTGTCCAAAGAGCGTCACCGCAGTATGAACTCAGAAATCATTGCCCGTCTGGAGCAAAGCCTCGGCGAAGACGACGGGGTGGCTACGATCCACGCGGATGCACAGTCGTTAACGACGAGCGAAAAGCAAATGGTCAAGGCGTTCCGTGCCATGAGTGCAGGCCACCAGAGAGCATTGATCGATCTGATTTCGCCCAAACACAACGCTGACACCACCCAGCTTGTAACTCAGTCAATAGTGGCTTAACGGTCACCGCCATATAGCCCGGTCCGCAGCTTCGAATCTGGACCGGGTGTTTGATTCCGCCAATTCCACCCTGCCCTGGGCATTGGAGACCTGTAATGGACCACGATGGTGAGCAATGTGACAGCTGCATGGCCGATCTGGAGCCATCGCAGATTGGACTCTGCGATGACTGCCAGGATGCCAACGCTGCAACTCATGAACCACAGACTTCAACGCCTGAGCCACAAGCGGCCTTTCGGGACGCAAACTTCTTTGCTCGCCCAAATACCCGAACTGCAAAAATGGCCCACATCGTTATTGGCGGACAAAAACCCGCGTGCGGATTACCAACGATTCTGGGAGATCCTGCTCCGTCCTCGGGCATATCTAAATACCTGCGCTGCAATCGGGCCGGTTGCCGCCAGCGATGGCCATTAGCGGTGCCTGAAGACAGCTGGATGTAGCCACTTGTCCACTACTCAAATTCGGAGATGATCATGAGTAGGCTCAAGCGACTAAAACAGCGCGCCGGGCGCGGCCATGTTGGGGGCTGCTCTGGCTCTCATTCCAGACGCAAAGCCATCCACCTGGGTGCACGTTGGGCAATGCCAACGCGGATTAGGCACTCCAACGTCACAGTCAGCTAAATTCGCGACATCAGGTTCTGGCACAGATCCAGAGCCTCCATCATGGCTCCATTCACTCATGGAGCCAAAAACATGCAAGCCAACGATCACGTCTGCTTCAATCTCAACGAAGCCTTTCACCGTTACCAGGCACTGGGTGTCATGCGCAACATTCGCCCTCGCGCACGAGTCTGCATCCAAGGTATGTCTTCCCGCTTAATCAAAGCTCTCCTTCTTGTTGACTACCAATCTGCATATTGGGAGCCCGGTTGCGCCAGCGCGTATGCAGTAGTTGCGACCTTCGTGATGGACGGTGTCAACGAGCGGAGCTATCAGCAGATCGTTAATCGCGCTATCTCTAAACATGGCCGAGGATCCCAAGGGCAAAGCTACCGTGCTGAGCTGGAGGCGTTCACCGAAGTACTCGCACACAGCGGTGCGGTATGCATCCAGCGTGACGAGAGCCTGGTGTCCGTACTGGCTTCGTCGTCTCCCTCACCAATTGTAAGGTTCCCTGAGGCACTCGAAGCCGTTATGGCCGCCGAGATGTATGACGGCAGTAGCGACATTTCGGGTTTGAAAGGCTCGTTCCGCCCTGAGCAAATCAACTGGTTGATTCGGGACACATTGGCGATCGGCCAGACGACTTTTACTGAAGATCGACTCGTGCGGGAAACTGGAGCAGGAGTGCACCCAGGCTGGCAGCTCGGCAAAATGAACCACGCCGCTTAATCCAAACCGTTGAACAACCTAGCTCACCACAGCAGTTCTAAGGAAACCGAGATGCGATTCGGCCACGCCCCATTCCCAAGGCATGCACCCCACATTGAAGCTGCGCTTTTGCGCGCCGCTAGTGAGAACGCAGACGGCGTTCTGTCGGCATTTCGATTACTGAAGGCCGATCGGAAAGGTTCTCTACATGGCGGAGGATTTGTGTTTGGCCGCGACGGCTATCCCGATGAATCCCCGATGCGTACAAGCATTGTTGAATCTGTGGAATTGGGATTGATCACTACGACTAGCGGACGTCGTTACGTCATTGCTGACTACTTCGAGGACGCGGAGCGTGAACTCAACGCATTGAAAAATAGCTTGAGTCCGTCCAAGTCCTCAGGACGGGGCTCAAAGTAGTTCGATCACTCAGTAATTATGGTTGGTGATGACGCCCTTGTGTGCTTCTGCCACACCCTTCCCTCTCTGAGAATGGGACACCAACTCAGAGGAGCATGAAGCCATGAACAACGTCATCATTACCCCGGGCAACAAGTGGATTCCAGCTGCAACTGTTGCTGCAGATACACCCACTCACGGGGACTTAGCTGTCAGTGGTTTCTATAAGCGCTATGCCGCCGGCATTCGATTCTACGACCTGCAGGGAGAGCTTTTCGCCTTTTTGGTGACCAACCGCCACGGCATCTTCTTCGTCACCGCTCAAGCCAGCCCTGAAGGAATCTGGTACATGCAAAGCACCACTACCGAGACCGAAAAGAAGCTCGGTATTGAGGGAATGGGTTACCGCGCTCAGAAGGAGCTGGAGGAGCGCATTGTGCTCGACCTGAATGTTTCACGCGCAAGCGCGACGCTGGCCAAGTACAGCCTCACCATCGAAGACTTTGCGGCAATGGCAAATCAGGTTCCTACCACCCAGGTCGCTCGGCAAGCATTCCTAAATGCTGGATTGACCTCCCAACTGGAAGGGATCGAGCAAGACGGCTATCTTCTGGCAACATCACTTGGCCGCGCCATGCTTCATGAAGCAGGTTACGACATGGTCCAGCATAAGTGGGTGAAGCGCCTGGCTGCTTAGCCACATCTCAATATGCTGCTACTCGAACCGGTGTGTTTAATTGGGGTAGCAGCAGCCGGCTTTGCATGCCTGACACTTCCCTCAAATCGGATCTGAAGCTCACGGCGATACAGCCTCATTTGCCCATGAAATGATTGCAAGTGCTGGT
This sequence comes from Pseudomonas sp. GW821-FHT02A11, assembly GCF_059421985.1. Taxonomy (NCBI): domain Bacteria; kingdom Pseudomonadati; phylum Pseudomonadota; class Gammaproteobacteria; order Pseudomonadales; family Pseudomonadaceae; genus Pseudomonas; species Pseudomonas sp. GW821-FHT02A11. Next base: position 292,883 of record NZ_JBWKWB010000003.1, read on the forward strand.
TCTGGCACACCTAATTCGCACCCACACTCTCCCTCATCAAATTTTCTGAGGGAGTAAATCATGGAACTGATCGAGAACATTAAGCGATCCCGGAAGGCAGGCGTCGAACTCAAAGCCTACAAAACTGCCAAGGGCATGGATGGCCAGATCTGGTCGGCCGACATTTACTTCCAAGGCAAGAAGGTCGGCGGCCTGGTGGATGAAGGTGTAGGGAGCGTTGCAACAGACGTCCCTGATGGGACCGTTTCGGCGGTGGTGGCAGCCCTAAAGGCTGTGGAGTACGTCCTCGATGCGGACATTGTAGGAAACTCCCCTTTTCGATCAAATGACCATGCCTATTTTGAATTTGCTGCAGTTTGCCTGGGCCTGGAAGTGGCCGAGTTGAAAGCGCTCAGAAAGGCCACCAAGCAGACCACACACTTTGTACGAAATGACGGCCTCACCTACATCATGAAATTCCCATTCGATGCCGAAACAGCCCAGCTGATTCGTCAATCTGAAGGTGCCCGATTGGTATGCATCATCAACGAAGAGCTTGCCGCTCTCTAACTTCTGCAGCCCGCCGGGAAGGCGGGCCAACCAACCCCAAGGAATTGCTCGATTGAACGCCTTATCTTTTCCCAACACTGCGGCAGCTCAAATCTCCATGTCTCCGGGCTCTAACGTGGATGCCTACCTCTCGGCTATCCAGGCGATCCCACAAATGAGCGCAGCAGATGAGCGCTTGCTGGCTGAACGTCTGCGCCAAGATAACGACGTGAATGCCGCCCGCCAATTGGTCGTGTCCCAACTGCGTTTTGTTGTGCATATTGCCCGAGGATATACCGGCTACGGGCTTCAATTCGCAGACCTGATCCAAGAAGGAAACGTAGGCCTGATGAAAGCTGTGAAGCGCTTTGATGCCGCAGCTGATGTGCGTTTAATTACCTTCGCAGTGCACTGGATAAAAGCGGAGATCCATGAATTCATCCTCCGCAACACTCGCATGGTCCGACTCGCTACCACCAAAGCCCAGCGAAAGCTTTTCTTCAACCTGCGCAAGCAGAAGCGTTCACGCACCTGGCTTACCGCAGATGAGATCCAGCACATAGCAGAAACGTTGAATGTGAGCGCGCGCGACGTGCGCGAGATGGAATGCAGGCTTGCGGGAAACGACGCTTCGTTTGATCCCGGTAATGATGAAGACGACGAAACGGCTCTCTTCAGCCCGTCGCAGCAGCTGGCGGATCATCGGTATGACCCTGCAGTCCAGTTCGAGATCGACGCGGATGGGGAATCGGCATCCGACAATCTGCACACTGCTATGGCCGCTCTCGACGAACGCAGCCGCGATATTTTGGACAGGCGCTTTCTTTCAGAGAACAAGGCGACTCTTCACGACCTGGCGACCCAATACAACGTTTCGGCCGAACGCATTCGCCAAATCGAAAAGCTGGCGCTGGCAAAGCTGAAAAATGCATTGCCGATCGCAGCCTAACATCTCACCAGGAGAATGAAGTCATGGGAATCAACGATCGCCTGCAACTTGCGACGTGGCTGAAATCGCGCGCAACCCTGGCAGAGGTTGAATCGGCCTCGGCCATAGGACTGGTTGGAAACATCCGTTTTACGCCAGCGGCAGTTCGAGCATTTCGCCTGATCTGGTCGTGGTCAGCTGCACGCTTCAGCGGGGAAGCAGGGAAGGCGCAAGATCGCTTCTATGAGCGGTGCGGCTCAACTGCGTTGAGTCGGCGTATGGAGCGCGCCCGAGCGCATTGTTCCCGACTAACATCCTAAGTCTGCGGTTGGCTATCGGTTCAACAGGTGCCGGCGCACCATGAGAATCGAAATCTTGGAAGGGGCCAGCAGCTCTGCTAGAGTGGCCTGGCTTCCCACCGAGTTCCGTCGCAAAGCGAAGCATGATCTCCCCATTTCTTGATTAATCATCAATCAATGCAGGTCGTAGAAGGCGGATTCAACGGCTCATCTGCATTGGACAGAGGATTAGTCATGTCTAAAGCACTTCTCAAATCTGTATCCAAGCTCTTCATTGCCGAGATGGGAAAACGTGGTGTAACGCTTAAACCCACGCTCAGCTACCAACTCATTTCAGCTGCCTTCGGATTTTGGTCACATGAAAGCCTTACTGGTTTTGAGCTACCTATCGAGGAGGTAAACCCTAGGGTCTACTTCTGTGCGAAGCCGCAGTTCCATACTGAATTGTTGCGCGAACGGATCGAGACTTTGTTGGAAGTGGATAGCAAGAGGTCTTTCGATCTCGCAATGTTGATCCAGGATCTGCTCACTCATCACATCCCGATCAGGGTCCAAACGCTGAGAGTGATGTTTGACGATCAATATGCTCAGCGCCGGGCACTGATATTCAAAATACTCAAACCCAAAAACAGCCACCATCCGACCCTGGCAACCGTGGCGATTGCCAACGGCTACCTTCCTCCCCTCCCGGCGTCATCGCTGGGTGAAAGCCTGAATCTGATGCGGTCGAAAACCATCGGCGGCGGCAAGGGCAAACTGACCATTGATACGTTTGTCCGCCGTGCGCGTACATGGATCTGGTGTTATCCCAGCGCGATGATTGCTGAAACTGCTCATTCACTAGCAGATTCCGCATTTCACGTGGCCACTGAGGCAGATGACTGGGTCGTCTCGGATCGCACCCATGAAACTGAAGTCGGGGTCGGCTTCGTGCTTATTCAGTCCCAAGATGGGGGGATTGAAGAAGCCAAATGCTTCACCATCGTTTCAGGTAACTTCATGCTTGAGGCCAACGGTACCGCTGTGGAGTGGTCGGATGTAAAGGTTCATGCCAGGGACCTACAGGAGAGGCGTACATTCCGCCAGAAGGCAATCGCCGAGGTTTTAGGCCACGAGGTTGAAATGCTTCCACTCCTGACGATCTGCCCTACATGCGGTCAGTTTCAAGCGAATGCTCCGGAGTCTGAAGCAATCATCCACTGCAACTGTCGGGCGCACTAAGGAAATACTCTGACCAGGGACGGTCAACATACGCTCGCCCCCCAGAGCACTTCTGACATCTCTACACAGGACGTCGCCCGCCCTCAATTGAGCTTGTGTTTGATGCTGTCTTTACCTGCGGGGAACCTAGCGGTCCGATAGCGTTTCATGCTCGGTCGTGACAGCATAGGGCAAACCATACCCGAGCCTGCTGGGAGGCCTATGTCCGATCCTGCCGTTTCTGCCGCGCTATGCTTGCTGCTCACCTGCAGCTCAGCCCTGGCTCAGGTTCCGACTCGTGGCTGCGTGCTGTTGAATCCGGTGCAGCCCAACACTGTTCTTGCTGCGGATCTCGCCTCAAAGGATCTCTGCACGCAAGATGGCAAGGTGATCAGCCTCTTAAACGTGCGTGATTCCCAAGCCTGGGAAGGCAAGCTCATCCCACCTTACAACCGGGTGACGATGAGACCTAAAGGAAACCCGACTGAAACGGACGTCACGATTCAAACCCCAAGCGCCAGCTATCAGGTGCACATCAAGCCTTAATTCCCTAATCCGGTTCTGCCACTCACGTTAGGGCTGTTCAATGACGAATCCCAATTTGAGATTTCGTCCCCATGGCTCACGATCCGAACCAGGTCATCGAAAAGATGATTTTTCTCACCGCAGAGGCAGGTGGTCATCGACGGCGCACTGTACGTTTGGACCAGGGGAAGAGTCCGCTGGCGACTTGCACGTACTCATATAGCCAGCTGGATGAGACAAAGGAACAGGTTGCTGAACGCATTGCAGCCCTTTGGAACCTCAGCAAGGGTATGACTACCGCGGAAATCGAACTGCTGAATTCGAAGGGCATGAGCTTGCACAAGCTGATTGATTTGGCCCTTGGAAAAATCAGGGCTCGAGCTTCTGCCACACGCAGTGCAAGTGAACAATAGGCACCATCACTTCAGAGGTGCCACACAATGTCTGCAGCAACCAAGCAAGTCCCACTCATTCCAGCCGAGTTGTTGTCCCGGGTAGGTATCAACGATTTGTCGAAGATGGTCAGCCAGACCTTCGACTCCCAGCCACAACTGGGCAATCGAACCATCACTTATCGCGAGCAAACAACGGTCTACGTCGATGACGTCGAAGCGCAATTACGCATTGTTCTTCGTCTCACCGTCGAAACGAAAAAGCGCGGAGCTAAACGTGTTCTAATCCCTGATAGCTTCCCCAGCGTCCAGGTGAGCACGTTGCGTGGCTACGACGCTTCAAAACACACGTGGGGTTCGGTTAGCCACACCACTGATTATCTGCCCGATCCAGAGCCCTCGGTTGCATGGGAAGCCCATCAGCAACTGGAGGCAATTCGGATATCAATGAGGAAAGACGGTCCGTATAACTGGTATCGGATCGCGGTCTGACGTGGATACATTTCGGGCTCCTCACCTCGGGGCCCTCAAGCACGAATAGTGGACATCGGCATGCCGAAACTTGATATACACCGGAAATCCATGGATGAGCTCCCCCTCTCAGAGTTTGGCTGGCAATGGTTGGGCGAGGTCGGCCGGGCTGGCAAAGCAGACAAAGTGCTACGGCCAGACTTCGAAACCAATGGAGGCCTGGTATCGGCATGGCGCGGAAATGATCTGACCTGTTACTTCGTCCTGATTCGGGACGCCTTCAACTGGAGTGACATGCACTGTCAGCCAGTGGAGGGCATGGTATCTCGTTCAGATCTGCAGGTAACCCGCCATGACAATTCCGAAGTTGCGGCCGCGATTGGCCATCAATGGTTAGTTGCCCACCAGTTAGGCGCACCCCTCTCCCATCTGGATGTAAACCGTGCCTCTGACGGAGCCTGTATCGTTTCGGTTTGGGAACCCTCCAGGCGGCTCCTCGCGTACTTTACGGTGATCCCGAGCCCGGAAGGACACCACTTTCTTGTCTGCAAACTGCTGTCCAACAAGTCCTCGAAATCCGAGGGTAGCTTTTGACTTGGTGATTCGCGAATCCGCCCCCATTATGGGCCGATCACCAGAGGTGAAGGCACACTTTAATGCAAACTCTTCAAATGAATCCCATGACAACTGCCCCAGTGGCGGGAAGGCGTGTGGACCCGATTTTCACCGCCATTCAGTCCGAGCGCCCTGCACCTGTAGACGCACGAGCTGTCATCGAAAGCCGCCTAAGGGAGGCAATTCGTAGCGGCAAGCTTCAACCTGGCACGCGGATAAGACAGCAGGCATTGGCTCAATGGTTTAGCGTCAGTCGCATGCCCGTTCGAGAAGCCCTGCGCCAGTTGGAAGCTCAAGGGTATCTCGTGAGCCAGTTGCATAAGGGGTATGTCGTCCATCCTGAGGGAGCTACCAGCGGCATGACGTCGCTATTGAGGCCCCTGCGCCAGCAATACGCAGATCTGTCCAGCGATGAAGATAAAAAGGCTTTTGAGGCAGAGATCCTTAGACTCATCCGTGGACACGAGCAAGAAACTCCAACCCCATTTGATGATCTCGATGCTTGATGCTCCAAGATTGTTGGCCCTGGCCATGGCGCTCTTGATGCCCGTCGCTCAAGCATCCCAGCCGATTGCCGTATCCAACCTTCAAACAATCACACCGGGAATGACACGCGCGATAGTTCTCAAGGTCATAGGATCACCGGCGGCTTGTACGTATCTCGGCCGTCTCATTCAACTGAAGCCTAACGATCCTGCCTCGAGCTGGGTCATTAAGGCCGACCAACGCAGTTGTTTGAAAACTCAAGGTGGGGACTTAACAATCAGCGATGTACAGGCGCTTGTTCCTCTGCCGGCCCTCCCGGTGCAAGCGCATACTGAGTTGTTGCTATACGTCCGAGACGGTAGTTAAGCGTCTAGCCCGCACTGCCTCAATTGTTTTCGCATGCGAAAACTTTCACAAAGGGCGATTGCCTGGCGGAGCCCACGATCGGATGGACCTCCATCGGACACCGGCCGCTGTTGCCACAGATCATCTGCAGGGAAGATACAAATCATTATTTGAGGAGATAAAAATGCACCGCACCACGATACTACTTCTCGCCGCCGCTGCATCGGCAGCGACTCTCAAACTGCTGAGCACGAATGGCGCACGTGCCGAGGGTGAACGCGATGTCTTCGCCGATATGGCGCACCGGGACCTGGTTGCCCTCCAGACGCACGTGCACGCGACTGGCGTAGACGTTCGAAATAACGCCTTGTTCAACATGGTTTGTGCCGCTCATCCTGGCGAATGCGAAGGCGTACTCCCCGCATAACGTACTTCAAGTGCATAGGACAGGTGATGGATTCACAAGCATTCAATGTTGCAAGAGCAGTCTGGTCAGTGAAACTGGTCACCAGCTATTTCATCGACGTCGGGAGGCTTTCTCAAGCGGTTTGCGAGGCACTGCCCTCTGCTGCCCGGGCCCAACATACAGCGGCTGTAGTTTCTGCGTTGCTGACGAGTGATCTGGCCATCCTTCCAGATCGAGCCGGCGGCTGGTATCGGACCGAGGGTGACCATGAATTCCTAGGCGTACACATCTTCGTTCGCCGCTACAGCCGATGGATTAAATCCTTAGGCGAATCCTTGGGTTTCGACACCTCCCTCCACTTGATGGAAGATGACTGGGTTACGGACTCTTTTCCTGAGCTCCAGGCCGTACTGTTCGGACTGATGGATAGAGTCCGGTCAGACTTATCTGAGGCCCGAGCCATCTCTAACCCGGGACAAATCGCTGAGCTTTTCAAAACTGCCAGACAGTCCGTAGAGAATGGCGAGCATCCAAACCAAACACATGTTCGATCCGCCTACATTACCCATGGATTGCGCCGTGTTTGCTGAGTGCCTTAAGGGGCATTCGCGCCCGACTAAATCCCACGGCCGGTTTTGAGTGGCGTCGCTCGGACATTCGGTTAGCGTAGGGCATGTTTACATGCCAGCCACGTGCCGAGACTCGAATGTTTGAATCCATTGTTGGGAAATCTGCTGACCAATCCCAAATTCACCCAAGCAGCGCGAGAGTGAGCGTCAGAAGAGATGCGTGCTCCCGCTCGAAACTCCAGCATTTACCGGCTGCCTGAGTGTGGACAAGATCGAAGTGCACCTCCCTCAAGACTGGGCGTCCGTCTGCGACATTTGCAAGATAGAAGCCCAAGAGGCCTACGGCTCAGGCGTAGCGAGCATCGCTATGGTGGCGGGACTGAGCTATGAAGCTAGTCGTGAGCTGTTTATGCGTTTGGGTTTGACTCGACGTAGAGGAGGCAAGCATCCACTCTCGACGAACATGTCAGAGATGATGATGCTTTTGTCCACCGCCGGCCGCTTAAGCGCACCACGCAAATGGCTCGGATGGAATCAGTTCCGAGGGCTTGGAATAATCAAAATCCGCCACCCCAGCATGATGCGCGGATGGTACTGGGCCGTTGCGTTCTCCCATGAATGTTATGACGTGGTTATGTTCGATCCTCATTGCGATCTGCCGGGACTTCGCCGATTACCACTGGACGTCATGGTTGTTAATCCCGAACGCTATCAGGTGATCGGAAAGTGGATTCAGGTCGAAAACTTTCACAAATCTAACCTTGACCAGTAATTGCCAGGGCTATTGACACGTCCCAGGCGGCCCCAGACTGGCTCCATTATCTCAAGGAGCGTCCCATGGCTTACCCCACACATGCGCAGTTGGTAACCCTTTACGAATCCCACGAAGAAATCGTCCAGTGCCTGACTCAACAGTCTGTGATCACTGCGGCCGATCTCAATGATCAGGGCAAGAACGTACTGTGTCGGCTCGCCAGCGATTACTGGTCGCTGATTTCGTTGGAGGGTCGTGCAACATTGCTCTCCCACCGTCATCATTTTGTGCGCAGTTGCGCGGTGATCAGTAAGAAACGACTGGAGGAGACACTCGTTGCAGACATCCAGGACCAGGCAGTTGATGAGCTCCGCATCCGATTGCAGGATCTCAATCGACGGGCGAACGAGATGGAAATGGACTTGACGATTCAAGCGTCAATTCTTATTGCCGGTTCGAAGGCTAATACGGACATGACGAAGCTCAACGTCGAACGCAACCAGGTCCGAAATCGCCTGCATGCACTCGGGCAGTCCGACACTCCTAAACACTATGTCTGGATTTAAACATGGGAATGCACGCTAACAGCCGTGGCCGCGCTCAAAGCATCTGCGCAGTCCATGTCAGGACCCGCACAGCGCCAAGATTACTGCGGATTCAGAATGTCCTGGTCAGGCATCGCCAGGCCTCCTCCGCACCTGAGTGCGCAGCAGCAGCTCAAGACATCTTGGCGTCCTTAAGACAGCAGATGCCCGGCCAGTGGTTGATCGAGGGCGGCGAAGAGTTCGATTTTGAATTGGCTCGACTTGTTGACGGGTTCGAGGCAATTCACCCCTTCGCATACCCAGCAGATCCGCCGGACCTAGCTCTTGATGATCTCAATGAGCTGTTGGCCAGGTTGTTGGATTGGGCAGATGACTCAAACATCAAACTCTCAGCGTAGACGCATGCCGCTTCTGGCATGTGTCGTGTGGTCTGCCGCGTAGGTTAGAATCACTGATCTTGGTAGGAACAAATCATGCCTTCAGGTCAGTCACGGAGCACCATCAGCGTTCGCGCCGGCAAGCATCTCCGCTTGCTGGTCCGGATTCAGTGGCTAACGCTCACAGCATCATTGATCCTAATTTGGATTGGCGTCTGGGTTCGACAGCCATTCTCTACACTGGGGATGGACTTCCCTCTCCTGGCCGTCTGGTACTGGTTGCGCAAAGAAGCCAAAGCCCAATCCGCCCGCAATGCTGCATTGCAAGCGGAGTCAGATCGCTTGGAATCGTTACTCAACGCATCGAAACATGGGCAAACCAATCCGGAGCGCGATGTGACCAACAAAGTTGAAGTGATCAGCCGCGGGAACCCGGGTTGAATGTCTCCGCTACAGAGGCTTTTGCCACGATCCTTCTAGGCGCAGGATGTACATTCAAGCCAGGAGAATCCCATGGTTAGCCATACAATCGATCCTGATGTACTCCCGATGCGGGAAGCGGCAGAAATGGCCGTATATCGCCTCTATGGCTTCTTAGGCGCAGGTGCCCGGCTCACTCAAACGCTTGAGAACCTTTCAGGCACTCAACGGTTTGTTGCGAGCCCATACCTTGACCGAATGGTCCTTCTCAAAGTTTGTGTTCTCGAAAGGCGCCCCGATGACCCTGTGCTTGTAATGGTAGAGCATACGCCGAGTGACGATTGTTCTTACGCGCATATAACGGCCCGCTCAGCTGCTCACATCGCCTGGACCGCAGTCCTGCAAGCGGTTCGCGTGAAAGGGCCATTTACCCTTGTGTCACTGACCGCCGACGGCAAAGCACTGGCTCTAGATTTATTACCACCGCAAGTCGAAGCCTCAACAAAATGACTCCCAAGCAGACCCTGTTTCTTCCACTCACAGAAGAGAAAGCTGATCAGCTTTCTGCGTATGACGCACGGCCGGCGGAGCTGTTCGCCAAGTGGACTATTGCAGAAATCGCCGCTGCCTCTGTGATTCAGAACCTTTCGGCTTTCGAAGGTCTGTCTCTTCGCGACGATAAAGCCGAGAAGGCGCTCGCCGAGTTGATAGACATCGGCATTCAAGTCAATGCATCCGGGTCTGATGGTGACTTTGGGACTGTTATGGCGGCTCGATTCAAGCGGGAGGCCTTCCAGGCGGGCCTGCTCAACCTCCGTAGCATTCCCGCTAGGCTGTTGGACCCCGAGCTGGCCGCTGCCGGCGGTTTTCTCTTTCCTTCCGGGGAATGGAATTTCGAATTCAAAACAAGGCTCTCGGCCGAGCTGAATCCCTTTAAGGAGCAATTTCACACCCAGGACGGCCAAGCATTCCAGCTGACCACCCAACAAGCACGGGCTTTTCGTGTATTCCAGACGGAACTGGATGAAAGTATGGATTTGCAGGCACTGGCCGGAACTGGCAAAACATTCATGATCGAACGAATGGTCGACAGCCTTAGCCGTTATCGCCCTCTCGTTCTCGCATACACGCAAGTCCAGCTGCAGGCCTTGATGGTTCGGATTGGCGCAGGCCGTGTAGTCGGTATGACCTTCGGTCAACTCGCCACCGAGTGCCTGGAAAGGGATCAACTCAAACCCCACCGTAGGGGCGGAAAGCGTGCAAAACCATCTCACCAGCTGACGCCATCAGTTGTTGCTGAGCGGTTGGGTTTTGGTCCAATCGGGTCTATTCCGCCCTGGCAGGTAGCGCAAACCTGCAATCGCATGGTGATGCGTTTTTGCCGGGGCAAAGACGCCGAGATCTCGGAGCGACATATCCCGCCTTTGGACATTACCCTCAGCGCATTGGAGAAGGTCGTGCTCGTGGAGTACGCCAGGACGTTCTGGCAGCAGACCATCGAACCTACAGATCCCAAACATGACCTCCCCCTGCGTGGCTACCACCGAATCAAGCACCTCGCGCTTGCGGATGATGCATTCATAGATCCTCGCTACACCCATATCATCATCGACGAAAGTCATGATCTGACTTGGCCGATGTGCACGTTCTTGGACCGGTGCACACAACCGGTCATCACGTTGGGTGACGCGTGTCAGCGATTGGATGGGAATTACAGCAAGCGCTCTGCAGCGGTTCGCCATAGGGAGGTGGTGCACTCAATCCGGGCAGGACGCCAAATTGAGGCCGTCATCAACCCTTTGATCGAGCAGAACCCGCTAGTCAGCGTGGGACAGCTGGAGGGCAGTCGTGAGCGCGACACAAAAGTCACTTTCTACGATAGTGCGGCCATCCCCACAGAGCCGACGACCATTCTCTGTAATTCTGAATGGGGCCTTTTTGAGTGGTTCCAGCGGCTGGGCAACGCCGGCGCGAAGTTCAGTTTGCTGCCGGGTGCAGACCGAGCATTCCGAATTTTCGTCCTCGACTGCATTGAGCTCTACAACAACAGGATCCGCCCAACTCACAATGCACTGTTCAAATACACCAGCTGGGCATCACTTAGAAAGGACATGGTGAATGACGATTCTGCATTTCTCCGAATCGACCGGATGTTGAAGAAGGGCTACAAGTCGACCGACTTTGAAGCATCTCTAAAATGGCTAGACGTCTCAGGCCGGGCACCGATCAAACTTGGAAGAGTCGCCGATGCTCGAAACTCGGAAATCAACTCGGTAATGCTGGCCCCCGATCTCTTGACCTCCATTGATCAAGGCGACCGTATCGGCGCAGCGAAAGCCCTGTCCGCCATTTACACCGGGGGAACACGGGCTCGTTTTCGCCTCATAGTGCCCGGAGATGTCCGCGATTGGGCAGCGGACTTAACGGCCAAAGCCAAGCGGTAAAAATCCTGGAGCCGGTTCTGGCACGCGGCAAGTGCACTGATCCTGTACATCAACCCACGATCACAGGAACAATCATGACCGCTCAAAAAACAAATGCCTCCGACACCTTCACTTCGCAGGCTTCAGCTTCTGGTTGGCGCGCAAGCGCTGACCTACCTTCTGGCGTGTGCGAAGCAGTCCCGGTATGGGTGTACTCTCACAGCTTTCACACTGGCAGTCGCCTGATTGCGCAGTTGTTAAAAGACATCTACGACAACGGTCTGCCGGCGGATTACGTGGAAGCCCACCCGGGGAAGCCCGGCGACGTTCTCAACGCCGAGCTCAATACTTACGATGGCTTGCCCGCAAACCTTCGTGAACAGGCCCATCAGAGCCTGACAGGGGGCATGGTTCACTACTCCCGCAGCACCAAGCTGTGGGCGATGCTCCCCCATTATTCCCAGACACCTGGCGTACACCTGGTCATTGTTGATTGGCATGCTGCAAACGCACATGTGATTCAACAGGGCGTGTGCTTGCAAGCTGACCCGCTTTCTCCTCAACAGATCGCAGACATCAGCAAGCAGGTAATCTCGGCACACGTAGCACGTCACCCTTACGACAAGCCTATCTCGCGTCGCTCTCATTGAGAATTTCGAGTGGTCATTTTGGTTAGCACTTGTTATCAACCAGTGCTCTAATGATTTTGCCCCGGGGTGGGCAACGCGGTAAGCCGCTTCACGGCCTTCGAGCAAGTTGCAGCAGATCGGAAAGTCTTCGGACATCCCCGCCATTTCCAAGCCCATGCCCACTCACCCCCGAGGCATGGGCTTTTTTCTTTTCCGAGGCTAGTGCCACATCCCAGAGCACCTGAAGATTTCCCAATATCGCCCAGACGACCAGGACTTTTCAGATGACCACCACCATGATCGAATCCAACTGCAACATTCCCCCCATTCTCAGCGAGCGTGAAACCCAGATCTTGGGAACCAACGTTCGTGCCGCCTGCTTCGACGCTCTCGCATGCGCTGATATGTCCTATCACGCTGCAGGTATCTCGTTTGTTCAAGACGGTCGTTTCACGAAAGCCAAAGTCCGCGGTCACACTGTCGCAGCACTTATCGGTCGGTTTTCCAAAGGCCTGCTCATTCAAACGATCCGGGACAACATTGCAGAGAGCGCGCGCGACGTCGGGACCGCCATCTTCCCTAACCTGAAAAGTGATCTCACGTTGCCAAGTGATCACGTGATCGGCTTCGACCTGGATGCCGATTTGTATCAGGTGGCCAGACGTGGCAGCCAACGACTGACTGCTTACATTTTTCAGGTGCCCGGCTCAACTGCACCCTCCTTTTTCGGCGAAATCCACGTCGACCTTCACAAGTGCCAGGCCAGCTTGTCATTCAAAGAAGGTGAACGCTGGAACTGTGGACGTTCGATGCTCGACGACGAGATCGAGGTCATGACTGCCGATACCTATGAGGATCTGTGCATATTGATCACAGCCGCTTTCAATAAGGCTGCAACTACCATCGGCAATCGGAAATAGGCCGCAGTCGGAAAACACAGCAGGCTTTTGACTGGCCTTTCTTGATCAAGCCGCTACTCTGTTGAACAGGTAGCACGGACGCCGCCCCCCAGTGTGTTGTCCCTGGCCGCGCCTGCGTCGCGGCACCGAGCCGGAAGCCCCTCCCCAGGGCTCCGGCTTTTTCATTTCGTCCTCGGACCACTCGCCCGATCAAGCTCAACAAGCTTCACTGGGATCAAGACATCAGGAGAGATCACCTTCCATCCCAAATCTTCGATCCCCGAGTCCGGATCTGGAGTATTTCTTGTTCATCACCGCCAGGGCCGCACGGCTGTGCCCTATCCCCAGCACAAGCGACGCTGATCAATGCGTGGTGTAGATCCACAAAGAGCATCAACTTTGATGCCTTCGATGGTTCTGCCACCCGATAGACGACTACATGATTGCTCCATCACAAACGATCAGGAGCCACATGATGACAACCATCCTTTTCCCGTATCACCCAAACACCGGCCTGCGACTCACACAGACCGTCGAGCATGTTCCAGCAACGTGCCCGCAGGACATTTTCAAGATGGATGGAATAATCCAACTCGAAAATGCCTCTGGCTCTTCCATGGATTGGAATAGTGCTGAGACCCAAGCTGTGGGGACAGATATTTATCTCGCTGACGAGCGTGGCACTCAATGTCGCGCCAGCGAGGCGGTGTGGAGTGAGGTCGACGCATACCTTATCGAGATTCATACACCCGGCGTGAACAGCCATCCGGAAATGGCAAATTTCCTGCGCAATCAGCTCATGGAGCTCTCCAGTGCTGCACGAGAAGTGATTCTCGACGCTCAGCAGGGAGTCGATACAGGTAAGTCGAGCGAGTTGCTCAAAGCCTTGCTAATCAAGCAAGGGCTCTGGGAGGAATTCAATCCTAAAGATGAGTAATAGTCCTTAACTCGGAGCTATTCAGCCCCGCCACCCGATCATCATCAGGAACCACCCAATGTCCCAGCAAAATAAAACGTTCACTGAAGGTCAAGACCTTACCCACGCAATTGTGTTCGCAGATGTGGATGAGTTTGAAAGCGTCCATAAGGGGCTGATCGGGCCTCTCTTCTTTGCTTCAGAGCAGGAAGCGCTCAAGCGATTTGCCGCTTACATCCAGCCCTATCTTGTTGAAGAGTCCAGCGTACGAAACTCGTGCGTTGCAGCCCTTGCTCGCCACGGCGTAGATGTAGGGGCCGAAATGAGCATCGAATCGATCCGTAGCTTGCCTCTGCAAGCGTTACAAGCTCTCTGCGACGCTTTTGTCTTAGAGCGATCCTGTGCAGAAGGCCGCCAGTGCTTTTTCGTCATTAAACCGATCCTGAGCTAGCCACCAAGCTGTCACCACTTAGAGGAGCTGACTGTTCGCGATCAGCTCCTCAATACATTCTGGACTGCGAGCGTGAGCACGCCGCGCTCTTCAAATACCGCCTCTCAATCATTCAGCCCCTCACTTAAAGCCGGAAAACGAGCACTGCTTTTGGCTGGTGGCACTCAACCAATGCATCGACAATCTCGCTATCAACTCAAGAGGCGGATGGTCATGGGATTCAATCTGACGCGATTTCTGGAATGCACCGGCACTGTCGCTGGCATCTCAGGTGCAGTGCTGCTATCGCTGAACACCAGCTACTCCCCTTTTGGGTACGTGCTCTTCTTGCTCAGCAGCTTGCTCCTGGCCGGCCACGCCCGCATGATCAGAGCCCGTTGGCTTCTCACGCTCCAAACCTGCTTTTTGCTGACCAATATGAATGGGATCTATCACTGGCTCCTGTTGCCGGTAATGGGGGGCTGATGAACCGCCCATCCCAACCACAGAACTCTCAAGCCTTTATGCCAACGCACTATCACCTGCTTCAGATAACCGAGGGCGCTGACCCTGCAGTCATCAAGGCTTCCTACAAAGCCCTGGCCCAGCGTTATCACCCAGATCGCAACCCAGAAGATCCCAAGGAAGCGGAACGCCTCTTCTGCCTCATCACAGAGGCTTACGAGGTGTTATCCAATCCAGCGAAGCGGGTGGAATACGATGCTCATCTCAAAGCAGAAAGAGATCGCGCTTTGAGTGATTCTAGGCCTGCGTCTGGGACCCCGCTCCGCCCAGCGCCAGGGCAGCCTTCCCGACCGGGATCGAATCCAAAGCCGTCCAGCTCTTGGGTCGCACATCGTATGAGCGCATTCATTAACAGTATCGTTTCCAATCCTCGGGCACCAATGGCGCTGAAGTGGCTGCTGTCACCGCCCTGGAGGCTGGTGTTAGTCCTTCAAATCCTTGTCGCGATTTATCTATTCAGAGACTTGCTGTTCTAGCTTCCGGTTCTGGCACACAGCGTTCGGATCGATGATGTCACCTCTTCTACTCTTCCCTGGAAATAACAATGGGTCGGATCAGTTACGAAATCAGCCACACTGCTGCTGTCACGTTGTATTCCAATTCCAGCCACGAGACTGAACACCCAGAAGTTCTCTTCCGAAGCCTGGTCAGGAAGCAGGTGGGCTGTCCGACTGCCCTAGTGATCGATCTGTTAAGCCAGTCCTATCAGAGCACCTCGGGAAACCATCGCGCCGGTGACCCGCTGTTCACCGTTGCCCTGTACCCGGGCGACGTGGAATACGTGTTGATCGCGGATGTTGAGGATGGCACCGTCGTTCGACGCGAAGTTGCACCGGTCGGGCTGGCGCAGCTCCCTACATCCTTTGAAGCTTGCGTAACTGCTTTTTTTGGCAAGGCTCGGGCAGGCGGAGCTATCGCTCTTTCCTTCTCACAGCAGATTGCCGCCAGTGCAGAACGCGTTACCCGGGCGATTGCAGAATGTGACGACGACGAGCTCATCGTTAGCGCTGCAAGCCTGAATCTAGAATTGACTGCTCTACTTGGGAGCAAATACACCGGATTACTCGATGCTTCACGCGAAGCCTTCATCGAGCTTCAATCTAATTCGCGCCTATCAGCGCCGGCTCCTTGCACATCAGAGACGGGAACCCTTCACCGCTGGATGCCTGGTAGCGAGGTAAGGCTCGGCGAGTACGAATTCGGGATTCTGTTCCGAGATGAAGGCACGACACTCCAGGTCCTCATTGAGGAAGGAATGTTAGTCACCTGGCCCCGGAACAAGGGAGGTCAGTCCGTTCAAGTCACCCATGTGATGCCATCATCGGACGAGGTGCAAATGCACTGCCGCAAGGCCGTGCCCTACCGCGGATTCAAGTGCACAGCATTTGGCGAGGGGCAAGCATTGTTCTCTGACGGTGAGATAGAGGCTCGCTACTGCGTTTCAGTGCATGAGCACTGGGAGCTTGAGGCTTGGGCCGGAGTTAAGATCGAGATCGATCGCCATTTCATGCACTAGAAAGTCAACGATCCCATGGGCGATTCCACCACGATCTTGAGACGCGGATTCAGCAATCGCACAACATGATGGCAGGTCAAAGCTGGCATGGAAGGAAGACGATCCAACGAATTTTGGCCATGTATTTTGGATAGCTAACTCGATGTAGTTAAGGTGTACTTGAGTGATCAACAGCCTTGGTACACCGCTATGTCAGCACTCCCCATTGAGGTCGTGAACAGCTCCAGTGAGCGAACTGCGGCCATTCGTTCGGCTATGACCAAAATCGCGCGATTCTGCAGCGCCCAGCGTGTCGAAATGCGTGACGAGAAAATGGCCCAGTCACAGTTAGAAGGCCATTTGAAAGCTGCAGACTTTGTTTTCGACCGTGAGCACAGGTTATCTGCTCAAGACATCCCCGATTTCCTGATTACCCAGGACGGGTTTTCAATCATCGTTGAGATGAAAACCCGCGCGCAGCGAATGAAGATCTTTCGCCAGCTGGAACGCTACTCGAAGCACGACAGTATTGACGGAATCATCCTGCTCAGCGGTACGGCACTGGGTATCCCTGATTTGATCGGGGACAAGCCGGCCATTTACGCTTCCATGGGGAGGGCATGGCTGCGATGAACACCTACGGCGCCCTGACCCTAACTGACGACAAAAAGACCTGGCTAATGCAAGGTCTGGCACCACATGTTGCGATCCGATTGAAACAGCTTTTCCCACGGATCTCCAAAACTCAGGTTGATCGCTTCACCTTCCCTAACGACTTAGAGCATTGCAGTGATCTAGATTGGTTTACCAGTCGTTACCCGTTGGCCATCAACGACTCGGATGCACGAGCTCTGAAAAAGGGTAAAAAAGGGTTCACTCAGCGCCAGGCTGAACTCGAACGAATCCTCCTGCCTGACTACAAGCCGAAACCTCTGGTTGGATTAAAGCCTGCCTGTCAGTCTCGACTCTATCAACAACAGGCAGCTGACCTTGCCCACGCTACCCGTACCCTGCTCTTGGGAGACGACATAGGCCTTGGCAAAACGGCTTCGGCGATGATGTGGCTGCTAAATCCGGATTGCCGCCCATCCCTGGTCGTCGTCGATACCCACCTTCAGAAACAGTGGCAGGAGAAGATCGAAGAGTTCTCCGACTTTTCTTCACACATCATCAAAACCTCAGCGCCGTATGAGTTGCCGGAGAGTGACGTCTACATCATCACGTACGGCAAGCTTGCAGGGTGGGTGGACATCTTCCAGAAGGGTTTCTTCAAATCAGCGTGCTGGGATGAGATTGGCGGATTGCGCAAGGGTAAGGAAAGCGTGAAAGGTCAGGCTTCAGCAGTTTTGGCGAGCAATGTGGATTTCAGGCTGGGCCTGTCAGCGACGCCGGTCTACAACTATGGTATTGAAATATATAATATATTTGAGGTCCTGCAGTGCAACAAATTGGGTACAAGGGGTGAGTTCCTCAGAGAATGGTGCTCAGACGATCAGCAGGTCTCAGACGCTGCGGCCCTTGGCTCCTATCTTCGGGAGCAGAAAGTATTCTTGCGGCGGACCAGGCAGGATGTGGGAAGAGAGCTCCCGCCCGTTAACACTATGGTCGAGGACATCGATCACGATCAGAAAGCTCTCAAGTCGATCGAAGAGATCGCACGCAAGTTAGCTCTGCGCTATGACCAAGGAACCTTTGAGGAAAAAGGTCAAGCTGGCCGTGAGCTCGACATGCTGGTGAGACAGGCAACAGGCATCTCCAAGGCTCGCTACATTGCGCGGTACGTCCGAATGTTCCTCGAAGACAACATTCCCATCGTGCTTGCTGGCTGGCATCGTGCGGTCTATGACATCTGGCTTGAAGAGCTTGCTGATTTTTCACCAGTGCTTTTCACAGGGACCGAATCACCGGCTCAGAAAAAGGAAACCGAGCGAAAATTCCTAGCCGGAGAAACGAACCTCATGATCTTGTCATTGCGTTCTGGCGCAGGACTGGATGGGCTTCAAGCCCGCTGCAGTGTAGTAATCCATGGCGAATTGGATTGGTCTCCAAAATTCCATGAGCAACTGACCGGTAGGCTCGATCGGGAAGGACAGCAATCCCCTGTTCTTTCCATCTACCTCTGCTCGCGCGATGGCTCTGATCCACCCATCATGGAACTGCTCGGAGTGAAAGCCTCGCAAGCAGCCGGCATTACTGACCCTGGCCGGGTATTTGAATCGAACGTTGCTGACACAGGGCGTATGCGAATGCTGGTTGATCGCTATCTACCAAAGGCGTCAAAATCCGCAGCCTGAGGTTCCGGCACACTCTCCGCTAACTGATCATGGGCGTACCCTCTCAATAAACGCCCATGAGCCACCTTCACGTCATGACCAAAACATCCAAGACAACCATCACCGAGGTTCGACACGCTGACTGGAACCACAATGTGGTAACGGTAACCGGCGGCGAAGGTGCGAGTTGCAAACGTCCGTGCAAGCGCTGTCCGTGGCGCAAGGATGCCGTGGGCGAGTTTCCGGCGGAAGCGTTCAGACATTCTGCACATACAGCCTACGACATGTCAGATCGGACTTTCGGATGCCATTCGCGTGGCACCGACAAGCCAGCTGTTTGTGCTGGTTTTCTGGTCGCCGGAGCAGATCACAACCTGAAGGTCCGTCTGCAGAGAATGCGTGGAAAATGGCTCGATTCCACGGATGGGGGTCATGAGCTATTCGCCTCATACCGGGACATGGCAATCGCTAATGGCGTCCCGGAAGACGATCCCGTCCTAGCGGATTGCAGAAACCCGAGTAGCTGAGGGTTCTGACACTTCGGTAAGCCCTGCAAAATTTCGGCATCAATTAATTAGAGATGCCGACATGCTCCCTCCCCGCCTCATTAACGGCATCCAGCGTGCCTTCACGATCGAATGC
The DNA here is from genome assembly GCF_059421985.1 of Pseudomonas sp. GW821-FHT02A11. Classification (NCBI taxonomy): domain Bacteria; kingdom Pseudomonadati; phylum Pseudomonadota; class Gammaproteobacteria; order Pseudomonadales; family Pseudomonadaceae; genus Pseudomonas; species Pseudomonas sp. GW821-FHT02A11. The sequence goes on from NZ_JBWKWB010000003.1 coordinate 311,975, forward strand.
TTGATACCGACTCCATCAATGGAGCGTGACTTGGCCAAGCTCCCTGATTCGCGAAAGCTCATGCGTTTTACATTGCCGATCTGGCAACGTGATGAAGTGTGGACTGAAGCCCAGAAGGTAGAGTTCTTGGAAGGAATCTTTCTGGGCTTTGGCACCGGCTCACTCGTGGTGAACGGTCGTGAATGGACTGGAGCTGACGGCTGCCCCGCCCCAATGACCGGGTGGCTGATCGATGGACAGCAGCGCGTTTCAGCTGTTCGCGACTTTTTAGCCGGCCGGCTTCCGGTGTTTGGGTCTATCTACTGGGCAGACATTCCTCGTGTCGAGCAACTGCGTCGATTCCTCAACGTGCCTTTCCCTCACTTGGAAGTCGAATACATCGGCGACGAGCCGACGCTCAAAGATCTGTATCGCCGATTAAATCGAGGCGGGACAGCTCACACCGATGCAGACATGCAGCGCCTTGACCAGCAAACACTGCCACCAATTCATCACTGAGGTAACCTATGCCACTTTCGGTTCTCTGCCACTTCGACTGCTGCAACGCTCAAGGTGATACGCTCCCGGCTACCCGAGTGCTCCCCCAATCTACCGATCAAGGCCGGACAGTCGAATACGTTCCTTGCTGCGATGTTCATTCAATTGACTGGTGGGGTGGCGCTGACTGGGACGGCAAGCACCTGGAGAAGCCTCTGATGGACGTGGCCCAGCTAGAAGACTTCGTCGCCTCACATGGTTGTGGCGACGTCACTCAGCAGGGAATTCAGCTTGCCCAAGCGTTGATCGCTGCCGGCGATGACTACGCGACCGCCGCGGCTGAGATTACCGCTCGCGGCCTTACCTTTGACCCAGACGATTCAGACTGAATACGACCATGGCAAGCAAACCACCGATCCCTCCGATAATCAGTCTCGCTGAATTCAAACTCTGCCTGCGATTGAATACGCGCCCTGGCCATGAATCGAATCCAGATCTCGATGAGGCAATGCACCTGGTGCTAGTTAAGGGGCTCAGCCAAGCGGAAGCCCGCAAGGAATTTCCGCATCTGACCAAACAATCACTCTACAACGCGCTGGCCCGTATGAATGCGCAATACGTCTCAAGAATTGCCACGCTGACAGCTGATCAATTTGAATTCGGTGTAAGCGTGGTCTGCCCGGACATCTCAGCAAGGGCTAAGACATTGGCAAAAGCGCACCTTGGCGATCCTGCCTCGGAGAGCCCAACGGGTAGCTCTGACACCGCACAGGAAGCTCGCCTGGCTATCGAGATGCTGAGATCGTTTCACCTCAAAACGCTGCTTGCCTACACCCCACATTAGAGCTGCAGAGCCTCCAAGGGAGCCCGCTTGATTGCGGGCTTTCTGCATTTCTGAGGTGTTACACATTTCCCCATGCCTGATTTGAGCGTCTGGTTCTGGCACGCCAGATATCCGCTGAAGCTGGAAGTCCCCATAAGCAGTGGATTCCAAGCTCATGTTCGAATCATTAAAGGCCGCAAAGGCAGCTCAACTCACTCTCACCAACATGAAGGGGCCCGGCACGCGTGCGCAGCACAGAGCCTGGTCCTGCACACTTTTGTTTTTCGGAGCAATCGTAGGCTCAGCGTCCGGATCTGACCGGAAAAATGAGTTCACATTGGTCCTTAACAAAGGCCTCCAGGATCAAATCATTGAAAATCTGAAGAAGCATGGCTTCGAGCTGGACTTCACGAACATACCCTCGAATTCGATCGGGCCATCGACGCCCTCAAACTACATGAGACTGGCCATCGCACAGATTGCAGATGAGATGGACATCGTGAGGGAGATTCGAGACGCAACGACGAGCCAAACGTTAGTCGTTTTTGCAGCGGCCCCGGGTAAGGTTGAGGTTTACCCTTACAAATTCACCCCTGATGTAAAGGCAGAGCTGCAGAAGGCCCATGGGGAAAAAACCTTTGAAATCCTGAACGAATCCATTCTCGGATTGTAATTTGCAATACAGTTCACAGATTGGATATTCCCAACACGAAAAGACTGTGCTCACTGGTACAGCTCCCTGTGGCCATTCCGATAACAGGTAATTTGACGCCATGTTATTGACTAGCAAACAGGGGGCGATCTGTGGAAAATGCGGGCTCTTTAAAACTACCCTGCCTGAGAGCATCAAGATGCGCTCCACCAGCCTGACAGCAACTTCGGATACCGCTTTCCCTGCGGCCCCATCAAGGACGGCTGAAAAATTTGTGCTCCGCATCCCCATGGCTTTGAAGCAGGCCGTTGAAGATGTGGCGCGGAGACAATTCCGCAGCTTCAACAGCGAGGTTGCGTTGGCGGTAATCAGTCATCGCGAAGGACACCGGCGGTTGATCACCATGCGCAACTCTTTGGCTAACCGCCTGGGCCGCCGGGTGAGTGAGCAGCTCCTAACGAGCTTCAATCGTTTAAACCCTGACGACGGCATCATGCGCGACAACAATGTCCGATTCCCTGAGGGGCTTCGGAGCGAGCTGAAAGATTCAAGCGGTACAATGCGGGATTTCGTCGCCAATGCGTGCGCGGACTGGGTGTACTACAGCAATCAGATCGAGGCGCTTCTCAAGCGCTGCGATGATCCTGACATTCAATTCCCCTCACAGGGCGTGAAACACTAATATTTGCGCGGGCACTCGCAGCGCCCGCGCCCCTCGCCTACGCCCCTCTCGTGGCTCCCGCAGCCTTCACCGCGGCTCTTCGTCTATATTGATCACTCTGCTACGGCCCGCGCAGTGAGAGATCGATGGACGTGAATAACCCAACGAAAGCACCGACCTGTCCATATCGAATCAAGCCACGGACAGCCATCGCGGTTTGCATTCTTGTTGCAACAGCCGTGGGCTCAGTTCAGGTCGCACTACAGGTTCGCAAGTACAACGAATTCACTGATCAGGCATTTCGGCTGACGCAATCCTTCTCCGCGGCCAACGCAGCAGGCGGCCCCCTTACGGACTATAAGCCCGCCTTCGACGCCCTGGGACGGAGTGACCGAGCGATGGGCAGAATGTTGGCCATTGCCTACATTGAGCGCACTGGCAGCCTAGGAGAGCGTGACAGCGCGATAGTGACCGCTGCAAACACCCTAACTGGGAGGGACCTTTATAGGTTTCTGTCCGCAGCAGCACCGATGTTCGATCCCTCAGCTAGGGAAGAATACTTGGAGAGGCACACAAGAGAGGTCGAACTCCCTTTTGTAGACATGCGATCGAACACCCTCACGCCGGATCAGAAAACTGCGATGAGAAATTGTGCTGACCAGCTCAAACCCATCTACAGCGGCGACTCGATCGAGGCTCGTCTAAAATTTGCAGCCAGCCTCTACACAGGTGCCCGCTGGGAGACATGCTCTGTTCCTAAGCAGGGCGGCCAAAGTAGCAACATGCCACTCAGACAATCAATTTGAGCTTGCCGCTAGTGGCACAACGTGAACCTGGGACGATGGAGGACTAACAACCAGGAACTGCACCATGAATCCTCACGGCACAAATGAACACTGCAACACCTCAAACCACCCCGGTCGCGCTCATGAGCTACTTGAGCTTGGCACTATCGTAGGAACCCCCGGCTTCCTAGCGCTCTTCCCAAACCCGCAGGCGTCGCACGACGTTGTGAACGATGTTCTTAGCCGGTACATCAGTGCTGACTGGGGTGTATTGGATGCCAGCGATTGCGCGGCGAATGATGCGGCTTTGAACCCCGTGATCGGCGGGCGCATTTTTGCCAAATACGAAGTGATGCTTGAAGGAGGTAAGAAACAAGCGATCTACGTTATTACTGAGGCAGATCGCACTCTGACCACACTTCTGCTGCCCTCTGAATATTGAGATATCTAACCTGCGATTTTCGTCAAACATTTCTACGATAACGAAAAGGCCGCGACGATCATCGCGGCCTTTTTTGTGAGATCTGAACTTAGGCGGCTTTAGAGACTTCCACCTTCAGGCCGACCGTCTTGCACCAATCCGAAAGGACAGATTCGAGGGGAATTCTATCTTCACGGAGACCTTCAGCTGATGAAATCCAGTGGTCAGGATTTGCATCTAACCATCGCCAAAGGTGCGCCGGTAAGCTTTGGCAATCTGCCCGGCTGTGACCGGATGCGGCGTAATCTAGATACTCGTAAACCCAAACCGCACAGGCTAGCGATTCATCATTGAAAGTAGCTTCGATGACGGGTGGCAGTAACGACACCATGCGAGCAGAAATCATCATAATCGCTCGGAACAAACGGTCCTCTGTCGTACCAACTTCCTGTGCATAGCTATCTTGTCCTGCGGCTGATCGATCGGAACCATCATCACTGTGAATTCGCAGCATACCGTCAACCATGTATACCAACAAATCAGCATTTGAATGATCAAGAGTAAAAGACTGTTTCATTTTGAGCACCTCGTGAATTTGAGTATCTATTCTCTCCCTGTATTTACTGTGCCAGAACCATATTTATTATAAATCTTGGATGGTGCCACGCCTGGTTACACACGAATATGAACCTTCACAAACTTAAGGGTCATAGCAATGAATGCATCTACAAAGGTGGTTGGCGTACTTCAGGTTTGGGACAACGGTCTTTCGTGTGAAGCCGAGGTAACGCACGCTATCGTACTTGACATGGATGCCATGCTGGCCAGAGCTCGCGCTGGGCAGGCGCTAGCTCTAGCCAACGGCTTGAAGGCTGTTCGCATGGATTACCACCCTGATCAATGGGTTGGTTCTGAGACTATTGATCTGCTGGGTTTGGAAGTCACGAGCGACGGTATATTCACGTTTCTCCACACAGGATACGTAGGAACGGTGTCCTACAGTATTGAGGAAACCTCAGACGTCTTGAGCAAACTGAAGTTGGACGGTATCAGCTGGTTCTCCGATACGTTTTCCTTTGAAGAGGTTCAAGAGTTGCTGTCCGAAATGGGCATCACCCACCAGACCTAATTAAGATGCACGTGAAAATGTCTACGGGTTCTTGAAGATAACTGGCCCACCTAAAATCACGTCATTCAACCAGGAGCTTGGCATGAGAATTAGATATAGGTTTTGCTACGGAGAAAACGTTATCCCCTAAAACAGACTTAAAAAAAGGGGGCCGAGGGCCCCCTTTTCTTCGCCCTATTCCGGCGATTGCTACATGCCTGCGGCTTTGAGAAGCGGGTTGCTGGATGAACCGTTGCCGCCATTGGTCTTGTAGGCGTCGAGCATCTTGCCTGTTTTAGACCATTCGAAAACGGTTGCTTCGGACTTATTCTTACCGACGAAGGGAATTGCCGTTATGAGATTGTATTCATAACGCCACTCCTCTTTTCCCATCACTTCGTTTTTCGAACTCGGATATCCGATCTCTTTCACCACCTGCTCTTGGCTCGCATGAGCCGACTTGAGCTGCTGAACCTTCTCAGGTGAAACGAAAATACCTGTTTCATAGTCCAGCGGCGAACGGCCGTTAGCACATCCTCCCAGCATGGCCAGAGAGAAGACTGCGGCGACAAACAAAGCTGCTTTTTTCACGAACATGTTCCTGTGTCTATTCAGATCGAGCCGCGTCAATGCGGCCTCAGTGCAAGCCAGTGGTTGGCCTACCGATCAACATAACGGTTTGATCGTTGATCGGCGAGCCAAAATACGTGTTCGGAATCGGTCTAAACAGATGGAGGCTGGCTGAGTGCGACTTCAAAATCAGCAATGAATTGCTCGATCAAAAAGCCTTTACGTCCTTCGTAGCTCTCCAACGGATTCATGTAACGGACCAGATGCATGTATGTCGGGTTGAACATCCCATCCTCCATGGTCTTGAGGTCATGCGTGGTATTTGCAGCAAAGCAGGCCACAACCATCTCACGGTCACGGATCACCGTGTTGATAGCCACGCTTGTCATTTTCGACAGGAACGGTACCGCCACGGCGTTAATACCTGCTTCCCGGAGCGCCAGGGCGTGCATAAATCCTGTGACCAGAACCAAGGGGCGGGGATCAATCAAGTGCGACAGAAAAACCGTGTCCTTTGGATAATCAAGGCCAACAGTATAGGTTCCTGAAGCGAAACCCTCGCGCGCTCGGAGAGACTTCGGTCTGTAACCCCAAAAACTCGACGGGCCACCCTCCGGATCCTCTAGAAAAGTAACTACTAGACCATGGGCTTGAGAGCGGTCCCCTGACCCTATATACCCATGATGAGCCATCCACCCCAAAGCCTCAGATTGCCGACGGCTGATACCTACTTTGGCTAGCTCAGTAGCAACAGTTTCTGGGTCGCCGTAGTAGGCAAGCCTTAGCTCACATCCGAATGAGTGGGAATTACTCCAATGCTTTCCAAAGTGATTCTGAAGACCGAATTCCCGTGCAGCTAACTCCACAATGCCGTTTGGTGACGAACGACAAACCACTTCGAGAGGGCTCGGCTGATGATCAAATGGGGAGTATGTTACGAGCCCCAATATTGGGCGCTCAATCGTCCTGCTGATTGCCCACCGGACAGCGTGAAATGATTCGGTGCTCTGCATCAGCTCGCCAAACACCGCGAAAGCATGTACAGCAAGCCAGCTACCACATTTCGGACAGTGAGAGGTTTTGGGGTTAGATTTCTCCACGTTTTGACAGCTCGTGCACCGGTACCCGCTGCTATTCATGCCTGTAAGTTGGCTCCATAGGCTGCCACGCTCGAAGCATTCAAAAAGCGCTGCCCGAACCTCATCAATCTCTGCTTTCACCTCTGATGGCCAGGTCTCGGGTAATTGCTTGCCGATGTACTGGGCGAGTAGAGGTTGAGAGGACTCTCGCACCTTGCAGGGCCCAATCGACTTCGATGGACGTCCAGACTTGTCGTCAATCTTTGCGGTAGCGGCAAGGGTGTTCCAGTCGCGCACACCCTCCTGGACTGCTTGTGCTTCGAGGGCGATAGAGCGGGTGATTTTGATACCCAGGGACTGAAGGTGATCGCGCAGCCGATCGGCCCGCTTTTTGTACTGAGGAACGGTATGCATGAAATCTCTCCAGCGGCGCGCTTCCGTCGAAACGGATGGGCCCTCCATTGCCAAAGCACCGCCCTGAAGTTTCAAGGGTGATCTTTGGGTTTTAACTCAGTAATGAGGCGGCTTTCACCAGGCCATTCTTGGCGGAGGGGGCAGGCAGCACGCAGCCTGCTTCACAGCATAACTGGCACCCTAGCGTGTGCAACTCATAATCAGGCATCCATTTTCAATCGGTTCTGGCACAGACGAAATGCTTCGAAACTCCTCACATACCAGAGAGGAGACTTGAAATGCCGAGCGTCAAAGAACACTTGAAAGCGATGGCGGGTACCATCGACTCCATTCGTTACTACCCTTCAAGGAGTGTATTCACCGATTTCGTTGAAATGGCTGCGATCTGTATCCGCAACGCCTATGACATGAAGGGACACGGCGATCGTGAAGCGGTCTACCTGAAGCTGATTCAGAAGTACAAACCCGAAGACCATGCTGTATTCGCAACTCTACTCAAGCAGCTCACCTGTGCTTTGAGCGACCACCCAGCCGACATCCTTGGTGAGTTGTACATGAACCTGGGCTTGGCAAATGAAAAGCGGGGACAATTTTTCACTCCTCCATCCATTTCCGATCTCTTGTCTCGCCTGGCCATCAACCCGGATCAGGTTCGGAGTGAGGTGGCGCAACGTGGATTCATCACCCTTTCAGAACCAAGCTGCGGCTCTGGGGCAATGGTTATTGCGTTTGCATCGAACTTGCTGGATCTGGGAATCAATTACCAGCAGCACCTTCACGTCACGCTGGTAGATCTGGATGTTCGTGCAGTCCACATGGCGTTCATTCAACTCAGCCTGCTGCACATCCCGGCAATCGTTGTGCATGGCAACACGTTGACGCTCGAGGAGTTCAGTCACTGGGAGACACCAGCACATGGTATGAATTTGTTCCACCTTAAGCTCAAGCGGGGCTTTGCGATTGACAGCTCCCTGGGCGAGGCATTCATACGAGGTGTTGATCCAAAGCTTGCAGACAACGAAATGGAGCTCGCACTTCTGCCAACCCTGAACCAGACAGAGACTTCCCTCCAAGGCTTGGCCTTGTAACGCAGCGGCTTGATCATCCCATGTGCTGACCCACTGCACGTCCATTCGATACCACGACAGAGAGAATAGATCTGTAATCCCAGACCGACACCCGGTCTGGGAATCCCTCAAGCCCGCTGTATTTTCAGCCAAAAGCCATAAATCCCTTCCTGTTCCGCCTCCCCTATCAATTGATGTCCTGTCTGCAGTGCGAACGTGCGGAAATCTCGTTTGGTGGCAGCGTCCGTTGATAGCACATGGAGGACTTGTCCATGGCCCATCCGGTTGCTCTCCAGCCGCGCTTTAAGGATTGGCATGGGACAAGGAAGGCCACATGCGTCGACTATCACATCATGCTCTGGGTAGAACTCAGCAGTGGCATCTGACATCGGTAACTAATCCTTCAAGGGGTGCAGGCAGCCAGTGTAACTCGCATTTTGATAGGGGCTTCTGGCACAGGCCGCGCCAAATAATGATGACTCACATGCGCTGCGTTCCCAGGCAATTCTGGGAACCGCCTCCCCTATGTAGTCGCCGGCATATCCGACGTTGTCACTCTGAATCAAGGTATTTCCATGAAGCTCAAAATTGTCCGATTGGACCCGACTATCGTCCCAACCCGCGATCCACAAATGCTTAAGCGCCAGCACCATCAGTTGCAGGAGCAGCTGATGCGGTCAGCTCACACTGACCATCACACTCGTGCGGAGCGGGAGTACATGCGTGAAACGTTGGCTGGGTTGAGTGCGACCTACCTATCAATTACCGGGTCGGTATTGAAGTAAGTCAGAAGGTGGCGCACCACTACAATTACCCCTGGCAACTGTCATGAGAGGTCTGAGCTGTGATGCATGGTATTAATTCCCGTCTTTGCCGGCGCATGCCTCGCTACGGACTTAGGGATGTCCAAACCTCGCGAGCGCTTGATGTTCGCAGGCGCAATGGCATGTTCTCGAAAAATCGGATTGCATCTCGTGAAGCTGCAGAGGGCTAAAGCATGGCAACGATCTCGCGACTCGCTATCGATACTGTTCGCGACTACATCATCGAGGATGAAGGTTGCCGGCTTGAAATGGATTATCTGGGCAACCAGGTGGTACGCGCGGCAGAGGCTCAGCTGGAGCGTGAGGAAAGGGAAGCTTCCCCTTCGGTGCCTTTGTTGGAGTTCTTTGAGCGGTCTGACGACATGGGCCAGGGCCGACTTCGCATGATCCTTGATTGTGACTCTGACGTCATAATCGAGATCATCAGCGTGGATGGTGAATCCCTAGCTTTGGAATTCTGTACTTCGACCACAGGGGGTGGCCGATCGCCGAAGGTGCGTGAGGCTCTGTATCATCTGATGCAGGCTATTCGTGAGGAGAATTTGCGAAGACCTATTTTGTGATCGTTTCATTTTTGTCCCAGCACTTGAGCTTCTTCTCGAGTTTGAGTTCGACAGGTTGCGGAGCGGTTTTTGTTTCTCTTGGTTAAAAAGGCTAAGAGCGGATTAAGAGCGGATAGGGGCAAGGATTTGCCTCTGGAGCCCGCGAGAATCAAGGCTGTGCTCCTAAACTGCGGCGCATAGCACCTACATCATGCAGCGCTCAATACCTAAGACTATTGGCTCGCCAGACCTACAACCCTATTCTGGGGCTGTAAAATACCCACAGAGTTATCCACATTTAGGGCCTTTTTTGGGCGTTTTGTGGACCTACAAGCAGATTAAGCGCAACGAACCTACTACCCAATTGGCCGCCGAATCGACCTCAAGGTCCACATTCGTGGTTGCGGCGCAGCATACCTACAACCCTACCACTAAAAAGCAGCAATCGACCCTTCGTGATTTCGGGTTGGGCGCATCAAACCTACGACATCAGGGATTTAGGGCTCACCAGACCTCCAACTTTTGTCTGCTTACCCACAGGGTTACACACAGGAGCCCCTGGAACCTGCGCATTTGTATATGGACCTTGTCAGAGTACTAGGTTTGCTGCGCCCAATCTGATCGATGATTGCAGCAAGTCGTAGGTTTGCTGCGCTGTAATTCGCGGCAATCGATAGAGCGCACCAAACCTACATCCCTATGAGAATCATCTGGTTACAGAGAGTATCTAACCAAGAGTCAGAGGTCTTCGGTGTGGTTCACGGGCTGGAGGACGCGCCGGGGGCTTGTAGGTTTGGTGCGCTCAACCTATGCGGGTAATGGATGTTGGTTGTAGGAGTGCTGCGCCCTATCCCCCATCCAGACCCATGAGCTCGAAAGCAGTACCGTTCGTGTTTTTGCTATTCAGCACTGAGTGTTATGCAGGGTTTTGTAAGTTTTACCGAGATATACCCGCTAACCTGAGGATATTGATTGGATTTTTCAAATCAGGTCTGCGTGCGACCGACCACGCATGGACTGGGCGTTGGAGGTTTGCTGCGCCCAATTCAAACCCGATGTTGTAGGTTCAATGAGCTCTATTTTCTCACCGAATGTGGCGAGTGCCTCGTACCGTTCTGATCGCTCGTGCCGCGCCTGGGTTGTAGGTCCGGTGCGCCCTAAAATCCGCAATTTGAGAGAAACCGGTACGTTGAAGGTTTAGTGTGCCGGACTGTTAGTTATCTGCTGATTGTAGGGGATGGCTGATGTAGGTTTGTTGCGCCGGAATTCTATCGAGCGAGCATGCCTTGTAGGTTTGCTGCGCCCTTTCCAAAACGTTCGCGTGATGGGTGACAGACTCAATGCGCCCCGAGATTACTTCTCAGAACCCTCTCGGGGGACGCCTTATGCCTTTGTAGGTTTGATGCGCTCAATCGTCGAACACGTTGTCCGAGCCGTTATCCATGGGCTGATGTGCCCGGGGATCGTTTTCAGGTTGATTGTGCGGAGGAGACTCTGGTTTACCCTTCACAGCGTTCCGAGCGTCAGCGATACCAGTCTTGGCCCTGATTTCACTGGCTTTCTTGTTCGCTTTCATCATGTGCTTGATGAAATTGTCGTGCGGGTACAGGTCAAACTGAATGTCCTTGGTGATGCGTTTGTCGCTCTCATCCTTGAAAACCGTCTCCTTCCAATCAGGCAGGATTACATTCTGGTCCGCCAGGCTGGATAGAGCGTTACGCATCGCTCGAATGTTGTCTTTCATCCTCACTGAAAGCCCGCGGGGGCTTTGTTGAAGGAATGACACCAGCTTTGGCTGGTAAGGATGGTTCGGAGAGGCCTGGGTCCAATAGTGCGCTAGCCGCTTGTAGATGTATCTAGCAAGGTCAGATTTCAGCCCCATTGAGATGCTGTAGTCGTACAACCGGAATGCCTGAGTTTTCACGCCTAGAGTGACCAGCGGGTGGAATGTTGCGAAGCAGCGGGCTGATCCGTCAGACAGGTAGTCTGCTCGTGTCGTGATGGCCAGCTTAGGGAGTAGGTTGCCCCGGTAGCTATCCCGGCCTTTACCAGATCCTGTCGAGCATTCCAGAAGTGATGAACTCATAACGTCCAGTGCCTCGTGGACCTCTTGAGCACTGTAGGTATGCTTGGTCTTGGCCAACTCTTTACGGAGCTGACTGATCGTGAAATAGACGCCCACCTCTTTGTCATCCGGCGACTCAAAGGAATTTCCGTTCACCGCAATCTTGCGCAGAGCTTCCTCGACAATCTCCTCGCGAGAACCTGGGTAGAGAAGGACGCTAACGGTCTCCCCCTTGTCGTTTGTACGCTCAACGACTGCAGGCTTGATCTTGATGGTGTAGACAGCGCCACGGCTCTTCAGCTGCCTGGTGATGACGCTGTTTTCAGGATCAAGCTCGGTATTGGCCCAAACGTATTTAGGTAGAGCGTCATAGAGCTCAATGGTGTTGCTGTAATCAGAATCGGCGGCTTCCAATAGCTCGAACAAAGCGAGCTGAGGGCTCTTGTCACCCGATTCTTTGGTGGTCGCAATTCCCTTTTTGGAACTAGCCATTGATGAGCTGCCTCGGTTACGAGCGGTATCGAACTGCACGGCCAGGCTAGAAAGCGTCCAGTGGGCCGAGCATCATCCTCCCATTCTACATTTTGCGCAGACCACTCGCACTTAGGCTGGACGAGACGTGATCAGTGGATGGGCACCCGATTTTACAAATGTCGCACGATGTGTATGCCTACTGAGAGATTGGCAGCACCTAGGGCCTGAGAAATGGAAGGGTCACTTTGGCTGGTGCCACCGCTGGTGCTTGAGGATGATGTGCCCATAGTTGCTATGGAACGCAGTAATGAGCACTCGAATCTACAACGGCCGCATTTTAAAGAACGCCACCCTTACCGACGCATTGGCCAGGCTTCAAGGGATGCGCGCAGAGTGTGTACGCCGGGCACAAGCTGGCGTTGCAATGAGGGCTGCTAAATACCGCTATTTTTGGGCGGACATGGATGAGAATTATCTCCCCTACCCCAGGAAACACTTCGACAGTTTTTTCTGGCGGATCCTGGAAATCATCAAAACCGAGCGAACCAACGTGATGGCGCTGGGTGAACGAAGCACGGACTGGGATTTCACTTTCGATGTGCTTCTTTTACCTTTCGGCGAACACGTACTGTCACTCCATATTCTGGAAAACAACCCAGGCTTCACGGAACTCCTCACTGACGCCGGCTTTGAGGACTATCACTACCAAGATGCTACCGATGCTCCTGCGGGACTATCGGTTGCCGAATGGAGATCGAGGAAGGACGCCTGGGATCAAGCCATGCCGACCGGTGTACCTGCTCACTCTGGGTTGACCTACACATTGGTTTCTTGGGACGACATCAGAATGTCGATGTTTGATCGTGAGCTAATCCTCAGTACAAGACCCTCCGACGAATATCGTCGTAAGAGGGTTGCTATGCACCTGATCGACACTCTCCCCCTCCAGCCAGGAATCGAGCACATGGGGTTGTTTCAGAAGGCAAAGCTTGCCGAGGCACTTGCAGATGAACGAGCCCCGTACGTAATTCTGGCCAGCGATGAAACGGTCAACAGTTGAACAGGCCAACCGCCACCGCAGCGTGATTCCGAGCCGACAGTTTGTGAAATCGCTCACAAAGCCGACGAACGGTCTTAACTGATGAGCTTGCCTGCCGACAATTGGATCCAGAGCCAGTTAAGGCCGACGTTGCACTCAAAAGTGCACATATATGGATGGGGTCAATGACCCTGTAGAAGGATGTAGTGAAATGGCACTCCCCTCGACGCTCATTGCTGGAAGCAAAGGACGACCGTCGGGGTCGAACAGGCATCTGTTCAGGCACCGTATTGGCATAATGGATTTCAATATTTCGGACCATACACCCGAGCCAAAATTGTTTGGCTCGCGGGGTAAACGGCCACAGGCTGTTCGCTGGTATGAGACCGGCTGCATGATCGCCAGCTTCAACGCTGAGCCGGTTGCAGTGGTGCCCGGAGGCAAAGGTCAAAGCACCAAAGCGTCAACCCGTACAGGCAGACTGACGGTTGATTTGTAAGTCCAGGTCACTTCTTTCAGCAGTTAATACCCTCCCCTGATCATTTCCCAAGCGCGGATTCCTACACTCGAATCGAAGCACGTCCACATGCTTCTGCCACACACGCATCCAGTTGACCATGGCTCATCAAATTTTCCCAGGGAACAAAGTCATGACCAATCCCCCGGTGGCAACAACACCTGAAATCGATGCGCTCCTGAAGGCGAAGACTGTCTGCGCGGTCGGAGTGTCAGGTGGCAAGGATTCTCAGGCTTGCCTGATCGCAGTTCATCACCACCTGAACTCGATCGGCTTTGAGGGCCCTCGAGTTGCTATCCATGCAGACCTTGGCAGCGTTGAATGGGAGCAAAGCCTCTTCAAGTGCCAAGAGGCGGCAGACAAATTGGGATGGGAGCTTGTCGTTGTAAGCCGGCCCGCCGGAGGACTGATGGACCGTTGGTTGGTTCGATGGGAAAACAACGTTAGGCGTTATATAGATTTGAGTTGCGTCCAACTGATTCTCCCTTGGTCAACGCCCGGCATGCGTTTTTGTACGAGCGAGAGCAAGTCCAGCCCGATACGCAGTAACCTCAAGAAAATGTATCCGGATTACAACATTGTTAACGCAACAGGTATTCGTCGTGAGGAGTCTGCTAATAGAGCAAAGATGCCCGTTGCCAAACATGAGCCACAATCTGCACGTCGTGGATTTGATGCGTATCAGTGGAATCCGATCATCGACTGGGTCGTTTCGGACGTATGGGCCGTAATCGCTGACGAGGGTTTAGAGCCTCATGAGGCTTATTCACGCTATGAACTTACGAGGGTAAGTTGCCGTTTTTGTATCATGTCTTCGGCCGCTGACATGGCCAATGCAACACGAGATCCTGCCAGTCACTCACTCTACCGCCAAATGGTGGATCTCGAAGTGGAGTCAACCTTTGCATTTCAGAGCAATAAATGGCTCGGTGACGTAAATCCGAGCCTCTTGGACAGCGAGACTCAAGACCGCCTGCAACTAGCAAAGCAGGTATCCTTGCGTCGTAAAGCTCTGGAATCAGCCATTCCGAAGCACCTGCTTTACGCGAAAGGCTGGCCAACAGTCATTCCGACAGTCGATGAGGCTTCGTTGTTGGCCGACATCCGCGGAGAGGTCGCCGCCGGCGTGGGGCTCAACATCAAATGCACCACTCCACACAGCATCATCGAGCGTTACGAGGAATTGATGGAACAGAAGAGACTCAAGGGAGGTTTCTCGGTTGATGAGGATGAAGCCGTCATCCAGCTGATCCCGGCGTTACAAATCCAACCCCAGCAGCTCTCCTTCTTGTGAGGGAATGGCGATGAGCATGTTCCTTCCTCGCGCGCTGCGGCGCATTCGCTTGGACCCCAGCGTTGTTTCAGCGCTGGCGGTTCCCGCCCCTGCTCAGGCTTCTGCTGAGTCCTGGGAGATCGATGTGGTCGCCCTTGGGGATCAGGCGTTGCCTAGAGCGGACCTCGCTGACTGGCTCGGCTGCATACAAGCTCATCCGCACAATGATCCGGACTTCGCCGATTTCATTTTCGTCACTCTGGCTGTTCAAGCAGAACATCGATTCGAACTGATGGTTTCGCCCGGCCAAGTAGCGTCAATGACGATTCGCCCGGGGGATCTTTTCGCTTTCAACCCAGCGCACTTTCACTGGTTGCGGGCCGAGGGTAATGAGGGCTTCCTTTCTGTTCAGTGGGCAGTTCCAAAAGCTGACTTCGTAAACATCTATCGTGAGATCCGGCGGGGACTGGCGGTCTACGGCATCAAATCCTCCAAGGTGCAGGCGACACTCAGCAGTTGGAAAGCCAGCATCGGGGAGCAACTGCAGTGATTCTCTACACGTTCAAGAGAGGTGCAGTTGAGGCCGCCAGGAATGTTGGCGTGCTTTCGCCTATCGACTCTCCCACCACCATGTACCCAACGGGCGCAATCAGTGAATTGCCTGGGATCCTCAGTGCGGCCACCAGTTGGGTCACCTGTAACGAAATATGGCCTGAGCGTTTACCTTCGGATGCTGAAAGTGCCGAGATTCATTTGGCGATTTACGCGGACCACTCCTTCAGTGTGATCAACGATCAGCGCGGCACTCTGCAAGAAGTCGGCATTTTCAGCGAGACTCTCTACGCCCAGCCACCGGGACCTCTAACTTGGCTACGGCCGAATTCCGCGTTCAGTGTCGAATATCTCGGTCTGCGTTGGGTTGTGCGCCGTGAGTCGTTCGACTCGGAATTGGTACGTATTGTCGAGGGGCTGGGGAATTTGGCCGGCAAACCTGGAATGCAAATTCCTACCAGCTGAATTTCGGACACCGGTTATGGCACACGGGTTTTACCAGCATCATGCATCATGACGCATCGCATGAGGTACATACCATGAGCCCCACTTCCGCCCCAGTGCTGCATGTGCAGCACTACATCGAAATACCTTTCACCTGGCAGTCCGCACATCTCGATGACGACCTTTTTCAGTTCGAGACGTGGGAGCGCATCGAAGCGGAGGCGGAAAGACTCTGCGCGCTTTACGGACTTTCCCTTGACCCTGCGGGAGCCATGAGCGAAGACGGTATCCGCCTGAAAGGTCGCGACCTCGAAAGAGTCCTTGAGGCCGGTGCACACCTAGTGACGTTCTTGTCGGGCCAGGAAGGTCTGATATTTCTACAGCAGGCTGGGGAAAGCGCGTGATCCGTATTTTTCTCATCTTCGCCGCCCTCCTGTTCACTGCGACCACCACAGCCGCTCCCAAAGAAGGGGGGGCTGTCGACAAGCGCCTGGTGCCTGCGCAGATCAACTTTATTGCCCCTCAGACCCCCCAAGACATTCCTGAGATCTACATCGATGGCTACATTCACCGGCCAACGGTTGAAGCGTTCCGCAAAAACGGCTTTCTGAAAGACCGTCAAGTCGGCTTCGTGTATTTCAACTCCCATGGTGGGGATTTGATCGCGGCAATGGAACTCGGCCAACTGATCCGTCAGCGCGGATTTTCAACACGAATTGGCGTATGGAACGGCCCTCACTCGAATCCGAGTGCAGGTTTCTGCGAGAGCGCGTGCCCGTTTGCTTTTGCCGGCGGCGTATTCCGCTTAATGGATGGTTCATCGAAGATGGGGGTCCATCAATTCTTCAAGGCGAGCGGCGTCGCTGGCGATACGGACATTGCCACTGGCCAGATTACCTCAACGCTGTTGGCCAACCACCTACGCAATTTGGGGATCGATCTGCGCCTTCTTGAGGTAGCAGCCAAAGCTGGCCCTGCTGACATGAATTACCTGACCCCTCTTGAGGCGTATGAGCTGGACCTGGTCAACGCCGGATCACTGCCCGCAACCTGGACGATTCGAGCGGAGCACGGTTTGGTTTATCTGATGGGTGAGCAGACGAAGATCACCGGAACCGGCCGGCTTGGAATGGCCTGCAATGCGCACGGGGGCGTTTCAATGGCTGCGTTCTATAAAGCGTGGTATGACACTAGCCTGCTTGGACAGATGGATAGTCTCACTCTCACCGTTGATAACAAGCGCATCCCTGTACGTAATGCCCATGTCGGCACAGGCTTGAAGAACGGGTTTGCGTATCTCACCTTCGACCCCACATCTGAGCAGCTCGCGGCCTTCCGCACCGCCCGAACCGTTGGCTTCTCCTATGAAAAAGCTGGCACTGACATGAAAGCGCGCTTCACCATCGACGTGAATGACTCACAGGAGATGATCGATAGCTTTGCCCAGCTCTGCACGGGATCTCGGCCAACGTTCGCTGAGAAGATCTGAGGAGACGCCAGCCTGTCACCTTGACTGTCTGGCTCATTCCCGTGCGTCTGTGGTCAATGTTTCCGCAGATCCCCTAACACTGGATGGCAATGCCTCACGCGCATCTAATAAGTGCGAATTGTTGAAGTTGAACCTTCTATTCAAAGATTCTCTAAATTAACGATCCAAAATGGATTCCCTAAATTCTTCAAATCTGGTCCTGACTTGTCGCCCGGTTGCACCAGCTAATAGCAATACCTCGCAACATATCGCTAAATAGTTTCAAAGTCCCCAAACCCTACTGCTCACCTATGATTGACAGATTCCGCTAGGATTAAGGTCATGTACTTATGGGCGCTCGTGCGTCACTTGATCGGAGGTCAACATCAATGGGTAGCATGTATTTCTGGCTTCGTAGCCCTGTGGGCTTAGGTCTCATCGTTCTGGTTTCAATCATTCCGACCTTTTTGATTGCCCACAGCCTGGGAAACACGTCTGACTTTACCGCCCTTCTCGTTGGGATCGGCATAGCCGCAATAAGGCAGTTGGCCTGGATTCGGTGGGGGGATGAAACGCACTGAGGAATCAGCAACGCCTTCAGAAGCGACATTGTCGGATCACCACACTGTCGTTAGGTTAGATCGGTACTCAGCACTCTGGATAAGGGTGCTGGGATATCGAAGGTGGGGTCTACAATCCTTTACCCCATCGCAAACAAGCCGGACCCCCTTCCCGCCGGCTTGAGCCGACCCTGACTGTCCTGTTACGGGAGCTCTCCATCCCAGCCGCCTTGTTCATTTCCCGCTAGGGGAATCCGAAACCCAATCATTACGAGGCCCATGTTTGAATGTCCTGACCATCAACTTGATAGGCCGTTACTTCAATCAGATCAAGGCTGGGACCAAATCCTACGAGTACCGCCTCAGAACACCGTACTGGCGAAAACGGCTGGAAGGCAGGGACTACGACGCTATCCGCATATGTTTGGGCTACCCAAGGAAAGACGACGAAACCCGTGTTATTACGGTCCCTTGGCGAGGGTATGAACTCCAGACAATCCAGCATGAGCACTTTGGTGAGCAGCCGGTTGAGGTGTACGCAATCCGCGTTTGATGTGGCGCTTCTGGCACAGGATGGACCTGAGAAAATGAGCTATCTACTCAGGAGAGTCATTATGCGTCGCATCATTTTCAGCCTTGGAGCCGTACTCATTTTGCTGGTCGCTGTTGGCATGCAGTACCTCACCCTCACTTTCGGCTTGGTTGTTGAAGGCTTTATCCGAGACGCCTTTGGGTGGATCTCACTGGCCTTAGCCTTCATCGCTGGCGGAGCTATCACTGCGATGGCCGCCGGCGAAAATCCGTAACCCGCTTTTGGGTTGGGCAATGCCAGCAGGCGTTATAGCCTGTTGGCAAAACCCTTAGGAGGCCGCATGAGCCAGCACTATCTGAAATTCTTCCACGAGGCCAGTGCATGTGAAGTTCGAGTCCAGTTGGGCTGGGACCGCCCGCTGCAGGGCTTTTACATGATTGCTCTCAAGGACCAGGAAGATCTACCTGACGATGACGACGAAGTCGTCTACAGCAATCTCAACGACGTTGGGCATCCATCTACTCTGTCGCACTTCCGTGATGTCTCAGAACAGCTGGGCTTCCCGATTCCTGACTCAATGTGGCGAGCTGCATATAACGATTCGCAACTCAACATTGTAAACAAGCAGTCGTATTACGACGTGTCTGGCGATCTCGTAGACCCGTTTTGATGGCTGCTGCCGATCGGCACGCGTCAATGCGCCAAAAAGGATGATGAAATGGACCAGTTTCTTCTGCAGGACACCCGAGAGCTGATTGGCAGCCGGCTGACTTGGTGGAGAGATGGTGGGGGATATACCTCGAGCCTGGATGAGGCTCAGGTATTTACCCGCCAAAGTGCGCTTTCCCAACATGCAAGTCGTGAGACCGACGTTCCTTGGCCGGCGGAATTTGTCCGTGCCCGCCATGAATTGGCAGTCGACTTCCAATACTTGCGCATCAAATGGGTTCCCCAGTCTGACGACGAGCTGTGCTATGTCGCGGTCAAGCGCGACTTCGACGGTAATGACATCAAGTGGGTTGGCGACTCTGGCACCCTCCCAGACCTTTCGAAAGCTACCGTGTTTACGATTCGTGATGCAGCCGAAAAGTACGGCAGTGAATCAGACTTTTTTACCTACCAGATTTGGCCAAAGGCTCACGTAGACGCCTTGGCTCGCCCAATTGTCTCTGTAACGAGGGTGAGTGTTGATCAGGCTTTAGCAGGTACAGGAATCCAGTTGATCAAAAGACCTGTTAAACGACGAGCTACCCCGAAGTGCTACGGATGTGGTCGGTACGTGACGGCCGACCAAGCGCCTGGCTGCCTTTGTCGCGATTGCAGGTAGGAGAGCGCCCATGAATGAGATACCTCCGAATCCACGTGTACTGGCGCGCTACCGAGCCGTTGTGGCTGCTGCCGGTGGCACTGAAAATCACATCCTGCAGAAATCCTCGCTGTACCAGCGTTTGCTAGATGACAAGCGGCCCTTCGCATTACCACCGCCGCTAAACCACAGCTACCCTTGGTATTCAGTTATTGAATCAGAAACCCCATTGCCATTGCCATTTGCGCCGTCTGATTGGAGTCCCGACTGGGACTCTAGAAGCGGCATCGCCATCAACCAGGATGTGTGGACCAAGCTCGATGGCGACGTGGCGAGGGATCTGACAGTTACTTTCCCCGGCTGGCATGAGTTAGGTTTTGTCTGGCGAGTCTGGCAAGCAGACGAACCTGCTGAGATCACCCAGGCTCTGCTTTGCTGCTGGCACCGAGATGATGTTAGCAAGCTCACCACCCCAGAGTTGGTTGAAGCGGAATGTCGGTGGCGCATCGAGCGCACAGCTAGCTGGGTGGCCGAATCGGAAAAGCTTGATGATGAGGCATTCAAAGCGGCCTATCTAGCTTCAGGCCAAGCAGGAAAGGCAGGAGACAAGTTCGGTGAGCTTCTCTCGGAGCAACACTTAAAATCATGTCGCTCAATCGCGCAAGAGCGGTTATCTGCGGGGCTTAGCCTGGAGTACACCCAAGACGAAATTGACCTGCAAGTCGCTGAGTCGGTCACCGATCTGATGGGAGATAGCTGGTTCGCGAGAGACGGGAAGCTTTATCACCGCACATGGCTTATTCAACGTATTTTGCCCACTGCTCTCGCTGCTGAGCACTACCTGGAGCCCGCCTAACCCGCGCTTTGATGGCCCTCAAGCTAGATCCATTCCCCAGGCTGGCGCTTCTATACCTGAGCGCCAGTTTCACCCGCTCTGCTTGTCTGCTCAGGTACTTCGCGTGCACAACCGCCCCGGGAGCTAGTGGCACAAACTCCGTCGAGTGAGGATATGCCAACTCACTCAAACGGACTTTTTCTCTATGCCCGATGTTCAATCTACTTCGTCTACGGCTGAACACGTTGCGTGCCCTGTCAAGCCACTTGACCGTGTCACCTTCATCCCCCACGAAGCTTCAGATCTCAAACCTGTGATATCTGGGACCGTCTTCAACACCCTCGATACCAATACTGGCAATTGGCGGGTACGTATCGTGCGGCGTGACCAGCCGTTCCCGTTTGGAGTGTCGGCAAATGTCTACACAAACGAAGGCACGTTCCAGTTGGAAGGTGAGCTCGACCCCAATATTCAACCGGCCGTTGCCTGATAAGGAATTCCAGTCATGAAATCTGAATCAATTTCTGCGGGTCTCAACTTTATGCTCGCGGCCTATGAGGGGATCGGTAAAAGTATCGGCGATCGCGAGCGCAGTGCGGCGCTAAACACACTGCTGACCTCAGCGATCAAGCTCAAAATGCATTTTGATGTGGATGACTCCCCTCGGCTGGCGCGGCTCGCGATGCGCACCTGTGTGGGTGTATTCCGCCCTTCTGAGGAGAGCTTCTATACCCAGGCCTGCCTTTCGGGCGGAACCTTTGCCCGGATGTGGGAGAAGGCTGCGGGCGTTAAGCCGTTCAAAGCTGTGCTGGGCGGAGCACCTGGTGAAATCCAGTCCAACATCAGAGTCGCCTCTGGTATTGCCGTGCTGCTGGATGGTGAAGACACCGACGAATTGATGCCCCGATTTGAAGGCAGGCAAGTGTGGTGGGTGACTTCGGTCAACTGGGATGAAGGCATGATCAACCTTTGTCGTTATCGTCTAAAGCCTGACGCCCGTTACCCTTTCACGCGACAGGATGGACCGGCCAATCGCACTAAGATGTCCCGGAGCGACTGGGACGCTCGTATGACTGCTATGTCTGATGCAATGCCCACAGCAGGACATGCCGCATAGGGGTTCAGGCACACCAATCTCCCGTCGACAATAGTGCTTTCCGAGGAGAGCACTATGTCCGATCACCGCCGAATCCAAATGATGTTGCGCAGCCCCAAGGCCATGATGGCGTTCGCCACAACCGGCCGACTACCCGAGTATCGCACCCCGAGTAGCCCTCTGATAACTCTGATTGAGTCTATCCCCGCAAGTTATCGCAACCGCATCACAAACGTCGTGGTCGGTCCTGAGCTTGGGTATCAAGGGCATCACCGGTTTCACAACCTGGCGCACGCCATGAATTGGTTGAAACCTAGCTATACGTCTCAAAACTACCCAAGTGAAAGCTGGCGTTTGAAGAGCTTCAAGGGGCGGCTGACGATTCAGGAATTGCTGAAGCACTGCCAGATCCCTGAGTCGGTTGAGCAAGAGTTGCTGCGTCGACTCTCGCGCTAGCTGCTTCTGCCACGTCGCCAAGCCTCTGATGATGGTGGCTTCCATAACTAGGAGACCACCATGCCTCAGCAAAGCATCCATCCCAACGCCTACCAACCGCCCAGCTGGATGCGTCCCTATTCAGATGGCAGTCGCATTGGGCATTCTCAAGCCATGCTGGCCTACAGCGCATACCACTGTGTGGACGGAAGCGCCGATGGCGATCATGAAATTGAGGAACGGATTGCGATCCCTAGAACACCGATGGTTCCTTTCGCCAGCCGCACTGGCACAAAGCAGAACCTCGATGCCATGCGCAAAAACGGCTGGGGTCTACTGGTATCGGCTAAGGGTGTGCTTCGCACCGAATCGTTCCCGACGGTGATGCTCGACAACGGAGCATGGAGTGCATTTACCCAAGGTGAGCCCTTCGACGAGCTCGCGTTCTGCAAAGCATTCGATTTGATCGGAGAAAAAGCCTCTATGGTCGTTGTACCTGACATCGTGGCTGGCGGTCTTGCCTCTCTGGATTTCTCTTTGAAGTGGCTCGATCGCTTAAACGGGTATCCGGGTACGCGTCTATTGGCTGTTCAGGATGGGATGGTGCCTGATGACGTTCGCCACCTTCTTAATCCAAGCATAGGCATCTTCGTTGGGGGCACATCTGGGTGGAAACTCCAGACGTGTCACAGCTGGGGCTTGCTCGCACGTCGTCGTAACTGCCACCTGCACGTGGGGCGGGTCAATAGCGCCAAACGCATGCTTCTCTGCTCAGCCGCCGCAGGAGCTCATTCGGTGGACGGCACTTCCGCCTCGATGTATGCCAAAACCGTTGCGCCCCTCACCGCGGCTGTGAAGCAGGGCGAGTCTCAGCAAGACTTCCTCTCGCCCAATGGACTGGAATTTGAAGCGACTCCTTACGATTGCGCCTGGCCGGCACACCTCCGCCGGTAGGTGGTGGCACGCATTTGGCGACCCTATTATGGCGGGCATCAACCAGCATCGTCGGTTAGGCTAGTCCACCGACATGGCAAACACATCAATCGTAGGACTCCCGGCCATGCACCAATGGACTGAAGAGCAGCTCCCAATCATCACTTCTCTGGCACGTCTGATCAAAGTGAACGCATTCGCTGGCACGGGTAAGACCACTACGCTTATCGGTTATGCCGAGCACCATCCGAATGACAAGATCTGCTACATCGCATACAACACCGAGGTTGCGGCTGAAGCTAAACGTAGGTTTCCAAGGAATGTGACCGCCACTACGTCGCACGGTCTTGCCTTCGGCCCGATGGGTCGCCGGTATGAGCACAAGCGCTGCAACAACATTCGTCTTACGGATATTGCAAAGGCTCTGAATACCTCGAATTGGAATCTGGCAAAGGATGTTCTCAATACCCTCAATGCGTATTTGTGCAGTCCTGATGATGTGATCAAGGACAGCCATTTTGCTCGGTTCCAAGGCGGAGCTCTAAACAGTCGACAGCTGCAACACACCCACTTGGTTTTGCAACACGCCAATCATTATTGGAAGCGCATGTGCGACGTCAACGACAGCGGCGCGCCCATGTCTCATGACGGCTATCTGAAGGCGTACTTGTTGACCAAGCCTGACCTGACCCGCCGCTTCAAAACGATTCTGCTCGACGAAGGCCAGGACACAACCAAGCTTTTGACAGTGTTTGTTCAACAGCAATATCTGAACGGCTGCAACGTCATCATCGTCGGCGATCGCCATCAGCAGCTGTACAGATTCCGTGGCGCAGAGAACGCTTTGTACGAGCCGTGGCTGCGCGACGCCGAATCGCATTGGCTTACCAGAAGCTTTCGATTCGGCTGGGCATGCAGTCACGTGGCAAACACCATCCTGGCTCTCAAAGGTGAAACAGTGCTGCTTCAGGGATTTGGTGCGCCTACGAAAATAAAATCGAGCCTGCCCGACGGGCTGGAACACAGGACGTACCTGTATCGGACTGTCGCCGGAGTGATTGACCGTGCTCTGAGCTGCCTTCCACTAGCTGGCCAACCTGATAATGGGGAACGCATTTATTGGGTTGGGGGCATTAACAAATACCAACTGTCCGCCGTTCTTGACGTGTTCTGGTTCTCAAAAGAACGCCGGGACATGATCAAAGATTTCCAACTCACGCGGGATTACAAAAACTTCGGTGAGTACTCGGATATTGCTGATCAGACCGAAGATGTTCAGATGACCCGGATTCTGAAAATCATCAAAAACTATGGCGACGATCTGCCGATCCTGATTAAGCGGTTGGAGCAAATCACAGTCCTGGACGAGATGTCGGCAACGGTGACGCTTTCAACTGGTCACGGCTCTAAAGGCCTGGAATGGCCGTATGTGCAGCTTGGGGACGATTACACCTACGATCCCTTTGATCGGGAAGCAAAAAAAGCAGACCCAGCCCGTTGGGAGGATGAGATCAATCTTTATTACGTCGTATGCACGCGCGGAAAGGAAATACTCGCCCTCAACTCACCTGTTATCTCGATTATGCGTGCCGCTAAAGAAAGCCGCGCCGGCCTGAGTTGAGTACCTCGACCGGTTTTGTCGGTTGAAGGTAATCCTGTG
The DNA here is from genome assembly GCF_059421985.1 of Pseudomonas sp. GW821-FHT02A11. Classification (NCBI taxonomy): domain Bacteria; kingdom Pseudomonadati; phylum Pseudomonadota; class Gammaproteobacteria; order Pseudomonadales; family Pseudomonadaceae; genus Pseudomonas; species Pseudomonas sp. GW821-FHT02A11. The sequence continues at coordinate 336,587 of NZ_JBWKWB010000003.1, forward strand.
AACAATTGATGAGTTGTTTCCCTAAGCGTAGCAACCGTTGTCAGCGTGGCCCCTGCGGTTGGCAGCAGAGGTACTTTCGGAATTATTCATTGCCGAGCCACTGGGAAGAAGCGTTGAGCTCGTTCCCTCACTGAGAGTGCCACGGTTTCGCTTCAGATCCGACCTGCAAAAATGGCCATCACTGGCACCTCTAAACCCTTCATCCTCAGTCCAGCTGGGGTTCTGGCACAGCCATGCCCCCCCATTCTGACCCCACGATCAACCTGGCTTATCAACTCTCGCGGTTGGTGGTCGGGACCCCATTTCTTTTGTATACCCAGTCAGAAGGTACGCTCCATGATGCTCTCAGACATCCGCGCAAAGCTTTCAAAAGATCCAGAAGATCATCGGCAGAATACTCGCCTGCTCGAACAACTGATCAGGCCTCTCGATGCCGCGAAACAGGAGCTGAACTTCCAGTTCCGCCGCGCCCTGCCAGCTCTTCAGGACCTCGGGCTGGAGTACGGCGGTTTTAACCTGACACCTGACTATCAACGTGGTCACGTTTGGACCACCGATCAACAGACACGGTATGTCGAGAGTGTGCTGAGAGGGGTCATCGACACCTCAGGCCTGCTTTTGAAATTCAACTGTCCGAATTGGTCTGGTTCTTCCTACAAGGGCGCGGTACCCCTGGGCTTCGAGTGCCTTGACGGTCTCCAACGGTTGACAGCTGTCGTCAAGTTCTGCGCCGGCGAAGTGCGACCGTTCGGGCTGCACGTAGAAGACCTGGCCCTCAGCTCTTTCGCTATCCACAATTTTCACCTCCGGGTGGCGTTCTATGAGTTTCAAACCCGAGCTGATGTTCTGAGGCACTACATCGCGTTTAACCGAGGGGGCGTGATCCACAGTGACGAGGAAATCACACGAGTCTCTGCTTTGCTCCAGGATGCCATTGAGCACAACCGATAAAAGTGAAGCAAACCTGACTATCTGAATATTCCCCCGACAAACTTATTTCTTGATCGGACGGTTCTGCCACAGCCAAGTGGCGCTGAACATGAGCCTCACACCAATCAAGGAGATTCACACATGAAAAACACAATCAAAGTTGCCGCTATTGCTTTCTGCCTCGCTGCCGTCACAGGTTGCTCAGTTAACCCTCAAACTGGCGAGCGGGAGTTCAACCGCACCGCAATAGGGGCGACTGTCGGCGGGGTGGCCGGTGGAATTCTGGGTGCGGCTGTGGGCGGTCAACGTGGCGCGCTTATTGGGGTGGCTGCTGGTGCCGCACTTGGGGGCGGCACGGGGTACTGGATGGACAACCGTGCAGCCAAATTGAAGGAAGACCTCAAACGCCAAGGCATGTCGGCTTCCACTGAAGTCGACCCCGCAACTGGCCGGCAGATGATGACTATCCAAGCCCCAGCAGATGTTGCCTTTGCTACATCTTCGGCTGACCTTCAACCTGCAGCATTTCAAGGCTTGAGCGCGATCGCAAATGCTCTCAAAGGCCAACCCAATCTTCGCATCGAGATCACCGGGCACACAGACGCAAGCGGCAAGCCCCAGTTCAATAACGTGCTCAGCTATGCGCGAGCTCAGGCTGTGGCGCAATACCTGTACGCAGCCGGCGTGCCTGCTCAGTCGATTTCTGTGCGAGGTGTTGGATCGAGCATGCCGATCGCAAATGATGCCACGACGCAGGGGCGCGCCCAGAATCGACGTGTTGAGATTCAAATTAAGCAGGCATGATCTAGGTGTAGATAATTCGCCCGTGTTCAGGCACGTCTGGCCGCGAAAACATCAGATCAAGCTCATGGCTTGCAAGACCCGCAAGCCAGCTGTCCTCGTGAGGAGCGTAATAGGCTCCCCTCCAGGTCCGTACCCGACCCACATCCAAATGCACGAATTCCCGGGTCAAATACGTGCCCACGCCGCCGACCCCGATCACTTTGATGAGGTTGGCGAGCGGTTCAGTGTCCACGCCAGGAATTCGAATATCAGCTGCCTTGGCTTTTACATGTTCCGAATTCTGCGCGCTACCTTCCAGAGACGAGTTAAACGCCGCAGTTCTGTATCCGCTGTTAATCATGATTTTCGCGGGCAGTTGTTTAACTCGTAGGTAGGCGCTGGCAATCCAAAGCAAGTCCAGAAGCTTCAAATCAATCTGCACCGTCTTCTTGGAGACCACATCCCGCAGGAGGGTGCAAGCTATGGCATACCCCCGCGAGTCCCAACCCTGACCTTTTCGGTAGTAGTAAAATCGTGCTTTCTCGCCGGACTGTGGGCGCTCTAGGTCCAGGAACCTATCTCGATCTAGAAGCACAGCGCGCCAGTCCCTCTGGCCAGGATTTGCAAACACTGGCGCAGACATCGCGGCGATCGGGGCTGCCATCGCTGCGGTCAGGATCTGGCGACGGCTTAGGAATGTATTTTGACTCATACCAGCGGGCATCAATTGGCTATAACTGTGCCGAGTGTATGACCCAAGGTCTTGCATAGCATCCCAAAACAGGGGGTCGTTTTTCTGAATGCCCCATTTAATTTTCAGTATCGTGTATCAATCCTGACTAACAACCGGCTCTTCGTGAGGGTATATGACGTTGCTAAATCCGCCGCCTGCACCAGAGGGGTATTCGCTGATAGCGACAGGCTTGATCCGATTCGGAGACATTGCCTATGGCTGCGATACCGAGACCTGGGGTCCCATCACCCCAATGGATCGTGAATGCCTTGGAACTCAAGCCACCAGCTATTACGCGTTAGCCAGACACGATGGTAAAGGTCCTCGGCTCGGCAAACTTTAAACCTGAGCCGGGGATTCCAAGTCGCTTCTCGTTAGTCAGGATTGGTGCATGATTCCTGCTTCTGGCACAAGCGCCTCACCTTCAGACTTCGCTCCAGTCAACATCTGGAGCGTCACATGTCCCTGTCAACACCTACACTGCGAAACGTCGGCAAGCTTCTATCTCCTCTGGGAGCCGATACTCATGTCTTCCTAGAAATTCATCCTTGTCAGGATCTGCAGCTCCTCGAATCCGTTGCACTAGATATCGGAACTCCACCAGGCCTGTGCGTGGTCGCAGACGCAACCAGTTTCATCCTGCTTGAGCAAGCGGACTTCGATGCGTGTATTGCCGGGGTCATGGTTTCTACTCTTGATGCGGATACCAGTGAATGGGTGCGAAGCCGTGCGGATGATGCGGCCCATGAATGGTATGGCTGCGTTACGGAGGTAGCTCTCCCGGGTGAAGGCAAGATGCCGACAATCGTCCTTGGCCACTACCCGCGCGAGCAGGCCGAGGCAATTGCAGAAGCGATCTCGCCTAAGGCGGATATCTTCGTATTGAACCCCAAACAAGTACTCATTTCTCACGCAGCCGGTGATCTCTACCACTACCAGTTGCGTGTTCCCGGCGACGATGAAGATACGGTGTTGTTCGTGCGTGCGGTCGATTGCGACACCGGTCTTGAGTACGCCATAAACCACCTCCGCACTGCCCGTGCCTTAGAGCCTGGATCAGATATCTGCGGGATCAACACCGGGCTAGTAGCTCGAGTCGCCTGACCAGAATTCCATCACCCCTTTCTTGCTGGTGGCACGCTCTGCCGCCGGTAGAATTATTTCATCGACTACTGAGAATATCCTGATGAACTCCTGTGAAGTCCTGCGTGCAATCGATGCTGTAGCTTCTCTTGATGGCAAGAATGACAAGGCGGCACTGTTGGCTACCTTCATGGTTGACCCGACCTTTCAGCGCGTCATGAAGCTGATGCTCAACCCCCTGATCAGCTTCTACAAGCGGCCTGCGCGATCGACGTCATTTGGCACCGCGCAGTTCACTGATGAAACATGGCTTATGCTCGATCGTCTTTCCATGCGGACCTTGTCCGGCGACGCAGCGTCTCGAGAGATCCACCACGCCCTCTCGACCTTGACTCCTGAGTCCTCCGAGCTGCTTTGGCGGGTGCTGCATCGCGACCCCAGAGCGGGTTTCTCGGAAGGTTCGATCAACAAGATTCAACCGTTGACCATTCCTGAAGTGCCGTACATGCGCTGCTCCCTGCCTTCTGACGTAGACCTGAGCACTTGGCCGTGGCTCACAAAGGGGGTGTTCGTTCAAGAAAAGGCTGACGGGACCTTCTTCAACCTGACGGTCAAGCAAGGTGGCGTGACGCTAAGCAGCCGCTCAGGGTTCCACTGGCCGATGGAGCTGTACGGTGAGCTTGAAACCATCTTCAGCACCTTTCCTGATGGTCAGTATCACGGTGAGATGCTGGTTGAACAGGACGGCCAGATCCTTGCTCGTGAAGTAGGTAATGGCATGCTGGGCTCTGTGAACAAGGGCACACCATTTCCGTTTGGCTGCAAGCCAGTACCGCTGCTCTGGGATGTAATCTCTCTCGAGGCAGTAACTCGGCGCGGCACTTGCCTCACCCCGTATTCTGAACGTTATGCGCAGGTTGAAAGCGTAGTGGAAACATTCGGGGCAGGCGTAGCGCGGTTGATCGATACTGTGATCGTCCACTCTCTGGATGAGGCCTACGCTGTTTCCGCTAAACACATCAAGAATCGCAAAGAGGGCGCAGTAATTAAGCACCCAGACGGTGTGTGGCGCGACACCGGATCTAGCGGCTCACCCGACTGCGTGAAGATAAAGATGGAGGCTCCGTGTGAGCTCAGAATCAAGGGGCTCACTCAAGGCAAAGGCAAGAACGCAAAGACATTTGGCTCTTTGCAGTGCGCAAGCGAGTGCGGAGTGGTTGAGGTGAACATTTCCGGCTTTTCGGATCAGCTCAGGAAGGAAATTAGCGAAAACCCTGAGCTATTCATCGATACGATCATTAAGGTCAAGTTCAACGACATTACCAAACCGAAGAAAGGGACGGGCATTGTGAGTCTTTACCTTCCACGCTTTGATGAGTTGCGACCAGATCGCACCACCGCGGACACACTTGAGCGAATTAAGCAGCAGCTTGACGACGCAAAAGCAATGGTCGGGTTGCTCGGGAAGCAAGCCGCCTGACCTTATAGCCCCGGCATGCCGGGGCAGCCTGCCAGTGTTCGCCTGAGGTCAACTATGGAACCCATCAAACACCACGGAGACAGCAATCTGGGCGTCTTCGATCCTGCCACAACCATCGGCTCATGTGTCGCCCTCATAGCCTGCTTGGCCGGCGTGTTGTTCTCTCCATATGGTTTTCAGCCATGGGTGGTGGGTACGCTTGCCGCAGGCGTGGTTATCTCTGCTGCGCGTATTAACCTGCTCACCACTCGACGCCGCCTCATCAAAGCCCAGCGTCAGCAAATGGATGAGGCATGCAGCTCCCCAGGGCGCGTGTTGCTGCTCGCCATCATGGCGAATGGTCGTTCAAGAGAATGTCGGCTCAGCGACCTGGAAGAGGCATGTTTTCGTGATTTTTTGGGTAAAAACCCCACGCGGCTCTGTCGTGAAGTGCGTGGGCGGATTGGAGGCGAGAATCTTGTTTTCCTGCCACTGACTATGAGCGGTAGCCTTCTGCGCCGTGATGACTTTGTACTGACCGGCAAGGGTTACAGAAACCCGGCCGACGGGATCGCTTCAGATTCGGCCGAATCGAATTAGGGACGATGCTCTGAATTTCGTAGGCCGGTTTTGACTTGTGGGCGGGCTAAGTCAATGCTACAAAGACGCCGTTCTATGCCCAATCCTGATTGAGGCACCCTGTCTATCTCGACGTTAATCCGTCTGATTTACAGGGACTTATCGTACCGTCATTTATTTCTGGCTGTGCTTTAGGTAGATACTGCTAGATCAATCTAAATCCGTAGTGAGGTCTCGACCTTTCTACACATCTTGGTCCCGCCGATGTTTGGTGGCGATCGCATTCAGCATCTCATCGTAGGTGCTCCCCTGACGGCAGTGATCACATCCTGCCGTTCAGGCTTGGTGTTTTCATTTCCGTAAAGGTGTGTGCGCTTAGCTTGGAGCTGTGTTTCGACACCGCTTAGGGATAATCCTCGTTAAACGAGAAATCCATTGCGCAGAACACAGCTTACCGGCTGTGTGGTTCTGATCGGCCTACCGAAACGAACCTCCTTGACCCGTCGCAATGAATCCCTGTTACACGAGTTCCCCAGCACTCGCTGCTTGTGAACTTGAATAACAGCATGTCCCTACCGCACATGCGGTTCTCCTGTGCAAAGCTGTTCATCGCAGGCCTTGGCCTTCTCTGCGTTTGTGGAGCTTCTGGTTGTCGGGAGATCAACGCCTTGTCGCATCGCTCGGCCGCTGCGCGCTTTTTAAGCTGCGCGCCCCTGTGACGCAAAGCCGTTGGGCTTCTTTGCAATGACCAGTTAAATCCACATCCAAACGCTTGAGATAACGTCGTGAACGAAGTAGGCAGAGCTCCGGCTTTGCTAGATCTGTGAACAAGACAAAACCCTTTCAGGGCATTCCCATGCCCTGGCATGGGAATGCCCATCTTCGGAGACGCACCCATGGTTCAGAATGATTTTCGAAACTACTTCTTCAGCCAAATCGAATCGACCCGCGATATGTTTCGCCCAACCGTTACAGACAAAAAACACTCCCCTTGCAGCCTTGAGAAGACCTTGGTCCGGGAAATCAAGGCTCGACATGAGAAGCTGCAAGCGGTGTATGCCGAACTCGATGAGTGCGGCCCAGGCATGATTGTTCAGAACGGATCGGGGGATTCGTTCGCTTTGATTCTGCCGGATGCTTCAGAACCTGGACGCTTTCGTTACTCAAGCTTCAGGGACATTGGTTGGATGAGTCATTTCACCACGGACACAATCGACGAGGCGGTGCTTGAGGCTTTCAAATCTGGGTTCACCCAGGTTGCGCCGAGAGACACGCTCGACAAGATGTCAGCCACGCGAGAGTGGAAAATGGGATGTGACAGACTTGTCCATATCGAGGCCCATCAACGAGGGGCCCTGACATGGAACGAGATGATCACAGAGTTTGAAAAAATTGAAGCCAAGTACGCTCAGCATCCGTTGGCGGCTTGAAGAAAGGTGCGACAGATTGTTCCGCTCGCGGTTCATATCCATGCATCAGGATTGATTGATCTAACAGGGAAAACCCTCACAGCCTTAATCGGGTTGTGGGGGTTTTTTGCTTCTGGCACATCCGTATTCCCTGAAAATAAGAGCGTTCCCGGGGCAACGCTCCGATCTAAGGGTTGCTGCAGTGGCTACTCATAGCACTCTGAGCACTTACCGTTAATTTTCGCGTTGATGGACGGGCAATGAAACCAAATTACGTAGGCTCATACACTCAGCCTCACCTAGACACATTCCACGCGCTGGGCAATCAAGTCATGGAGAAGTTAACAGCGGAGCACGCCCAGCAGCCGTTTGGACAACCCGCAGGTGATGATGAAACTCCGGATGGAGGCTCCGTACCTGTCTCGTTCTTCTTCCGCTCCAAGCGCCCCTCATGCGGGTGCGTCGGCTGTACCGTGCTTAATCGGCTGGTCTGAGTGCTCAACTACACGAGAGACAATGAGAATGGCTAAATTTCGAGAGCCTGATCGCCTGTTAAGATGGCAACTGCAAGGCCAAATGCAAACAGACAACGGCTGTGAAGGCAATGGTCAACGGGCACGGCACTGGGGGCCACGCCGCCGCACATTTCATTGTGACCCCGTCAGGTCTCTGATTTTCGACACCCTGTTTTCAGGTGCATTCTGGAATAGCCTCGTTATTCTCGGGGTAATTCGGTTTCCAGAAGGTATGCACCCATGTCCCTCAGCGTTTTCCAGCGCGAGACCAAGTTGACCAATCAGTTGCGTCCTGGCGAGTACGTCATGCAGCCGGGCGAGAACAGCCTACTGCGCGTCCAGGACGTTGTGCACCGGAGATACACTACAATCAAGCGACTTGAAGGTCATTACGCTGGAACGACCTTCACTGCAGGACAAAAGCTTGGTCGTAACTGGGAGATTGTCTCGCCTGATGAAGCAAGGGCGCGACTCGAATCTATTGCGATATTGGCACTTACCGCCTAAGACATTTCGCTGTTGCTAGGACAGGACGAACGATGGATCAATACCTCAGCAAAGCTATGGATTTTCTGAACTCCATAGGTATCACCACCCGGGTTGTCGTTGGCTCGACAGGTTTCACTCCCCACTGTGAAATTCTAAACGGGAGTATTCACGTGGACCCACGCTGCCGCGCTTCCGAGCTGCTCCACGAGGCCGGTCACTTAGCTACTGTGCCTGGACAGTATCGCCACCTGCTCTCGGGAAATATCACTAAAGGTCAAGCTGAGATTTTTCGCGATATCTCATCAAGCGAGGTTGAACCCGACTCTCCCCTATCGAAGGCCGTTGTCCAGATGAGCGATGGCGAGGCTACTGCTTGGGCCTGGGCTTGCGGGAAAAAGGCCGGCATTCCCGAGGACCTCATCATTCAAGATGACGAGTACAACGGACAGGGGGATTTTTTAAGAGGTCAGCTCACTACCAACACCTTCGAAGGTATTGAGGGACTTGCGTTCGCCGGGTTCTGTAGAGTTAAAGCCCGTCACCCTGGGAACCTGCCGGTCTATCCTGAACTGGAGTATTGGACTCATCCGGTGCTCGACGCCAAAAATGAGTGCTGGCATGGATAGTCGTATCGATGTTGCAAAGGCTCTGGCAACGGAGTGGCACGCTGGCGAAGTACGAAACTACACCGAGGCTGAGCCATACATCAATCACCCAATTGCTGTTGCCGATCTAGTGGCCACTGTGTCCGATCGTTGGGAGGAAATTGCGGCTGCTTTGCTCCATGATGTTCTGGAGTGTGATCCTGCCCTGAGGTCACATCGTGAAAAGGTGATCTTCGATAACCTAGGCGGCACCGTGCTGGGCCTGGTCCTTGAGGTCACAAATCCCAGCAAACCCTCTGATGGCAATCGAGCTGCCAGGAAGGCCGTCGACCGTCTTCATCTCTCCAAGGCCTCTGCCGGAGGCCAGACTCTTCGACTTGCAGACGCTATTCAAAACTTCTCAGATCTCCCCGAGCGCAACCCGTCATTCGCCGTGGTTTATGCGCGAGAAAAGGCTTTGATCCTGCCGATCACCCTACAAGGATCACCGCTGTTGCACGCCCGTTTGAAGAAGATGATCGAGCAGATTCTCGACCTGAACTGATGTTGGCACGCCTTCATTCGCGAGATGATGGTCTCATCATTTTTTGAGGCTTTCACAATGTCGTGGACATCGATTTCCCGTGCACTTCCAGTTCTTCCAGACAGCGAAATGGGCTATCCGCGCTCTGAACCGGTAATGGTTTACCGGAAGTCGGGACACCAGTGTGTCGCTCGATATGTCCGCGTCGACGATGAAGATCCATCATCGGTGGGGCGCTGGAGAAGTGACTGCAGCGAAGCCTGGGACATCACCGACGAGGTCACCCACTGGCGGCCTTGCTTCGAAGCTCCTTCAGATGGAATCGTAAATGAACCAATCCAAGGCTTCTTCATGGAGCCGGAGCAGCTCGATCAGCTCCGGCTGATCGCCAATGGGCTTTACGGCGACGGAAGCTCTCTGACTTCCGATCGCCGGCGAGACCTCGCGAACTCTTTGGCTGTGCTGATTGGACGTCTAAAAGACCAGCCTGTTGAGGTTTAACAAATTCTGAGGGGGTGTTTTGGATTCGCCTTCGACCTGATCGATGGTTGAATGGCGTCCGTTCCCCGGATCTTGTCCGGGGCGGAATAAATTCGGCACAGGCAATCACCTCCATGTCAAAGCGCGGCGTCAATTCGGTTACTGTAATCGGAACCATGGGCCAGGATCCTAAGGTTCAGCAGTTCGGTAATAACTCGTTCACCGTTGTTTCACTCGCTACAAGCGAGGTTTGGAACGACAAACAAAGCGGGCAAAAAACCGAGGAGACCGAATGGCACCGAGTAGTTTTGAAAGGCCGGCATGGCGAGCATGTTGCTCAATACGGCCGGAAGGGGCGCGAGCTTTACGTTCTCGGCAAGCTGAAAACACGAAAGTACACGGTCCAGGGTGTGGAGAAAACGATCACAGAAATCATCGTTGGGCCTTACGACGGCCAGTGCCACTTCATGGACAGTATTGCAGATCAGCCGCCAGGCCAGAGCAGCTCTCCAAGTCAAAATGCACAGCCTCGCCCCCAGAGCTATGCACCTCGACACTCCTCGCCGCGCCCTCAACAGGCTCCGCGAGATGTCGAAGACCATGATGACTTAATCCCACCTCCTCAAATGTTGGAGATTCCTGAGTTTGATGAAAGCTACCTCAAAAATATCCCAGTTTAATCTCGTATGACTCCCAGCGAGTCGGCCGGTTGAGTGAGAGGTATCCAATTATCCCCTTCAATCGAGGACTTTGGTCCTTAAACTGGTCAGGATATTGCTGTATCGTTCCAGCTATGTGCCCTGGGGAATGTCATTTGGGGATGAAGCTTTACCGTAGGTACTGAGGTGCCACTGAAAATTACATGCGCCTTGAAATGAAAGGCGCGAACGGTTGTCTAGGATCGATGCCGGAAGTAATCGGATCGACCTAGAAACCCTGATCGTTATGAGCCGCGAAGCACCAATGGATTCTGGAAAATTGCGTCAAACTGATAGATCGATGGACGTGTTTCAGTCCGTTAAGCGTTTTGACCTCGTATGCATGCGTCGGCGTGCATTCCTCCCACTTGATGACACTCCGGACGTCTACGACGACCCGTCCTCAGGGGACGAAGATTGTGGTCCTCCTATCTACGAACGGTCAAAACGTTGGCAGTCCCAAAAGTCGTTTGAGATGCGTCGGATCACTCTGCTGAAGAGCGCGAAAGGGACGTTAATCGGCTATCGGCCAATGATTCAGCAGGGCCACGGCGCAGAAGCCGAGCGCTTCAACCAGCCATTCCGAGCTGCTGATTATGATGGGTCGCTTGATGAGGCTCTTCGCCACGCTAAAGCCTGGCGTGATGCGACGGAGCTCCGACTTGGTATAAAGCCTGGTAGTTTACGCGCCAAGACATCTCATCGCCCTTGGTCAGGAGTGTCCCTGATTGTCTCAAACGCCCCCGGCGGCCGATCGTACTGGGGAAGCAACCATGTCATCGGAAAGCAGCCACTTCGGGCCTACATTGGCAAGCGCTCTTACGCGGATGCTTATCACGATCTGATCCTGAGAATCGCAGAGCGCGATCAGATCGCTTTGCCTGATGAACTTCCCGCTCCTCCTCCACCCAGAGTGGATCAATTTCGTCGAATGACTAAGGCTGGTCTGACTGGCATTCCTGAGCCTGTTCGCCGGAGGAGCCCAAAGACTCAATCCTGACGGAGTGAATTTGGGAGCCCCACTTTGGGTGGTCATTTCTAACCAATGCGGTACGTTGTCGACATGTGATTAAGGACGTGTTGACCATGAAACGCTTTGCATTCCTGTTACTCCCCCTTGCCCTAACGGGATGCGGGGACAGTATCAATGGCGCATATCAAGCGGCCATTCAGTATTCAGACGAGCAGCCACGACCAGTGGGTATTGCAGTCATCCAGAAAGATCGGATCGTCGCAGACGGCCGCTCAGTCACAGTCGCCGAATGGAAGAGAGATGGCGCGACCTTCACTGCCTTCGATACGAATGGTAAGCGGCTTGCGCAAATGGTTCGCAATTCAGATGGTGATCTCGTGCAAACCCTTCCCATGAGCCGAGTCATCTACCACAAATTCGACTTCAACTGAGTCCTGGACCGCCCGTGACAACGTGGGCCGACGCTATTCCCCTCTCGATCACTCTTCCTCGCCTTTCCAGAGGCGAAAGCAAGGAACAAGCATGCGTGCGCTTTACCGGCTGATCGCTGGCTCAGTTTTCTGTGCCATTTCTACATTGAGCTCTGCGAATGATGTTCGAATCCTTCCTTCTGCCACAGCAGGTAATTCATCGCCACCAGAAGTTTACCTTTCCGGTGAGATCACGGATGCCACTGTGTCTCAGCTGGCGTCGCTCATAAACACTAAAGATCTCCAGGGATCGATTATCTACCTGGATTCCGCGGGAGGAGACCCTCAAGCCGGGATGAACCTAGGCGACCTGATCCGCAAGTCGAATATGAACACAGCGATAGGAAAGCCGGGGGCGAGCCCTGGGCAGCCGTCAGCCGGACGGTGCATGAGCGCATGTGTTTTGACGTATGCCGGCGGTAAATTCCGATTTATCGATCCAGCTTCACAGCTCGGCATTCATCGGTTCTACCGTCGAACCGCATTATCCACTGATCTTGACGTTGCTCAGGTCATGTCCGCGGCGATCACTTCGTATCTGATTAAGATGGGAGTTGCACCTGCCCTTTTTGAACGGATGGTTCAAGTTGGGCGCGGTCAGATGGAGCTGTTAGCGCACGCTGACGCCGCAGCTCTCAACTTGGTGAACAATGGGGTGCTTCCAGCTGAATGGAGCATCGTTGGTAAGCAGGGAGAGGTCTATCTTTTAGGCAGGCAGCAGACCATGAATGGAAACGGGAAAATCCTGCTGAGCTGTATACCAAATCACCGACTTCGTTTGTCAGCTCTGTATGACGCCGGCAGCAACAACGCTTTCATTGCACAGAATGCTAAAAATTTCAGCCTTAGAGTCAACAAACAGTTCCTACCGGTTGGATCTCTGCAGGGACGCCCTGCTGTTTCTGGTGATTACGTGCTTGCCAGCTTCATCCCTGACGACATCATGCTGGCCGCTCTTGCGGGCGCTGAGCAGGTTGGCTTTGGATTCCATACGAACTCAACTGGTACCTTCTATGGGTTCTTAGTGGATGCGACTGGTGAGCAGGACCTGGTCAGAAGTTGGATTAAGCATTGCACAGATCGATAGGGGTTCTGGAACGCGTGTGACAGAGTCAGGATTGCTCCATCATTCCAAGGAGCAATCCACCATGTACAGACTCGAAGCCCCCCACCTGCCTCGTTTTGGATCGATTCAGATCCGTGGTAATCAGTGATGCTGATTCCCTACAAGCGCCTGGAAGCCGAGACTCTTCAAAACCTCATTGAGGACTTTGTTAGCCGGGAAGGTACCGATAACGGAGACGATTCGACTGAGGCACAGAAGGTTGCACTCGTACGGTCCCAGTTAGCCTCTGGCCAGGCTGTTATCTATTTCGACGCTGAACATGCTCAGTGCATACTCACGACGCGAGACCTTGTGCCGGAAGAAATGCTGCTGGCTTGGAGTGATCAAGCCTGATTGTCCAGGAGCAGTTAATTCCGATGGCTACTTTTCGTTTGGCAACATTTGGAATGAACGGTAGCTTGTGATTTGTATCCGTTTCTCACACCGGACGTCTGTCCAAGGCTGTAACGCCGTGCCAAACCTGTGCATCCAAAGCTCCGCTCAATCGCCCGTTCTCTGTGCGCTCTCTTCGCTGCTCCGTTCAAAGGGCTTGGCGAGCGCTGCGGTGATTGATGATCATGTTTTCTTTCACCTACCCCACTCCCCAATGATTCATTGCGCCCCAGTCAATGATGGCGTCGCCACTGAAGGCTTACTAAGGGCTGTCGCACGCGATGAAGATCTCGTTGATCTGAAGCTTTCCGAAAGCGTCAAACGGTTCGTAGACGTGCCAGGCAGCTTTTGCGCCCAATCGAAGGGGTTCGTTCGGTCGTTCCTGGGAGCATGGGCCTCTAGGGTCGCCCAAGCTTCTTGCGCACCCGATCTTATTCATATGATCGTGGACGGTCTGTTGGAAGTAGAGCATTGGCTGTCGGATGACGGGCCTGGCGCTTGTGTCATTGTAGGAAAATGGGTGATGTGGACTTCTGGCCGGCACGGTATGAGCGATCTTCAGTGGGCGCAGAATCTTGGCGATCGGCCAGCGCCGGACATGGCCACAGCTAGCCGTTGGGACAGTATTTCAACTCTCAACATCGATGACTTGCATGAGATGCTTTGTTCCTTACAAGAATGGCATGCGGCACCTTCAGTGTGGTCCTTCCGAAACCGAGCGGTCCCCGCTTGATCTTGACCGTCCTACCGTTCCTTGAGATATCCTCCCGTTATCATGCCGGCACATTATCTACTGGGTTTGATAGCCCTCTGTCGGCAGGACTTCCTAATAGATCGACCTATCACCCCTAGAATTGTTTTATCTGGCGAGCCCCAGCTCTTTTCGTTGAGGGCGAAACCATGGAGTTTAGAATTGAGCACTGTTACTTCCAAGGACGCCATGCGTGATTTGCTTGCTGCGAAGGTGGCCGAAAAACTAGAACAAGATCCAAGCGTACTGACGCGGTATGCCGCTAAGCCTTTGCCTGACTCGAAACCTTATTCGAAGAAACCAACCGTAAGTGAGAAGGCTTTTCAGAAGGAGTTGGAGAAGATGCGTGAAGACCTTTCCGCTCCTGATCGGTCCGACGCTGAACCCTCACCAACCAGTACTGGCAATAAATTGGCTCTTGATGATTACCCAGGCCTCTAGCCGTTCACCTCATACGAATTCGGAACCCCTGTTTTGGCTGTGATGTGTATCGGCATTCTGTAATTATTTGGGTTATCCCTTTGCAGGAACTGCCCATTACATGCGCTTCACTCGCCTACATCTCTGCCTTGTGGCTGCCGCTATGGCGGCAGGCTGCTCTTCAGCGCCTAACTACGACACATCCAGGAACCCATTTGACGAGCCACTGGCAGCCCCTGAGGTGCCAAGGGCTCGTATCACTGCGCATGTCCCAATTCAAACTGAGCAAGCAGCGGTCTTGCCGTCGATACCGGAAGCGTTGACGACGTCAAGTCAGCCCCAAGTGAACACAGCACCTGCCTCTGACGTTCAGGTGTTTGCTCTCGACGGAGCGCCCTACACGCCGGTTTCTGTTCCGATTGCTGTGGACGGGGGCGGAAGTGAGGTGACTGGACAGGAACACGCCACTGCTCCGACTTCAACCGGACAAGTCGATGAGGTTTTGCAAGAAGCACGTCGAGTCGGATCGACTGGCGACGTTGCTGGCCAGCTATCGCTCCTCGAGCAGGCGGGTTCCATGGGAAACGCTGATGCCTTTTATGAGCTCGCCAAGATCTACCTCACTGGTGCTGGTGTCGAAAAGTCTTCTGATGCAGCTGTAGGGTATCTCAACTCAGCCGTAAGCCTTGGGCACACCGAAGCTACCAGGGTACTTGGATGGCTCTATGTAATGGGCAGTGGTGTTGGGAAGGACGTCTCCTACGGTGAGTCGCTGCTCGCCAAATCAGCGGAAACAAGCATCCGGGCCCAACGTGAATTTGGCATGGCCTTGACCAATCAGCGAATCCCACACCTTAACGACATGGAGCGTGGTCTCGAATATCTCAAAGCCGCTTCTGCAGCTGGTGACGCAGAGGCCGCTAAAGCATATGAAACAGCCTTTACGCCGGCAGCAAGCGGTGAAGCCGCACCAGCGACGAGTAGCAGCGCAATTGGAAAATCAGTTGCTGTCGGCCTGCCTGAGACGGCTGCGCCTCGGCAGACAGTTCAGGACGGTGGCGCGAGTCTTGAAGCTAGAGGTCGTAGTGGCGATCTGTCTGCCATCTACCAGGTGGCATTGAACTTGAGCTTGGGCAGGCTTCGTACTGATGGCGACCCTCAATTCAAAGCTTACTGCTGGTACTCCGTAGCGGCTTCACGTGGTTATGGCCCTGCTAAAGAGGAAGTGAAATCTTTAGCAGGGGTACGAATCCTGTCAGACAGAAAATCCCCGGGAAGCATGGACGCTTGTATAGCCGATCTGAACTCGTCAATCGATGGGTATTAATCAACACTGGCTGCGGCGCGGCCGGTGATGGTGATCTCATAGCCCCCCGCTGGTGATTGCAACGTTTTCACGAACCCAACGCTCTCGAGCCGGCGAAGATGCCGGCCACCCAGCAGTGACCTACGAGTTCCGTCAAGAGAACTGTCCAATGCTTCACCGAGGTCTGCGGGCGTGTTCACGGCCCCGCCAAGATCCCTCAGGGTTTTGAGAGCTAGTAGGTCTAGCTCTGAGATCACAATGTTCGCAGGACCCCGCGAGAAGCTGTGGTTTTCGAGGAGAGGGGTTTTTGTCTGGCTCATTATCGATTCTGCGGGTACGGGTGGATGCACTCTATACCGTCAGTCGTCGTAGGCAAGTCATTATGCCCCTTCGAAAATCTAGGGCGGCATCACTTTGCAGAATGCCTAAAAAAGGCAAGCACATTTTGGGTAGCTATCCCGCCGTTTATCGGCAACCATATGACCCGCATGGAGCACAAAATTTTTTCAGAGGTTGATTCAATGTCAGATAGACCACTCCGCGTAATGATCGTCGATGATTCTCGTACTATCCGGAAGGCCGGTGAGGACATCTTATCCGCTGCTGGATGTGAGATATCGCTGGCTGAAGACGGCTTTGACTGCTTGGCAAAGATCAAAGATTTCGGTCCGGATTTCATCTTCGTCGATGTGATGATGCCCCGAGTCGACGGATACATCGTTACTCAACTGATTCGTGCCCATGCCGAGCTTAGCGCTATCCCAGTAGTGATGCTTTCTTCTAAAGATGGTGTTTTTGACAAGGCAAAAGGCATGTCTGCTGGTGCAACCGACTACTTGTCAAAACCGTTCAATCGGGAAGACCTGCTCGGAGCCGTTACCAAACATATCCCCCGCTTCGAGCCTGCCTGATAGTCCAGTGGGTGTCCGGAACACCGGGCACCCAGTCGGCTGGCCCCGCCATTCGTCTTCGCAGGACTTATCATCCATTTTCCGCTCACATCATTTTTGATTTCCTCTTGAAATCCTGATCATCCTCGTTATCCAGATCAACACAGGCTCATCACCTGGAATCATTGAGCCGACATCGGTTCCCCTGTTGATTGAATAATGGAGACGACAAATGACTGAGCCACTTCTTCGCATCGCCTACTTCGCGATCGGGATCTACACTTTCGCCAGCGCCCTGCTTACCAGCGCCATCATTGGTCGCTCGAACACCCTTTCCGCCGTTGAAAAACTGAGCCTCGGCAGCATCTGGATTTCCTTCATTGCATTCGTCCTGATTGTGACCTGGGCGTCCAAGGCAGCAGCAGCTAAACCTGGCCAGAAAATGGCCGAATCCTTACTCCGGGTATCGTTCCTGACCATGGGGTTGTTTTTCGGAACTTGCGCGGTGGCCAGCACGCTTGCCATGACGTCCTCGAGCAGCGCTTTGCAGGATTGGTTCTGCGTCGGCGGCTTGTGGTTCGCGTTCGTCACCTTCTGCGCAATCATGGTCCTGTCCAGTAAGCATGGGCACGCCCGCGGCGCAGTCACCACAGATGAGAAGTTGGCGTCTGAAGCGCATTCGGCATAGCCGTTTTGACGTGATAACCCGGCCGGAAAGTGGCAGAGTGAACTCTCTTAAACGTACGGCCGGTGAGGTGAATTAATGACGGACCAATCGCAGACCTATGACGCGTTTGGGGGCCAGGAAGCTTATCGAGCTATCCATGAGGCGCTGTCGCGAGCATTAGCAGAGCCCGCTGCACAAGGCGACCACGCTCATGGAGCGAGGGCGGGATTTCTACTCAGCCAAATAGCCCCTCATATCCAATCGCTTCGTGTTGAAACTACGACCCGAGCGGCAGCTGATTCGGCGCGGCATACAGACCATCGCCCTCTTTCTATGAGTTAGGCACTCATTCGCCCGCTTCACCGAGAAGGGGGTTGAGAACATCGTCCGATCATTCCAGCAGCGATAATGCTTTGCGAAGTCCACCCTCTTTATTTTCTCTTTGAGGCTTCTGGCACGGCTGGGGTACATCTCCAATAGAGGTAATTTCTAAGGAGTGTACTCATGAACAATCGCACAGCATCTAGCCTGGCAACCCCCCAGTTGGGCTTTGACTTCCTCTCGGCGATGACGCCCGCAACAGCGATTAACAAACTCGGTTCTACCTCGATTTCCGAATTCGATCTTTCGAACCCATCTGGTATTGCTGCCGGAGAAGCTCTGTCTCGGTTGGTGGTGGACGATCGGGTTCTCAACATGGGCATGACGACCTGGCGCGCGCTGCTAGATCGGGCAATTTCTTTGGGGCATACCGAGCTCTACCCTACCGATGAAGGTCGAATGGGGCTTAGAACTCCAGGCATGCGGTTCGGGCCTATCAATCGGATGCCTGAACTGGGACCTGAGTACGTTCACCGTTCTGTCTTCAGCCAACGTCTTTCGAAGGCGCTCGGTGCTGGCCAAGCGGTCAAGTCGTCGCGTGTTGCGATCGACGAAGAGATCAAGCTCGATCTGAGCGTCACGGAAGAGATGTTTTTGATTGGCTTCTATAAAAACCGGAAGACGGTAGGCTCGGTAGCGGCGGCTCTAGATTCATTTCCCATCAGCGCACAATATTGCCAATCAGAAGCGCTGAAGGGTCATCTTCAAGCAGAGCTTGCAGCTGCAGTCCCTGAAGTATCAGCGGCAGCGTTCACCCGAGCAATGCAGGGAGCTGCTGCCCAGATTTTGAAAATCCTGGGGAGTAAGTGATGTCCAGGCCCATCAATCGCGCTGTAATCGAGCACCTGGTCGACATCGATCATAGAGACCTGATCAAAGGGGATGTGACCATTCAGTTGGTAGCGGCCGCCGGCGACGCTATCGCAGATGTACTGCTTGACCACGGCTTTCAACTTGAACGCAGCTACATGGACGGCCGGGACATCGTGCATTGCTATATCAATCCGCGGACCGGTGTGATTCTTGACGGGATCGGATTCTCGTTGGGACTCATCAACAACGAGAATTGTGATCCAAACCTCGCTGTCTTGTTGCGCACTGACGCTGCACAACCTGACCAGTCCTTGAGATTTTGTAAGCCGCTGAGAAGCTCAAAATCTTGGTACCTACCGATGTCCAATAGTGCTACTGCCGAGGATATTTTCTCGGTTGCGGTAGGGAAGCAAACCGATCCCGCCTATGAGTGGCGTGATGCTGCGTAGCGTAAGAAGTTGGGCGATTAGGTGAGAACAATGGCCAAAACATCAAAAGGAAAGGCTCAGCGCCCCTTCAACGCGTTAAGAGATGCCAGGGTGAAATTAGGCATGTCCCAGGTTGAGCTTGCAAGTGAGTTTGATATCGCGCGGACGACGGTGATTACCGCAGAGAAAGAAACACCTCGGCCATGGATGACTATTGCCTGCCTTGGACTTGGGAACCTTAGGTTCATGGATGTTGGCGTGAAAACTCTATCTGGCCGAGCGCTATCGGCGCTTCGTGAGCGCCTCGGTCTTTCGACTGCAGCCCTCGCTGACAGGCTTGGCTTCGCTGAAAGCACAATTGTCACATGGGAGCGGACAGCACCACCACTGTGGGTGCACCCGGCGATGATTGGGTTGTCAGTACTGTCGCTTGTCGACTAGGTGCTAGCTGAATTCGGATGCGGCCTTTTGAGTTGGCAGAGGCAAACAGTGCGTTAACCTGTTTGCCTCCATCCAACTTGAAGCCAGAGGCTCGCTGCCAGATGTGGTTTAAAAACGTCCTCACCTATCGTATTACTCAAGATCTATCGCTGACCCTGGAAAGCCTTGAAGCGGCGCTGCAGACCAAACCAGCCCGACGTCCAGACAGCCAAGTTCTACAGACCGTTGGCTTTCTGGCCCCGCACAGCAAAGAGCCAGACGCACCTCTCGCTCACCAGGTGGAAGGCATTTATTTGATTGCCCTGCGCACCTACGAGCGTATCTTGCCACCCAGCGTTGTCGCTGATGCACTTGCCGAAAAGGTCGAAGAAATTCAGACCGCTCAAGCACGTAAGGTCTACAAGAAGGAAAAGGACCAGATCAAGGACGAGATCATTCAGGCTTTTCTCCCTCAGGCCTTCATCAAGAAATCGACCACCTTTGCAGCGCTAGACCTGAAAAACAATATGGTCTACGTGAATACCGGTAGCGCCAAATCGGCGGAAGCTTTGCTTTCGACTCTCAGGGAAGTGCTCGGCAGCCTGCCGGTGCGGCCAGTGGCGGTGAAGATCGCGCCGTCAGCTACGTTCACTTCCTGGATCAAAACCGAAAAGTCCACGAACGACTTCTATGTCCTTAGCAACTGTCGCTTCAGTGACATCAGTGAGGAAGGTGGTGAGATCAATGTGAAGAACCAGGATCTCACCGGTGAAGACATCAAGAATTTGCTGGACACCGGCAAGGTGGTCACCCAGATCAGCCTCGCGTTCAAAGATCAGTTCAGCTTCACGATCGATGACAAGCTTGCGTTACAAGGTCTGCGGTTCGAGAGTGTCCTGCAGGAGAAGGCGACGGAGGATGGTGGGGAGGACAAGGATGGACAGTTCGATGCATCTTTCTTCCTGATGATGAGCGCGCTTCGCGAAATGGTTCCTCAGCTGCTTGAGGCGTTGGGCGGTGAAGAACTGCCCGCTGGAATTTAACGACTATGGCCCGCACTGCGCGGGCCATTTAGGTGAAGGTAATGACTGATGCCTCCAGCTTCATTCTTCAAACGCTTCAAACAGACGCGCTTCCAGATGCGTTCAGCCTTGACCAAGTGGAGCTTCTGGTAAAAGCAGCGCTCGAGCACTCGATCGACAAACAGTCAGATCTCGATGAAGAGCGTATCCGCAATCTACGTGCTGCGCTCCAGAAGATCGAAAACACGACCACTGACATCGTCGCCGCCCTCTCGGCCAGGCAAGCAAGGCTCCAAGATGACGACTGAGTTTGAGATAGAAAAAAGCCGTTCAACGCAGGATCTCGGTCACGGTGAATCAAATGCTACCGCGACCGCCGGCCTCCGCCTATTGGCGGAGTGCTTTGCCTTAGGTTTGACCGACTCTGGAGCACCTACCAGCGTTGACGTGCGTGGTGATTGGGCATTGCTGTGCACCAGAATTGAAGGCCACTGCATGAGCTTTGCCGTCATGGAGCCAGAGTTTCCCGAGCTGGCCGAGGGAGCCGTACCTTTGCAGTTCGGTTTGCCCATGGCGTTTGGCTTACCTTCTGGCGACATGATCTTGGAGAAACCTGACACGTTCTTCTATCTACCAGCTGACTTTTCGGTTGATCGCCTCTTCTCCCTGTGCCGCGGCCATTTCTCTCCGGTTCAGTTCACAGAGTTGTTGAATTTTTCAGTTCGGCACGCCATGTCCGTTCCTCGTAATAAGTTTCCTAAATCAATCCTACTAATGATCCGAAATCGCACGGAACTGCACGATGCAGGTGACAAGCGATTCGAACTGTGGACTCAATCTTTAGGCAGTGTTCGGGTCATGGAGCTCAAGCCTACTAACAACCCCCATGCTGCAGCCGCCGAAGCTAATGAGCTTGGGTTCTCGCCAACCATCTACAGGTGTTCTTCAGGCAGGTTTGTCTCATTCAAGTCGACTGATGGGACGGTGTTCTTGTGATCTGCCGCACTCTGCTGATCAGTGGATTACTCCTAACAGTTCAGGCTGTGCATGGCGCTGAGCCGGTGGCTTTGCCCTCCCCCATCAAGTCTGCACTCAAAGCTGACTCCATCGTTTGTACCCACCCAGAGTCGCTTTACCTGATTTACGAAGCCAGCTCGATCGCAATGGCGGGCGGTGGCAAGGAGGCCTTCCAAGCCTATTTCACTGCAGCAGGGAAGGTGTTTGAAGCCCGATCGGAGTGCTTGGTTCAGTCCGAGAGCATTGAGGTGACTGTGGATGCATCGGCGACCATAGAAAATCCGCTGAAATCGAAACCGGTTGTGTACGGCCGGTTCGGGATCGCCGGCTCGAATAGTAAGGTTTGGGCAACGATTGGGAACCTTCCCGCGTTCGAAGGTCAGGCAATTGCCTTGGGCCTGGTTGCACCGCCAAACTCCCCAGAGGATAGTGGCAGATGAAACAGGCGATAGAGGGTGTACTGAAAGGTATGCTCGCCGGTGTGAATGCTGAGAATGTTTCAGCTTACGAAGCTGTTTCATCAAGCGAGGAATTTGTGGAGCTCGCAGAGCACCTGTCCGAACGTCTACCGGACCGATTCGGAATGTGCGTTCAGAATGGACCTTTGCGAGCTGTTGAAGGGCTTCTGGTGCAGACCCTTAAGGGCAATTCGCAAGCGAAATTTCTCTTCCTTCACGCTGATTACGTCGAATCTCAGGTTCGAAAGCAAATTGAGCGATCGGAGGGGTTTCAGTGCGGTGCTGATAAGACAAGAACAGTGCTTCGCGCGCTTGCACGTCACCTAGTAGACGGAGATCCAATAGCCTTCGACTACGCGGGCAAAGTCACTTATCACTTGCCGACGAAGACTCTGAAATCCCAGGAAGAAATAGTCGGTTTTTTCGATTCGGTTCGCCGCCTCTACTATGGCGATCCACTGCCATATCTTCGGCATCTGACTGAATATGGCCTGGGCCAAGAAGCTGATGAACTTTAAATGGCCGGCGGCCGCGCGATACGCGGCCCTCTGGTCAACGTAAAGCGCAGAACTCCTTCAACTCGGCTACCCGCTCAGCTGAGTAGACGTCGCTTTTGGGGATGCTACGGGTCACGGATCGTTCAGTCGTCTGGACTATCCCAGGGATGCCATCGCGAGCTTGCGTGATTTTGTATACGACCCGAACATCATGGCAAGGCTGCGGCACACAGCCTCCCTCGGCGGTGCAAACTTTTGATGATTTTTCTACGAACGCTTCGGACTGCTTACATTCAATGCTTGAAAACCCGGCGTGGCAGTTGAAGCCCTCCAGTTTTAAGTCATTGATCAAGTTGGCCGTTGTGGGGCTGGGTTCATTTATCCACGCCGAGGTGCAAGCTGATAAAGCCGATATAGTGCTCAGGAGCAGAGCTCCCGCGGCCTTACGCACTTTCCTTCTCCGTTTTGCGCTGTTGAACGATGCGCTGATAGATTTCTTCGCGATGAACCTCGACGTTGCTGGGAGCTTTTATCCCTAAGCGTACTTGGTCCCCATTGATTCCCAGAACAGTGACTGTGATGTCGTCACCGATGTTCATTGTTTCGCCTACGCGGCGGGTCAGTATCAGCATATGGCCTCCAGTGAGCTTACACGCGCAACCATATCCGCTGATCTCTGCAGATGCACCTCAAAATGAATGCTCCGAATTCACGCACTTCCTGTAGGTGAATTCGGAGGGGGTGTTTTGGCGTGCATTCCAGTTTTGAGCCGTTATTCTCGGTTGCTGACCTGTTTACGAGAATTAACCTGTGCAGATTTCCGCGAAGAAGACCAGCTTAGTAGTTGTTGTGCTTGCGATGGCCGCAGCAGGCGCGTACGCAGCAATGCAGCGCCCCGAGTCGGCATCAGCGGCAGTCCTGCAGGTTGAAGATGCAGACGCAGTCAAAACCTCTATTGGACAGTCCTTTGCTACCTCTCCAGGGCAGTTCAGCGTGCCAGCGGCGTCATCTAAATTGGCCAATGCAAAACTCGAAGGCTACGCCGTCTGTACTCAGCACGCCGAAGCTACCGCAGCCCAGTACATCGAAGTTTCCGAAATGCTCGACAAGGCCACAACCCACGTAGCCGAATTCCAACGAGCAGTCGATGGAGTGATGGATTCCAAAGACGGAATGACTGACTGCGACTTTCGAGTCATCACTGCTATCGCCAAGGTCGCAAGAGGTGGCTAATCGTGGTCACCCACGCCTCCTGCGCATGATCTGTGAGTCCGATCCATTGAATCTAAAAGGATCGGTAACGCGGTCGTTGCGCCTTATTTCAATTTTCAAGGCGGTATCTACCGTCTCCAACGCTTCAGCCACCGCGATGCATGCAATGCATTGTGGGGTGCACGGGTAACCAAGTATGGAAAGCAGCAGCCCCGCCATTCAACAACTCCCCGGTATGGAAAATGTGCCAGCGGTCTCCCACCAGGGTACCGGCCTCAATGCAAGGATGCGCAACATCGAATTGCGCAACACTCATCGAGTAACCGGTTCAGCTGGGCAAGGGGAGCTGTTTAGCCCATACGAGATTCGTCTTGATGACGAGGACCACAGTAACCTCGTTTCGATCTATGACGCGCTGCCACGATTCAGCTGGGCCTCTAAAACGGTTCGTGACATGAACCAGATGACGACCTTGCTGGAAGGAAGCCTTAATGGCCAGCCTTTTAGAGTGATCATGAAGGCGGTGAACATGGAGGTCCCTGTCAAGGTGAAGGGGAAGTTTACCGGTGTAACGGAGTGGGTTGGACTTTACCCAGGTAGCCGGGAAGAATGTGTCGAGGAAGCGCTACGCAAATTCAGCACTCAACCTGGTCGCTTCAACGAGTCCAAATGTTCTGTTCAATTCAGTCTTTATGACCTCCGGAAAGAGCTCAAATCGTTAGGGCACACGTATACGTACGATGAGTTGCGTCAAGCGCTAGACATCCTTTCAAAATCCAGCCTGACCATTCAAACCCGCGCAGCGGACGGGGACAAGATCGACATCACCTCGACCTACCTCCCATTCCTCATGCTTCGTAGCAAGAACAAGAAGAGCAAGCACTACGTTGATGAGAAGGACATTCCTGAAGAAGATAAAGACAAAGGTGATTCCACTCTTTGCGATGCAGTTCTGCACCCCCTGATTTCCCGAGGGATCGAGCGCGGTGATTTCAGGCTTTATCATTACTCCACGTCCATGAGACTCACAAACAGTCTGGCGAAAATCCTGAATCGCGAGCTTTCAATGCGTTGGCGTAACGCATCTATGAAGCACCCCTACCGTTTTCACCTAGTCGAGTTCTTGAGCAACACCGCCCGTGGGGTTTCCAAACGGATGCCTGAGGATTTTCGTGCAGTGAACCTTGCACTCAATGAGCTGGTGAAAGAAGGCGTTCTCTCCGAGTTCACATCCACCCCGATCAAGAAACTGAAGGGCAAAGGCGCGATCGACTACGTCTACGAAGTGCTCCCAACCACCAATTTCATTGGAATGATGGTTGACGGTCACCGCAGGGAGAAACGCCGAAAGCTTGCCCTTACCGCTTGATACAGACTCATCGTGAACTTTGCCCGCATTTATGCGGGTTTTTTTTGACTTCGGAAAAGCTTCAGCTGCGAGTTACCGCTAGCCAGG
This sequence comes from Pseudomonas sp. GW821-FHT02A11, assembly GCF_059421985.1. Classification (NCBI taxonomy): domain Bacteria; kingdom Pseudomonadati; phylum Pseudomonadota; class Gammaproteobacteria; order Pseudomonadales; family Pseudomonadaceae; genus Pseudomonas; species Pseudomonas sp. GW821-FHT02A11. The sequence goes on from NZ_JBWKWB010000003.1 coordinate 361,552, forward strand.
ATCAGTACTGGATTCAGCCACTATTTTGTGTGGAGGTAACGGCGTCCCGCAGTCGGGAACATGAGGGAGCCTAATGCAATGCGGAAGCCAGTCGTCTTGTTGCTCGTTACCGGGCATCGCATCCAAAATCATAATCAGGATTGCTTCACGATTCTTCCCTGAGCTCCGCTACGTAATCTTTTTCTCTAGTTTTTTTTGCTTCCCGATTGGTGCCAGACATAAAGCGTCTTTTGGTCGACAGCCCTTCGCCTGGGGCATCACTGGGCTTAACGCTAGTAAGGATTGGTACTATATTCAACGGGCGGTAGAGTAAGGAACTCTCAAGCCCGTCGGTAATCCATAGTCTACTATTCATCCAAATAACAAAAATCTGGCCTTATACAGTAGTCAGGTATCGTGCATGTTTGTAGTCAGGTTTGGTGCATTCACTAGTTTTTACCTTACTTATCCACAGGACTAGCCCTTGAATTGGCTCAGTCACTAGCGAGGATTCGACCACGATTTCAGTATGGATAGTAAGGTTTGGTGCACCTTCACATTTCATACAGTAAGGATTAGCCCACCTTTCTGCCATCAAAAATGGCTTCTAGTCAGGATTGGTCCGCATTTGAGGTCAGGATTGCTCCACGATTCTGAGCTGCAGCCCCCGTGGCTTCTGGTTTATCGTCCACCTTCCTTTGTTTTTCCTTTTCCTATAGTTCCTTTGTAGGGACCGCTTCTGGCACAAGCCTGGTCGTATCCAAATAACCTCGAATCCACAACGAGGTTAACCCCATGCAACGACTCACCCGCTTCAGTTGGTTCTCAATCGCCTGTTTCCTGTTCGGTATGCTGATCGGAAGCATTGCGATCGGATATTTCATGCTGACCCTTTCACCGGTTCCCATCGGAGCGACTGTCATCACAATCACTGTAGCGGCTTCCCCGCTCTGCGTTTTCGCATTGGTGATCTCTCGCGTGTTACCCAGTCTCAAGTTCCTCCTGGCCCCAACGTTACTCATGGGCGGATTAGCTGTTCCTCTGGATGTAGCATTTGCCTGTCTCTTGGGTTGGATTGATCACAGCGCCTTACAGGCGGTGACTCTTTGCATAGCCTCCTTCTCTACCATTGCTTTGATCGCACTGCACTCAACGTCAAACCAGCGGCTCAACCTTGCACTCAAAGTTTCTGAAAACCAGGCGATAACGTCTGGGCCAGCGCCAGTCACCGGAGCGATCCCACAATGAGTGCACAGACACGTCAAGCTCCTAAGGGCCCATCAATGCTTGATCGCTCAAAGGCCTGGTTAAGAAATGCCCCAAGTCAACCTGATATCCAAAAGGCTGTTGCAGCAATTGTTGCAAAGGTCACCAAAGGGGATGTCGCTAATGACAGTGATTGCAAGGAGACCTGGGATGCTCTCGCTGATCACTACGTGGAAGCAGGGGGCGATCTTTGTGATCTAGCTTCATTGCCGGATACGGAAGCTGCCGTGTCCACGGTGGGTGAGAATCAAACTCCGCTCGCGTCGGTGGGGCTGGACTACGGCAATCTCTATCCCGTTGATGCGCCTGCAGCCCCTCCCCTGACGTTTGAAGAGAAGCAGATCCGTCTGGCAGGTCTCAAAGCTGCGATTCCTCGTCCGGGAGGCTTTCGATGAGCCCTCTTGAGCAGGCTAAAAGTTGGCTGTTGGATGAGAAGCCCACGAGCGAGGAGATTCAGCAGTCGGTGGATAATCTCTGTCACCAGATCGCTCGACCACCAAAGGATGTGGGCAAAGAGCAGCTATTGGCTGCGATTACTTTTCTGATGGGGGCTCTGGGGAAAGACCCTTCGGAGGTTGTGCTTCCTGAATCACCTCCGAGAGCTGAACTGGACCTGTCGCCCCTTGGGGAGATTACTGGGGAGTCGACTACCCCTCTAAGTGCGTCGGAGCGCCGTAAACGCTTCGAGGAGCTAAAACTGGAGCTAGGGGCACCGTTCTAAACAAGGGGCCGTTTACGGCCCTTGAGGGCTTCGGTTGGAAGAGTCGGCACTACTTTTGCGTCAACCAGCAGATCAGCGTCAAAAAAATTCATCACTGTCTTCAAGCCCGGATCTCTTAGGAGAGTCGCAAGGGCAGGATTGGTCGTCGATATTACTGCCCAGGCCTCTCTTTTGTACTTTTCAGGTAAGCCACTGAGCATCACGTACCTCTCGCCGGCAGGTACTACGGGCATGGAGTACGTTGTCATCCACGGATCGACTTTTTCTTCAGACATGATGTGCCAGCTGTGAGTGTGTTCCCCCTACTCTGCCCAGTTCATTGCCACACGCAAGCCAGAACGCACCTCTCGAAATTCCGAAGGGGTGTTTTGGATTCGTTTACTGATTCTTGGCGGTTAGACTCTGGTAAATCATTGGCCAGAACCGCAAACAGTCATGGCAAAAGCACTCATTTTGACAGATGACCCATCTGAGGCATTTCACACTCAGCAGATCCTCGCTGAGCTCTTTGAAGTCGTAAGAGCGTGCAACACCGTGGATGCTGCATCTGCTCAATTAGTCGAGCTGGCTCCTGATTTGGTGATTGTCTACGGCCTGGAAGGTTCCTCCGCACAACCCTTCAAAGCCGCGGCTCAGGTCATAACCAGTTCAACCCCGGCACTGCTTATGTGCGCCGGACTTCAAGTAGCAGGCGTTGGCGAGCCCACCCGTTCAGTGCGCGTAGTCCCTCCACTCAATCTGACCAACACACTGAAGGCTATGCATGAGCTGGGCCTTTCGACAATCGTGGACCAATCCATTCTTCATCACCATCGCCGACCAGCAAAATAAGGACGACCATGTTCAAGCCCCTTTTCTGTGCCACAGCCATTTGCTTAGCAATGACAGGCTGCGCCAGCAAACCAGAGTTTCAGCAGACTACCTACCAGTACGAGTCCAAGCAGCACTCAGGGACCGTAGCTGTGACCGAGATGACAAACGTACCAGCTGAACAGTGCGGTGCCCGCTGGCGCGATGAGCGCACCTATCAGCCTAACGGTGTGCAGCAGATCACGGGCTTTCGCTTGGAGATCCAAGTTCATGACCAGAGCCCGGACACCTATGGGAATGTGATCAAGGTCGAACTGCCTTCCAACCACGGCCGCGATGTGCTCGTGCGTGATTTTCAGAAATCAAAAACACTGATGCTCGGTGTCGACAAGAACGGCATGGTTAAGCAGGGTGATCTTTTCTACTTCCCCGAAGGCTATTTCGTGCGCGCGGCCCAGCCGCAGTTCAACGACGAAAATGTCAGCTTCTGCCTGGGGGTCGATCGGACATATGTTCCTGAGCCAGAGCTGAGCACCCCGAACCCTCTGATCCACATGGATCGGCTGAATGTGCGATTCAATGCCAAGCCTGGGGAAGAGAAAACCTACACCTTCGGCTCCGTGCAGCCAGTAAGCGTGACAGTGCGAGCGGTACCACTGTGACGACTAAATCAGTGCTGGTCTTCGCTCCAAACGTTGCGATTGCGTTCGCGCTTGATGGTCAGACGGCGGTTGAGCTTGCGCAATACGCAATGGGTTACTACGAAAGCATGTTTCAAACCCTTGCGGTTTCTTACCCAGATGGGAAGCAAGCCTTCTTGATCGACGTTTTGTGTAATGGCTATCTCGAGTGTGATCTGGTTACCGCCTGGGCGGGAGTGCCGGAGGTGATCGAGGTCGACTTTAACAATTTCCCCGCCACTGAAAAGTCGAAGCTTGACCATACGACGTTTGGTGACCATCACGCTGTAAAGCTGATCATGACCAAGTTTCAGAATCTTCTTTGAGGTTTTCACCTATGCGTTTGATTGGTTTCATGCTGTGCCTGGCTCCATTAATGGTTCAGGCGGCGAATAACGAGTTGCAGGTCTCTGTAGCTTCTGGAAGCGAGGAGCCGCAGGCGTACAGCTACGCGATCGACGGCTCCAAAAATGAGCTTGATCTGCGCGACAGTCATCGCTACCAGGCGGCGTTCAAGGACACCGCAACCAAGCGTGATGTTTGCCGGGAGGGTGAATATAAAACGGGGCTGTTGTTGTCGCTCCGTTCGCTGCCCAAAGCTGCAGACGGATCGCAACCTGTCGAAGTAATTGGTCAGGTTTCAAACCTTGACGGGGTCACTGAAGGCCAAAATCTCTCCTGCGGGGCCAACCAGGTCGTGAAAATGTCCAACAAAGCATTTTCCGACACGGTCCAGGTCGAGCCGAACCGCACCAAGGTTGTCGTGATCGATGGCAAATACACGGTAATGCTTAAGGTGCTCTAACGATCCAAGCTCAGCCGAGGACTTTTTTATGTGGCAATACTCCCGTGTTGATCATCTTCCTCCGGCTGCAGCATGTCTGTTCTGCAACCGCCCCCTCAAAAGCGCCAAAGGCATTGTCATCACTGACGGCTCGCAAGAAGCTTACGCGGGCCCGAATTGCGCGAAGAAGATGCTTGGCGCGCCTGAGGAGCGTCTTCTTGATGTAACCCGCTTGGCGCTATTAGTGGTGTCCGATGAGGATCCGTCGGCCGCCGGCACGGTACCCACGGATGCTGGCTCGACTTCAATTCCCCGCTCAGCCTCTGAAGCCTCGGTGCCGACTCCAGTCCGTCAGCCCCTGCCCCCACTTGATCGTGTAATTCAGTACCTCAGATTGAGGTGCGAATTCATGGAAGAATTCCAATATCACCGCTCAAAACTGCTTGCCGAGGCTTATGACGGCTATCGAGCTACCGGGAATCTCGATGAAGCCAACCGAAAGAAAGTGGCCGGTACTATTCGAAATGCGGCTGAACGAAATACGGTCTTCAGCGAGGACAACGTAAAACGCTGCATTGGCATCAATCACTGGTTGCATGAGGCTTTAGAACACACCAAACCAGAGCGCCGGGACTTCTTGAAATCGATGTTGAACAAACTGCACCGGCATTGGCATCTGACTACCGCTCAGCTGAATGCTGTCAACAACTGGGGTGCGGGCGTGCGCAAGCGCGTGCATACATTCCCTCACCTGGACCCCGAAACATTTTCGGGGGTATCGATCCCTGAGTTCATGCAGCCCAAAAAAAGAGGGGCGTCTGACCCTGTTTAGGTCTATTTCTGGGATCTGAAGTATCTGCTCGTGATGGGTAACTGAGGGTTCTGGCACAGCCTTGACCGCGAAAGAATTACCCCATTCCGAACAGACGAGATCCAAACCGTGACTAATCTTTCTCTCGCAGCTACCAACACCGCAACGAACTCTATCGAGACGACTCTGGCTGGTCAGCGCGTGCGTCTTGATCTTATTTGCCGCAATCCCAAGATCGACCCTCGCAAGGGGCGCAATAAAGCTCGCTACGCCCAGATGAAGGAAAGCATTCGTGCAGAGGGCGTAATCCAGCCCATCCTGCTACGTCCAATTCCGGGCGGTGCTGTGCCTTATGAAGTCGTTTTTGGTAACTCCCGATTCGATATCTCGGTCGAACTCGGCCTGCACGATATCCTCGCCAACATTCGTGAGATGACTGACTTTGAGGCTCGTAAAGCCGCGGCTATCGAAAACATCCAGCGCGCCGACCTGACACCTATCGAAGAAGCGTACAACGCTGTCGATCTTCTCGCGGATCACAACAACGACCACAACGAGGTGTGTCTTATTCTTGGCTGGGCACGCCACAAGCTGGACGCCCGGGTGTTGCTATCCAAATGCTGCGATGAGGTTGCGGAAGCCCTTGTGCAAGGCGAAATCAAGCTGGGTCATGCTGAGCTTCTGGCCCCCATGCTTCATGAAGATCAGCGCCTGATCTGCGGGCGGATTATCGAACGTGGCATGACAGTCGCGGCAACTCGCGACCGGCTGAACGAGATGTCCGGCGTAATCGCCAAAGCGCCGTTTGATACAGCGGATTGCCAAACCTGTGAGCACAACAGCGCCAAATTTGGCGATCTGTTTGGCACGTCGTTGGGCGATGCTAAATGTCAAAATCGTAGCTGCTGGGAGAGCAAAACCGAGAACCTCATCAAGGTAAAACTGATCGAGGCAAAGGAAGAATATGGCGTTGTTCACACCGATTTGACCCTGCCGGATCATGGCTACGTTCTGTTGGAGGAAACTGGAGCAGAGGGCGTGGGAAGCACACAGTTTGCAGCCTGCACCAGTTGCAGTAGCTACGGCGCTGTAGTCAGTACGAAGCCGGGTAATGAAGGCCGTATCGTTGGTGGGCACTGTTTCAATAAAACCTGCCACACCGAACACAACAATTCGTACAAGGCATTGATCGCGAGTGCAACGGCATCGCCTGTCACGACTACCACGGGCACCCATGAACCAAATAAGCAGAATGTTGACAAGGCTGGTACTGCGACGGCCAAAGCTGCTGGTGGAAAATCGACTGCCCAAGCCAAGCCTCAAGAAGTGAAGAAGGCAATCAAGCGTGAGGCATTCACGTTGTTCTCCCAAATGGGTAGTCAGGCTATTCAAGGGAACCCTTCCTACGTGTTGGCCATCAGCATCGTATCGCTGTATCTCGACATGCGCTCTGATCTGCCGTCCGAACTCCTTGCCCGTCTCCAGAAGGCCACCGGGATTCCGAGCAGCCTCTACGGTCAAGACCGTACTCCTGTTGAGGCAATGTTGGCGCAGAAGCCGTATGAGGAGCTTCAGAGCATTCTGACCAAGCTTGCAGCATGCACAGTCTTCCGTCGCGATAGTACAGATCAATTCCAAAAATCGACTCCAGGTGCTCAGTCCCTCGCCTTCATCAAGGCCGCAGGCATGGACCCTGTTGATCACTTCAAGATGACTGAGAGCTACCTCAAGGCGCTGACCAAGGCCGGGATCGTTGCGGACTGCAAGGCAAGTGGTTTCGAGTCCAAATTCGACGAGGTCAAGGGGGCGAAGGAGTTCGCCAAGGTGGCAGCAGGCAAGGCAGACGACCTTATCAAAGCCATTCTCGCCTTCACCGACTTTAGCTGGAGTGGGTACTTGCCGGAGACGATGAAAATTTCTGCCTACGACGGTTCTGTCACTGCCTAAGCCACTACAAACTGGCTCCAACTTAACTAGGGAAACCAACCATGAATACCTTTCTGCAATCTGTAGGCGCCGTTCTGACTTCTGGCCTCAAGGCCAACATTCAACTTGAAGGCTTGGGTAATGGAGCCGTCAAGTTGATCTACACCCCGGACATCGGCCCTACCCCGGAAAGTGCCAGCGAAGCGGTTGTTCAGCTTCGTGCCGCGATTGCCAAGCCCATGGTAGTTAGCGGTACTCCCGAAGAAATCGAGGAGGCCTTTGCAGAATTGATCGCGTCCAAATCCGCAGTAGTCGGTCGTGGCCTGAACGCTCTGGATGAAATTGAGCGTCTCGCCGCCAAGGCTGTCGATGAAGCCAAAAGCAAGGTAGCGACCAAAGCTACTGACGCGCCAGCCGCTGCCATCGATGATGAGGGGGAGGAGGAAGACGAAGGCAGCGGCCAAGCTGCTGCACCGGCTCCTACACCCGCGCCTAACGGCTCCGCAGCTTCGTCGTTCTAAGGGGGATTTATGGCAGTCTCAATTCTTACCCTGACCCGTCTGTTTCGCTTTTCCGGTCGTGATCTTCCTGACCCCGACCCAAGCATGCAGCCCGGTGACGTTCTGAAGCACTACGCTCGGCAATTCCCGAAGCTCAATGGCGGGAAGGTAATCGACCCAATCAACGAGGCAGATAAGCAAGTCTATGAGTTCCGACAAGGCAACTTCGGTGACCGCGGTTAATCCGCTCGATCAACTCAGGGCATGGGCGGGCGGCGCTGCCGCCCCCTCTCCCGAAAAAAACATCAACAATTGCTGCCTTGAGCGCAACCAGCAGGTGAGACTGTGGAATCTCTTGCACAAACCAAGCAAGCCTGGAACGCTTTCAAGTTCCCAAGTGCCCCGCTAAGCGCGCTGACAATCCCGCACGTAAGCTCTGCGATGCAAAGTGGGTCTGCCGCACTGTTTATGCGTGACTACGGCTATCTGGTAGACCACAAAGGCCACAGTGCTTTCTGCTTGGAAGCTCTTGAGGGAGGTTTGGTCCACGAATCTGACCTGTCGCCCTTGTTGCACTACCCAAATGGATATGGGCTGCATCAGGTGACCGGGAGGGTCGTCAAGAGTATCGAGTCCCGTGTTTCATTCACTGTAGGCGGCGCCCTACCTGATGCGGATCGGATCATCTTTGATCTTAGCCGCCGAGAGGTGGAACTCCCCTACGCAGCAGGTCTTGCTCTGGCAGTTGCGGAGGCGGGCTTACTTTCTGAGTCCGATATCGCCCCATGCCTATCGCGTGGTTCTGATGCCGGTTACGACCTACTGAATGCAACTTCGGTAGCGTTAGACGCCCTTCTCCCCGTCCCTCAACGTCAAGAGCGTGTCATCGAGGGCGGTACCACCTACCTTGATACGTCTTTCGACCTATCCATCGTAGGCTCAGAGCTTCACCTCAACGCCTACGAACGTAACCGGTTCACTTTTGAGTGGCCCGAGGTTAACGATGCGAATCATGAGATTCACGTCCTGTTGATCAAGACGCTTGATGCAATGTCGACCTACCTCGCGCCATTTCATACCCCAGCCTCGGCGTTTGGCTGGTGGGGGCAATACAGCCACGGCGTCTCTGAGTGCTACGAGGGCTACAAGAACGATGTTGATGGAAAGTCGTTAGAGGAAATCATCGACTTTTTGCTCGAGCAGGACGACGTTGTCGCCGAACTCGATTGGCTCGGCGTTGAGGAGAATGATGATGGCGGGCCAGAAATGGACTCGCTCGTTAAAGCTGCGAAAATGCTTTGGCAGATGGCGGATATCGAAACCAACTTCAGAGGCTCATTGACCTACGGTCAAGAACTCGAAGCCGATTTCCAAAAGACTGAGATGAAGGAATTGCTTTCCCAGGGCCGGGAAGTGATTGCGAAAGGTGGGCCTCACGCGAAGCTGGCTGAAGTGCTGTGTGATGCACTCCAAGCCTGTATCGCGCGATTTGACAGCCATCAGAACATCGACCAGATGGTGAGCAGCGAGCAGGACGACGAGAACCCATATGCGGAGTTCGAGAACAGTCCCAACCGATTCTATGATTGCATCTGGATACTGGCCGGTCAGCGACATGAGGAGCTACATATGGATGCCCTTGAGGGATTCAACGCTGACCTTCAGGAGTGTTCAGAGGTCGCAGTCAAGCTACCTCTTTCCTCCGGGCAGCTGGTGGCACAGGTTACTATCCCGATAATGGAGAGAACTAATCAGTGCTTAGCATTGCTACGCCGAATCCAGCTTTCACTCGAGGTATCTCCAGATGCTTAATTCCGATGTCACCGCCCGCGCGATGCTCGCATTCCATCACAAGCGAACAGGTCGCCTCGACTTCACATCACATGAAGTGATGCCCGCGCCTGTTGAGGGCGGCTTCACTCTGGGAGCCGGTCGCGCATTCTCCGAGGAAGACAAAGAGGTGCTCATCGACTTGCTGATGAATGTCGAAAGCAGCATCGAATTCATCGACACCCGAATTTTAGTTAAGTCCCGTTGCATGCTTGTCTGGTACAACGCGCCGCAAGTGATCGACGTCCTGTTCAAGGGGGCTTCCTACAAGGCACCTATCCCGGGTCTGATCTACATCGCAACGCCCGGAAAACTGCGCTGCTACGCCTTTAAGGGGAAGGCACGCCCTACCCCGGACACCAAGTTGTTTCTTGCACCGCTCGGCAACATGTACAGCACAGGTTCGTTTTGCACCGGGAACTGTGATGTGCCCAAGGATAACTCCATCGGCAGCATCCCCGGCTGGGAGCGCTTTGTGCTCCAGTGCGTGAACACACATATGGGTGGAGCGCGGGTGCTCAAGTCCACCGACAGCTATGAGCAAGCGATGGCTTTCTACAAGTCCCTTGAGGAGTCAGGCGCGAAGGCATTTCCACCGCGTGAGTTGATGCCAGTGCTTTCAAAGAAAGTCCACCTAACCCTCAAGGATGCGTTCGTTACAGGAGGTGAGGAATGAGCGCGGTTGTGCAGGCGCTGCCGGTCCAAACCCGATTTAAAGCGCCAGATGATTGGACAACCAAACCTATCCGCATTGTCGTGCTGGGTGCCGGAGGGAACGGAAGTGAGGTTGTCGACTGCCTAGCGTCATTTCATTGTGCAATCCGCAGCCTTGGCCATCCTTACGGCTTGAATGTGACGATTATCGACGATGCGGTGGTGCGGGAATCGAATCTGGTAAGACAGAGGTTCTGGCCCGCCGACCTAGGCTCCTATAAGAGCATCGTCCTCGCCAATCGTTACAACCTGAACCTGGGGCTTGAGTGGACTGGCCTCCCCGCCCGTTTCCCTTGTGAGGAGACACGATTCGCGATTTCTCAAGCTGATATCGTCATTTCATGTGTAGACGTCAACTCCGCTCGGATGGCGGTTTTGCAAAGTGCCGACTCGTTCAAAAGAAATGCAATGTGGTTGGACATGGGCAATGGGCACCGGCACGGTCAGGTGGTTTTCGGTGCGCTTAGCGAGAAGGCCCGAAAGCTGTACCCGAACGTGTTCGACCATTATCCCGAAATTGCGGAAATGGCCGACAACAACACCAAGTCTTGCTCCGCTGCGGAATCTATCGCTGCTCAGGATTGCCTGATAAATCGCACCGTGGCGACAGCAGCAATGAATATTGTATGGGAGTTGATTCGTACCGGGTCTACGGATCGGAACTGGATCACAGTCAGTTTAGAATCTGGCGAGCAGATGACCCACCATTTCCCAATGCAAGGTCAGAACAACTGAAGCTGATTAGCCTCGAAATGCCGCCGCTCTGCGCATAGGGGCGGCTGGATGGCCAGCTGGGCAGCCCGAACCCGAGCCAACATCCCATCCCTCAGGTGGGCGACGAATTCTGAGGCGCATGCCGGGCAGATGGTGAAATCCTGAAGCGTCGAAAGATCCTCATCCCCTACTGCACCAATAACCTCGCCGTTCGTTACGGGAAGCCCACAAAGAATCATACGCGCCCTCAGCGCGGGAATGGTTCGAGCGGTTCCAAGATGAACTTGCTGGTTCTTCACCAGCATCACAAGCGTATCGCCTTCAAGCACTGCTTCTTTCGCGGTAATGATTGGGGCCACGGGGCTAACACTTCAGGTGAGTAGTCCAGCGAGTATAACGCTGGGATGCAATCAGTCATCCGCAAACACCCTCACCTTTTTGACAATGAGATCGCCACAGATCCTCTGAATGGGGCAGTTCGTCTCCACTATTAGGGAGACAGAGGAGCAAAAATGTCAGCCATTCATTTCTACGATGCCATTACCGCGGGCAAGTCTGCTGCCGAGGGTCAGATTGTTCGATATGACTCCCTGATGTTTACGGGATCTGATGCCGCCCGCGCCCAGGAACTGAATGTGGCGCTGCGTGACGATGTACACGTCGACATCGATGCCGCTTCACAATCAGAGCTTTCATCCATGGATCTGGTGGGCGGCGTAAGTGAATTGGATTGGGCGAGAGTAGCCCACCAACATTTTTCTGAGCCTGACTGCCTTCACGTGGGTTACGGTACCTCGACACGGATCGATCCATACATTCGATACGGGCTTTATCGCAACCTGCTGCCCTATCCGTGCATCGGCCTCCCCGTAGGAACTCAATTCCTTGACGTCGATACTCTTCTTCGAGCAATCCACATCCTCAGGCCAGATGAGTACCCATGGCCCACAGGCCCATCACCTATGAGATTTGACGCGACTCACCATTTCCTGATGTGGGATCTGAAGGTGGGCGGCGGGAACAGGGCTGTTCGAATCCGAGACCTGGTTGAGCAAGTTCAGAAAGCTTGTCCCAAGCTCATGTCCCACGCACTGAGCATGACTTCCATCGATCGTATCAAGAACGCCTTAGGCCTTGATGATGGGGAAGTTAGCGACCTGGATAGCTCTATGCCCAGTTTCCTTGTTCACCCCTCTTTACTGACAGATCGGGGCTTTGTGTTGGGTATGCCTGTCGGTATCGATATCACGTATCCGGACATCCTTTTTGTCGTGGATTTACAGGCAGATTTGACGCAGCTTACGGATCCCGAGATCACGTCATATCAGGGTTTTGTCAGGCAGAATGCTAAACAGATGGACAAGCCATTGGTGCGGGTACCTCTAAATCGATTCCCCTTCTGTGCACCTTTGAGATCGGTTCGTCCTGAGGATGCAAGACGCCTTCAGATCGACGTTTCATACGTTAAGCAGAACATTGCTCGCCTCCGTGCGGCAGGGTTCATTGCAGCCCGACTGAAAGACGCGCCAGTTCTTGAGCTTCCATCTCAGCCGGCTGACGCCTATCACCGCTTGTGGGCCGGCGATTTCTCATCAAAGGACCAAGCACTTATGAGGGAACTGCACTCAGCCCCAGCCGCCGAATGGCTACGGGTAGCCGCAAGGGGTAGCGATTCGCGATTTTTGGACCTCGCTGTGCGAATGGTCTGGCGTGAGTCTCCCGAGCATCTGTCTTCTCATCAAATGGCTGAATGCACCAGGTACTTGAAAGCACGAACGACCCGAGAGGATTTGGAGCCCCCACTTTGGGTGGCAGATCTCGCAAAACAGGCACATCATGGTTCTGCTGTTCCCGCTGCGGCAGTTGGGCTTCTTCAACTGCACGAACGCTACACCCGCACGATCGGATAAGTCATGGAATCATCGACAACACCCACCTACGACCCGTACGCAATTCTTCCATTCAAAGCGTATCGATCTCCGGATTCACCTGATGGCGAGCTCTGCTGCTCACTCATGCACTTCGTCGAGTCTGAAAAGTTTCGGGGTGTTGATGAGTGTTATCGGCGTTTCCTGCTTGAGCAGACTGACCCTGATGATTTTCTGCTGGAAACTGGGGCGATTGACCAAGGGAACGTTCGTGAGGATTGGGCGGACGTACGCTTCGGGTTGATCCGAGCCGGGATGTGGATGCAGCTGGTTCAAAACCAGGAGGCACTCCGCGACTCTTTGCTCCAGCCAAAGTGCACCACCGGGATTCCCTTGATCGACGCTGTAGCGGCGAGCATCTATGCACGGCTCGTTGAAGCAAGTGAACCTGGCTTTGAACTCAGACGTGTAGTGCTGTCCGGAGACGTAAGCCTATGCAGTCAGGAAATTTATCATACGTTTGATCACCTCTTCCAAAATCGCTCTCCTGATGAGATCTACGTGTCGGATGAGTCTGGATTGGCGGAGCTTGTGCAGCATTACGCAGTGAGTCGTTACCTCCCTATTCGCGTTTACGGATCTTCCCCGAGTATTGATAATTGCGCGAGCGCCATGCTTGAGAAGGGAACGCACGTATTCGTCGTCAGCGTCGAAGAGGAGTCGAACTCAGCTTTGGCAAATCGGCTTCTCGCACTGGCTCGTGAGCAGGGGAAAACCGCTCACAGAATCGAATGGGCTGAGTAATGTTCAAACAATCCTTGGCGCTCTTCGCTTTTGCTGGGCTCGCAGGCTGCGCTTCAGATCCTCAGTGGGTAACTGCTCCACCCAAGGCAATTTGCTTTGAGCACGCAGACAAGGCCTGCATCGGTGATTTGATAGCGAAGAGCGTGGAGGCGGAGAAGCCCGGGATAAATCGTGACGACTCAATGCGAGTCACTTCGGCGCTAGCCAAAGGTGCAGGCATTGCCGACCCCAACGGCATCGTCAAGCTGCGGAACCAGGCTGAGACCTACATGTGCCTTATCCCGAATGATGACTATGTCGCTGCTGGCACCGCCATCAACGCAGCTCGGGAGAAGCATTTCAACATCGCGATTGATGACGCGATAAAGGTTCAGGACACGAAAGCGCGCCTTTTGGCTCTTCGACATATTGCCGCGTTAGCAGCGAGGTCAACCGATGAGAAGGCGATAGCGCTGTCTCTCACCACGCTCAGTGAGCAGGACAAACCTGCCTATATGGAGGCGCTGCAGCAACGTCTTCTCACGCTCCTTTCCACAGGGGACATGGAGCGCGCAACAGCGTTGAGAGAGGGACTACTCAATTACTATTCGGATCAGCCGGCGAGCACCATGGCCGTTGCGCAAATTGCCATCAGTTATGCAACAACCGGGCATATTGAAGATGCTAACGCTTTCCTTCAGCGCGCCGCTGTCCGGGTGAGTGGTCTGAACACCAAAGACATGGGCGTCCTGTTTGAGGTCATCGTCAAAGCGGGTAAGGGTGAGTACCCTCCTCCCCAGGATTTTTATGCGTTCTCAAGCGATGCAATGCGGCTTGAGGCCTATGTGCAACTTGCTGTCCTTTTCGACCGTTCGGGGCAGGTCGGCTACTCCCGCCGTATTGCAAGTGATATGGCTCGTTTCGCTCAGAAGTCATCGTTCAAAGTAGACGGTGCGCTGGCCACCAAAGCATTCAGCAAGGTCCTCATTGAGGCCATGTGACCTGCGACTGGGCTTATCCACAAAAGCCGTGGACAAGGCTGTTAATAAGTCGCGAAAAAGCTTCCGGGATAACGGATAGGAAGGCTGATCGTTTTTTGATCAATCCCATCTGCTTCTGACACAAGATATTGCAGCTGATCATGAGGCATACCTTCTCACCGGGATTGCCCATGAAACTCTCGATCAAATCTCAAGACCTGGCTCCTTTCCTCAAAACAGTCGCCCGCGTTCCTCAAAAGAAAGCCACCGATGTGTATGGCCATATCTTGCTGGAGGTGAGCTCAGAAAAGGTTCTCCTCTCGGCCCATAACGGGCATAAGCAGATGTCTCTTGCGGTTCCCGCCGACCTGTTTAGCTACCCAGGCGTAAGTTTCTCGGTATGCGTGCCAGCCGTGAAGTTCGACCAAGTGATCAGTGCTCTGCCAAAGGACGCTGTGGTCAACATTCATGTAGCTGAAGAGAAACTGGTTATTTCGGCGGCGCGTTCCCGATTCACCCTGGCGACCCTGCCTGCCGACCAGTTTCCCGTGATGGAATTCACGGTCGATCAGAGCAAGGGCGAAGTGACGCTTCCTGGGTCCACCATTAGCACTGCACTGCATCAAGTCGGTTTCTGCGCTGCACGGACAGACGTGCGAGCGGTGCTGAATGGTGTGCTGTTCGATTTTCAGGCCGGACATATGACTCTCGCGGCCTCTGATGGATTGCGCATGGGGGTGGTTGAGGTGCCTGTGCAAAACGGCCAGATGCAGAACTTCATTCTGCCTAGCACATGCATCGAGGATGTATGCCAGTTCGTTGGCACTGGCGAGGTCCAAATCTCTACCTCGGGATACATGGCCCGCTTCACAAAAGCTGGGGGCGTCTTACACACAAAACTGATCGAGGGAAAATTCCCAGAGTATCGCAGGCTCATTTTGGCAGCTGAAAAGGGGGACGCGGCCCGGGTAGCCCGTGATGAACTTGCGGGCGCAATGACACGTGTGGGTCTGCTTTCTGAGGGATCAGTTTCGCTGGTACGTCTATCTGTGACTTCTGATTCTATTGCCATCCAATCGATTGGCGGCAAGGCCGAGGACATGGCCAATGACGTGCTCCCCTGTGACTACCACGCAGCCCCGTTGGAAATTGGATTCAACGGCTCTATTGCCTGCGAAATCATTCGCTCGTTGGGGGCTCCAGAGATTGATGTGCATTTTACGGATGCTGCTTCTGGCACGCTCCTAAGAGCTCGAGACTTGCCATCACACAGTTTCGTATTGATGCCGGTTCGTCTTTAAGGCCTGGCTCTGGAGATCACAGATGAGCAACGTAGCGATTAAGCAATTGAATGCCTCTCTGGGCGCGCAGGAGGCGCGCCTGGGTGCAGGTTTCGCCTTTCCCACCCATACCCCTCCATTTCCTCTTTTGGATGGTCCAAAAGGGTTGCTGACTGCCCAGAATGAGAAGGACCTCTCCTTCAGGATCATCATGGGTCAGCTTGACTTGGTTCGAGCTCTCGCGGTCGACTCGGGCATCGTCTCCTCGATGGTCAAAGAGATCTGGGACGCAATGGGCGATAAAGACAATGTTGAGAAAGCAGTAGCGTTGATTTATCACGATGGGGCGTGGCTTCGTGTCGGAACGCTGCCAGAGGGCGATGACTACTCGGACAAGAAGGTTCGCAAGGCTGCAAAAGCGGCGTCTGATCGAGAGTTTGCAATCTTGGTTCGACGCAAGCTCAACGCCATCCAAACACTGATTTCGGAACTGCGTGCATACGCCGCCGAAGGTATGGATGGCACCTTGTTTAGCTCCGTGGTTCGCGAAGAGCTTCGCCAGAAATTGTCTGAGATCCTCCCGTACGACTACATCCTGAATCGAGCTGCCGAGCAGTTCCGTGTGAACTGTAAAGAGTTGAGCAGCCGTGCGCGCGATCTGATCAAGTTCATCTGTGATGAGGTCCGAATCTCAAAGCTGAAGGCCGAAGGGATCATCTCCGGGAACTGGACTTCACCAAAGCTGATTCCAGCGTTGCTGAAATCTGGCGGGTATGAATTGAGCCTGTTCCCGCCGGCAGCAATGAAGAAGCTTCGTATGGGAATCGTCGAACGTCAAAGCTCCATTCTTGAGGCTGCGTCCACTGGTGAAGCCCCGGCCTCCGAAATCCTGGCTGCCTGGACTGTGTTCATGCGTGTTGATCGCGATATTGAGAAGTGCGCAGCGATTTTCACAAATGCGAACGTACGTCTCGTAGAGCAGCAGGTAAACCGCTACCGCTTCTCAGACGTAAAAATCGCGCGTTCGGCTGCAAATATGGGGTTAACCCGTGCGGTTTATCGATTCGCGCCCGAACTGGGTTTCCGATTTACAACGATCGCGATCCAATGGATCAAGGTCTCTATTAACCGAGACTTGGCGGACCAGGAGACCATCCGACTGCCTGAGGGGATGCACAAGCATCTGCGTCTGGTGAAAGAGATGCTGCGGGAAAATCCAAATGCGTCCGTCCAAGTACTGGCTAAAGCTACAAAGCTTGATCCTGACTTGGTTCGGGATCTCGTTCACGTTGCTGGCAGCCAGATGTCGATCGACACTGCTTTTCAGGAAAGCGGTTCAAATGAATCGGACGGTCTCCACGAAACCCTCACGGATACCAACAACGATTTCATGAAGGAGATCGAAGAGGACAGCTCGCGAGCGTACCTTCTTCAAGCTCTGGCTGAGATCCTGGATAAGCGTGAGATTACGGTTCTTCTGAATCGCTTCGGTCTCGGGGATTCGAGCGAGATGACCCTGGCCGAGCTGTCAGAGCAGATGAATCTGTCGAAGGAGCGTGTTCGCCAGCTGGAAGTTCAAGCACTCGGCAAACTGCGTGATTCCAAATACGCGGACAGCCTTTTGGAAATGTGGGGTGACCTGTGAATATGCGTTTTCCTCTGCCGGGCGCTGATGTCGAAGTTCGTGGCGTAATGGGCACTTTTGTCGGTGCGGATCTGATGAGCAACGGTGAGGTCCACTTCACGATTCGTTGTTCTTCGAGAAATGCTGACCTAATGGAAACCAGGTGCCTGGTTGAGTCAGATGGCAGTCAACGTATTCACGCGAACTTTATGACTGTCCCTTCAACCGCATGCCAGTGGCGACGTGGTCCGGCTGGTGGGTTGTTCGATGAGGAAGGGCAAATGATGCTGGGTCATACGGAGGGTTATTTATCTGCCTCCGATGACGCCCAGGCGTTTCAGGCGATGCTGTCTCTGCGCAACATGGCATGGGCTCGGTCTCGTTGACGTGGAGAGGCCTCGGAGTCGTTGGCGACCATCGACGCGTACTCGTCCCTACCCTCGAAGTCACCATGGACCTCTAGCTTCCACGCCAGATCAAGCATTCGCTCAGCGTCGTCACTGTCTGGAATGTCATCAAGAGTGGCTTCTGGATCGCTCTCTAAAACCTCTGCTCTGATCTCAATCTCTGCCGGCTTCTCATCCAGAATAATTTCTACAGGTGGCGGAGCAGGTGCGAGAACAGGCATTCCCCTGTACCTGCGAGTGCTCCCCTCAGCTTCAGAGCTGAATACCTCAAGCTCTTTTTCTACTGTCGGCAGGGGGGCGGCATGGTTGCTTAGCCTCATGTTCCAAAGGAACGCCAGGGCGAACACAAGCAAAACCAAGCCGACAATCCAGATCACATTCGATGGCACATCAAACACGACACAATCTCCAGTTCCTAATGACCTAATAGTGGCCTGTCACTGCCCCAAATATGCAGTCTCCGCTAGTGGCACAGGCGATTGAGCAGATACTCGAAGCATTATCTCAAGGGCATCATCATGAACACACCAGATATCGGTCAAACCCAAAACGTTGCTATCCCTGTCAACCTGAACGGTACGTTGAATGTCACCTTACCTGCACATTTGAACGCAGAGGAATTTGCCGCCAGAGCTCTCGAACAGTTCAAGCGAATGATCGAGGCTGAAACTCAAATGGGTGAGTCTGGTGATTCCGCTTTCTCCTTTGAAGGCGATGTATGGAGCACTGAAGGCCAGGCTCAGGTTGGTGATCTGATGTTCGAAGTGCAGCACGACATGTCCATGAACGTTTCGGGTGCACTGGTCGCCCTAAAGCCTCGAGAAGGTCAATTCGGAGCCGATCGTTACCGGAGTCGTATCTGTGCATATGTGTCCATGCACGATGTCTATGTGACAGGCCGTTGCCCGCAAACAGACGCTGAGCGGGTCTTGGTTGTTGTGCGGATGGATGACTCTGACCCTACTGTGCACGTTATGAACCCTTCATTCCAAGACGCTACGGCTGTTGATGGCCAAGCTCCATTGGTGAGCGTGCCGTTTCGAGGAATGTCATTCGCACTGAACTGACGGAATTAGGGCACCCGAAGGCCACTATTAGGGAAAGATTCCATTTGGAGATGGAAATGGCCTTTACCCGACGTGAGTTCAACAAACTGTCAGCCGTCACAGGTATGGCTGCAGCCGCGGGGCTTACCCTCAAGCCCGAGGACGCTCAAGCCCTCAACGCTTCGCTAGCAACGTTGCTCGTGATTGATCCTTTAACTCTGAGTTATATGGTCTATGGGCCATGCTGCTGGTGGTGCGAGGATTACCTCATTGTCTCTCATTACCAACCTGTCGCTTTATGTGAAGTGATCAAGGGCGGCGGCGACACGGCTCTCGGCCAACCTATCGGCGGCCCGCTGAGCGTGGGTACAGACAACAATGACTACACATCAATGCATGTGCGCCTCTGGGAGCTTCCAGACTGGGCAATCGACATAGCAATGGCGTTTCAGAGCTGCAAGCTCTGCGGCGTCGACAAAGCCCGATCAACCAACGTTCCCACATCGAGCATGTTGGACATATGTGGCGCTGCGTCTAACGTCCTGCAAGCTCAGGCGTTGAAAGCTGCGAACCAAGCATTGCCAAGCTGCTTCCCAAAACTGATTTACGACACTGAGTTAGATCCAACCTGGAACACTGGCTGTCGAGACATTGGTGTTGCGTCGGCGCTTGGGATGCTGGCTTGTACGAACCCAATTACATCCAATGTGTCCGTTTTCGGTACCGAGATTTGTATCGGCACAAACTGGGGGCCACTCTACCCACGGCAAATGGCTGACCATAACGACAACGCGGCGATCGCTGCCGGCAAGGCAGCTTACCGAGCAATCCACGTCAGTGGGTTTGCTGTTGGATCATTCCCTTTCAACGCCTCTCTATCTGTTGGGAAGCTGCAACAGACTTCACCTGGAGTCACAGTGGGCTTCTCAGCTGGGAGTTTGTTGCTGGACACTCAGATGCGTCTCTACCCTGTATCTCTCGAAGAGATCTACACGTTCGTATGGTGGGTACCAGTAGTGTGCTGCAAATCGTACGACGAGATCATGGGGTTCTGTACACCTCAGATGTGTGGTGCATAGGCAAGGCTTCTGGCACGCCGTAACATCTCTAAAGTGGTCCTCAACATGAGGGCCACACCATGCAAAGCGTACAAATTATTACCTCTCCCCTTCTTCGCAATTTTGCTACTCGAATGCCGAATGAACGCATTCAGGTCAGCACCAAACTGGGAAGCCAGACCCTTGTTAGAGTCGATTTTCTCCCGGCGAGCTACCCCGACTCATCGGAGCAACAGCTAGATTTTTTGATGGAGTTGATCTCTTCTTCGAGTCCGGGGGCACTCGATCTTTTGAAGGACGTTGCAGCTAAGTGTGTTGAAGATCAACGTACGGCGATCGGTAGCTTGATGGCGGATGAGGTCAATCGGATCGCATGAAATCAGCATCCACCAGTTGATAGCAGGTAAGAAAAAGGCCACCTCAGGGTGGCCATTTTTTTAGAAGGTTTTTTGCCCATACAGTTGAGCCAGCTTTCTGGCCAGGCCTTCAGGCGGGGCCGAGAACTGCACTGCTCCAGTGTTACGCGCTGAATCAGGCATGCTCTTGGCCCCGGAGGATTCATGGTCCTGAGCCATGATCATCTTGGCTTTACCTTTAATCGTTCGAATACCACCAGAGCCGTCCATTCCCATTCCCGACATGATGATCACACCGACTTGAGGATGGCATTCGTAAACCGATCTAATCACGGCATCAATGCAGGGGTTGAATGACACAGACTGCGCACTATACGCCTGCAGGGTGATCACTCCTGAGCTGATTTCGATCGTATTGTCCCGCGGTACCAGGTAGACGGAGTTCGGCTTAATCTTCATCCCCGTCTCTGCAGAGTGCACGCTCCAACGAGAGGCAACATCCTTCAACCTGGCCAGCATCTGCCCATATCCGGCTTCAGACATGTGCTGCGCGACCAAAATCGAGATGGGCATACGTGGAAGGTCAGCAAAGAATTGCCGCAGAGCCTGAGGACCACCCGAGCTTGCACCGATGACCCATACGTCAGGGATGTTCTTGTTGTCGGCCTCGTCCTTCTTGTCATCCAATTCGCTCGCCAGATCGGGGATAGCCTTTTTGATCTCCTCGATCGTCCGGTTGCGCCATGAGAGGCGTTCACGGGGCTGCATGCTGTAGAGATCCTTGTCGTGCACGAGGCAGATAGGTTCTTCTCGGCCCAGGGCGTCCATGACCTCTTCACAGTCAACCACGTTCTGGTCACTCATATCGATCAGCAAGATATGGACATTGCTGATCTCGAGATCGCCGTTTTTCGCATGCGTAATGTCGTAATTCGTCAACTCACCGACTAGCGGTGAGAGGAGTTCAGCAAACAGTGCTTTTTGAACCTCGTTGGTGCTGACGATACCAATTCTCATACTGCTACCTCACTTTGGCTCTTTTCAGCTTTGATCTGGTTTACAGCTTGCTGCAACGTTGGGGCGTCACATGGTTTAAGAAGGTACTTCGTAACCCCTGCCCGCATGGCCTTATCTTCCAAGCCGGTGCGTGTTGTGATCATGATGATCGGAGTGTCGTCGTACTCGGGCTTCTTCCGAATCGCTTCAGTGAACTCAAATCCGTTCATATTCGGCATTTCGACATCGACCATCATCAGATCGGGCTTAGGGTCCAAGGGCAGCTTGTGAAGGGCATTCTGCCCATCAACTGCAGTTACAACCGCATACCCAAAACTTGTGAAAATTCGCTCCAGTTGGGTTCGATAGCTACGGGAGTCATCGACGATCAAAACCGTTGGCTTCGTTTCCCGTTTCATCGTGCGCACACGATTCTGACGGACCTGATAGCCATGTTTTCCTAGTTTAAGATTGAGTCGGGCCAACTCCATCACATCGAGGACAAAGACCGGGCTGCCGTCTTGCATCTCGGTTTCGCCGACAATTCCTCGAACGTTGGACAGGATGCCTTCAAGTTTGCGAATGTGAATTTCTGGCATCGAGTCGACTTTAGCGACTTCAATTGCGATTCGATCATCACCCTGCTCACATAGAATGAGGGTGACCTCATCCTCTTTGTGGTCGCCGCCGCGAGACTCAGGCATTGCAACGAGGTCTGCGAGATGGACTACATCAAACGCACGATTCTCGTATGTCACGGTTGCATAACCGTTGGACGCTCGTTGTGCGGCCAGTTCCTCACGAGAGACTAGAAGTACCTGGCGCATCGAGTAACTTTGGATAGCAAACCATTGGCTACCTGAGTTAACCATCATTGCCTTGTTCGAACCGATGGTGAACGGAAGCTCGATAAGGAACGAGGTCCCTTTGCCCGCATGGCTGTCGATGTACAGGCGGCCACCAAGGCTCTCTACAGCCGAAGCTACGATATCCATGCCCACCCCTCGACCTGAAACCTGGGTGACCTTGGCTGCAGTAGAGAACCCGCTATGAGTGATTAACCGCATGATCTCCTGAGGGCTTAGTTGGTCGCTCTCTTTGATTATCTTCATCTCGATCGCTTTACGGCGGACTGCATCCACGTCGATCCCCCGACCGTCGTCACGGATTTCGATGATGATGTGTTTCGCACGACGGTAGGCTTTGATCTTCACCGTACCAGTCGCGGGCTTGCCTCGCGCAATTCGATCCGAAGGGCTTTCGATGCCGTGATCAATCGCGTTCCGCAAGATATGGGTCAGCGGGTCGGCGATGGCGTCGAGCATCATCTTGTCCATGATGACCTGCTCACCTTCCATGCTCGCTTCGACTTCCTTATGAGTCGCCTTAGCAGCAGTGGTAACCGCTCCAAACAGTTTTTGCCTGGCGTTCAGGAATGGAACAAGTCTCGAGTGGAGCAGGTCTTTTTGCAGTCCAGTCAGCGCAGGATCGAGCTCGTTCAACGTGGCCCTCATCTGACGGATAAAGGCAAAGATCTCATGGACCTGCTCACGGACCTCATCAACCTGAGCCCCCATCGCAACGTGCATCGCGGATAGATCGTTGAACCGCTCAAGGTCAGCTTCATCAGCGTCTTCGTTCTTTCGAGCTTGAGGCTGATTATTGAAGTAGCTGCGGAGGGCCGTTGTGAGTTGACCATGCTGAAGGCTGTTTGCTTCAAGGAGCTCCCTTGCGCCAGTGAGACGCAGATGAGCTTCCTCGTTAAGGGAATTCAGACGGTAGCGGACAGCGATGAGCTCGCTGGCTTTCTCCGCTGCGGCTTCAAGGTGGCGCAGGTCAACTCGAATTTTTTCGGAGGTTCCACCTGAGGATTTTTTCCCATCTTCACCTTGAGAAGCTTCCTCACGCGCCAGCATATCCAAAACCGCTGTGCTGACGATCGACTCCTGCCCCCCAAAATCATCAACAAGGTCTAGTGAGTGGAGCTTATCGAAATTTTCGGATGCTTCCCGTGCATAAGCAGCCCGGACTGGATCGTCGTAAAAAGATTTCGCATGCAGAATCTTTTCAGAAGGCTTAACTGCGAATGCAGCTACCTTCTCAGTTTCGGAAACACGTTCTCCTACATCATCAACATGATCGAGGTTCGAAGAAGGCTCAGGCAGGACGACATTTTCGGTCGTGCTGAGTTGGTGGTTGTCCACCAGTGTTTCGGCTTGCTCGATCTCTGGTGCCGGAGGGGTCCAAGTTTGGTCCTCACCAAACGCTTCAATAATCGCTACTGCGGGGATCTGATCACCATTCTCCGCGCTACTGTCACCAGCCGGGGAGATATCCTGAGCGGGATCTTCAGCGCTTGCCTTGCTGGTAAGCGCTTGGCCTTTACCGCCTTTGCCGCGGCCACCTCTTCTTTTACGTTGAGGTTTGCCCTCAGTCTCCTGAGCTTCAGCCCCATCCAACCCAAGATCTGCGCTTGAGCTGACAGTCTCTGACTCACTTTCCTCAGGCGTAGTTTCGACAACTACCGGCGTTTGGCTCGCTGCAGTAGATACAGGATCTGATGGTGGAGCCTTCTCGATCACTTCGGCCGGTGTCGTCTCAACTGCCGGGGCTGCATAGAGAAGAGTCAGATCAATCTTGTTCGTGCTAACGCACTGCTCGAGACATTCGATGAGCGCTGTCGGGATCCGATAGGCTCGACCTAGCTTCATCTCCTCTGTCATCGACATGATGGCATCCATCACGTGCCGTACGAGCTCCGCACATTCCTCCCCTGGGCTGATGAGTTTGATTGACAGGCTTTCGAACAGATCCTCCATCGAGTGAGTCAAGGCGGCGATTGCACCCGCTTCAGCCATCAGTGCAGCACCCTTGAGGGTATGCATGTTCCGCTTGATGGTGACGACAAGTTCTTTGTTGGTCATGTCCCCAAGCCATGCGGCCACATTGGCTTCTAGGTCCGGAAATACGTCCTCGGTCTCATCCAAATAGAACTGATAATCATCGTTGTACTCAGGACGTAGTTCGGCAGTTGGGGCTTCGGCCAGGATCGGCCCGCTCGAAGGCAATTCGGATGGTTTCCACGTATCGGCAGAAAAAGATTCTGCATGCGAAAACTCTTCACCAATCTCAGCTGGTGAATTTTTCTCGGTAACCGAGCATTCTTCCTCTGGCTGCGGGACGGAGAAAGATTCTGCATGCGGAATCTTTTCGGAGCTTGTGAAGGACGACAGTTGATCCTGCGATACCGAATGCTCTGGGCTCTCTGAGCTGTATTCGACCTGCATGACATCAGTCAATGCATGTTGGCGCTCCTGCACTTCCGTGAACTGCGCTTCTTCAATCTCCTCACCGATGCTTGCAGCAATTGATACCCAGATATCTAAACGCGGGGTTTCTACTGTCCATGGAAATTCCAGCATGAAGCCCTGAGTTTCATCGAGCAGGTGTCGAATCTGAGCTTTGTCATCAGTGGTCAGAGCCTGTCCAGCTGTGGCAATCACGTCGAGGCGGGATTCGAGAACCCCATAGACTTCATGAAGCACATCGCAACCTACAGAGCCTGAAATCCCGTGGAGGGAATGCGCGGCTCGGCAAACGTCGCGGGTCAGAGCGGTAGCGTCGGATTCGATGAAGGAGATGAGGATCGCATGGTAGATGGCGAACTCTTCTCGATACATGTCGATGTGTCCACCATCGACGCCTTCTGGATACTCACGCATTTCATTGCGCGGGCCATTCTCAACGAGCTCGCCAATGAGTACATGGTCACCACTGATATCGGCCGCAGGCACAACATCAGCAATTGTGACTTGGTCAACCGCTAACGCCTGAACCATCGAAGGATCAGATTTGGCGAGGAGTGCGTTCTCCATGTCTTTAGTAAAGATTGAGACTTTGCCCCGGGCGGAATATTCATCCATACACCGGAAGGTCATTTGGAGTGCACTAGCGATCAGAGAATCGGCTGCAGTTCGGTCAAAGCTCTCCTCTCTCGACTGGTTGTTCGCAGACTGGCTGTAAGCACCAAGTGCTCTTGCCAACCGGTGAAAGGAGTCGAAACCATACAGCTTAGCGCCCATAGCGAGACGTTCGGACGCTTTGTACAACGCGTCCATCGTTCTACGATCACGGACGTCAGGTTTCGGAAGGACCTGTTCAAAAACTTTCCGAAGCTCGAAGATTTCCGACAGGAAGTGGTTTTCAGCAGTTTCATGGCCTTCGTCAGTGGTGAGTGCAGCTTCGAACTTATCCATCAGATCCGACGTGGACACAACCTCGACGTGGTCGACCTGAATGCCCAACTCGCCCAATGCCTCCTCGGCCTTAGCCATAAGCGTGGGCGATGGTTCTATCCCGGAAAGGATTGCTGCGAGATACCCTTCAACTGCGACGAGTGCACGAGCGGCCATTTCAATCGCGGTGTTCTGCTTGATCCCTTGGTCGCTCATCTGCGATAGGAAACCCTGGCACGAACCGTTGAGTATCAAGCCAGCTCTTGTCAAACCGGTGAAGCTCAAGGCGGCCCCTGTATCTACAAGGCGCTTAAGACCCGTTTTGAGATCCTCGATGCTTGAACCGCTATCAAGGTGATCCGTGATCGACCGGCGGGTCAGAGTCAGCTCCTGGATGGACTGCTCGACGACAGCCGCAATTACGTCGGGCTTCACTCCGGGGATTCGTAATGACTGGATACTCTCGTTTGAATCTAGCCGGCGGATATGTTCGTCCAGGAACATGAAATCCGCTTTGAGGCTTTCGATGATCCCAGATGTGAAATCACTTACGTTGTCGATGGTATCTACGCGTGCCAGAGACTTTGCGGCGACCGCTGCCATCTCACTCTCATTCACCATGTAGAAGACGCTAGCTACCTGGCGGATTGACGTCCTGAAGGAAGCGATCTGTGCATCAAACGTCTGTGGTGACTTGCTGGTAATTGCTCGACCTAGCGAGACCATGGAGGTCTCCAGTAATGGGCGGAGCTCGACGACAACGTCCTTAATCGAGTCAGCACTCGCAGCTTCAATCCTAGCCTGAAGATCTGCGAGCGAACTTGCGTCCACTGATTTGCGTACGTTGAAAACGGCCAACACGTTTTCAATGTTAGTCGGGAGCTTGGTAGACATGCTGAGCACCGACAGCAACGATTTGAATCGCGCTACGCCCAGGGTTGCTTTAGCGCCCTCCTCCCCGTCGCTGTCCGCTTTCTGAATCGCCACCGAGAGCATTCGGATTTTGGAGAGCGTGTCGCTGCCACTACGAATAGCTCCTAGTGCCAAGGCTTCCGTTAGACACTCACCAATCCACCAAAAGCAGCCTACCTCGAGGTCGTATGTGACAGCTTGAAGATCCCGCAGGACATCCCGCAGCTCGCTGATCGCTGTCTTATTTTGGTTTGTCATGTACGAGCTGAAGGCGGTCTGGAATCGTTTAGGCGATCTTCCGAATACCTCCTGACGCTGCTCTTCACTGGCATTGCGGTTACGAAGGGGTGGCTCTACGTAAACAAATTCAACATCGGGTGGTAGTAAGTTGTCCTCTTCGAGCAGCGGTACCCCTCGCAACTCTCGAAGCTCGTTGATCTGCTTGGCCAGAATGCCAGCGCTGTCGGGGGCACCGTCGATAACCATCCCGATGTATTTCGGAATGGTGAGTAGCCCACCCAAAACAGAGATCAGAGCGAGCTCGATCTTGTGCGACTCAATCCTTTGATCTGAGACGTTGTTGATGATGATCTTGACTTCGAGGGCTAAAGCGCTCCCACCGATGCATTCCGCGACATCCAAGGACGCGTGGATGTGTTTGACTTCGGCTTCTACTTTCGCGAACGCCTCATCTCGATGTTTCCGCTGATTTTCATACCAGATGTCTTCTGCATCGGCCGGCGGGTTAGCTAAAGCTTTGGTTTTCTTATGGAACACATCAAGCTGAAGCTTGGTCGTGTCGACGCTTTTCTGAATGGGGGCCAGCAGCCAGGTCAGTTTGGCGGTATGTAGTTTGTTAGACATCGACAGACCTTTGGAATACGTTCGGGTTGCTATTAGGAATTCTTGAGATACCTGGACACGACCAATTCAGAGTTTCCCCGGGACCGGTAATCAGGTGACCGCCAGCCGGAAGCATCGCTGCTAGACGGTTCAGGATTTCGTATCTCGTTTCTGTCCTGTAGTAGATCAGCATGTTCTGCGTGATGATGATGTCTGGATTGGTCAGTAACACCGGACGATCCATCAGGATGTTGTGCTCTTCAAAGGTGACCATCTCTCGGACGAAACGGTGGAACCTCATCATGTCCCCTTTGGTGGGCGCGGCCGCGACAGTTCCTACGTTTGGATGTCTCGGATAGAGCCCCTCTCGTGCAGTACTGATGCAGACCGAAGAGACGTCGGTACCGTGCACTCGGAATGTCGGGTGACCAGCGTCCAGCAGAGCTGACGCAATGCTGTAAGGCTCCTCGCCTGTTGAGCATCCGACTGAAAGAACCTTAGGGGCTGTGATCTGACGGCAGATATCAACTATCCGCTGTGTGGCTGGTAACGACCGAAAGAAACGTGTTTCGTGATTCGTTGCGAGGTGCAGTATCAATGCCCATGTTTCAGGAGCAATGAGTCCACCTTTCCGTTTGGTGTCCAATTCGGCGAGGTCCGTGCCCATGCTCTCGGCCAGGCGCTCGAGTGCGCTTTTCAGCGCACCCTGACGGCTCTCATCAATCTGAATTGAGAATCTGGCCTCGATGGTTTCCAACCACCGTCCAAATATGTCCAGTTCTGCCGGGGCATCGAGGCGTGTCATCATCATTCCTTGCTGAATTGAGCGATGGTGCTTTGCAGGTCTTGCGCCTGACGGTTTACGTTCTTAATAGCGACCGCCGTTTGCTCGCTTGCTGCGCTGTTGTCAGCGCTGTACTGATTAACGCTGTCCACAACATTACTCACGTCACCGGATTTGGCTTTGAGCTGTCTGGTTTCTTCAATCGCACGTTGTGCACCTTGTGACAGACCCTGCGCCAACTCATTGATAGCTTTCAAAGCGTCTTGTGCCAGGTTGGAACGGTCTCGTAGCTTGTCGGTTTCACGTTGTGCACGGTCTACAGCCGACTGGTTTTCTCGGGCAGCGTCATTCATCGTTTTGAGCTGCACGGTGATTTGAATTACGGCGTCTTTTGTTTCTTCACTGAGACGAGCCATGGCTTTGGCCGCAGTGCCGATCCGAACTGACTGGCCTTTGTCTTCGAGCTCATCAGCCAGAAGCATTGCGTTGTAGGAAAGCGTTGCCGATTTGGTGGATACCTGAGCTACGACCCCAGCGATACGCTCCAAGTCTTGGAAGCTTTCAATCATGTGTTTGGAGCGATGCTGGATAGAGAGTGTTTGCTGCTGCAGTTCGAGAATGTTGTCGTGAACCTGGGTAACCGCGATCTCACCGGAGCCAACCTTGCGCCCCATGTCGTCTGAGATTTGCTGAGTGCCGAGCGTCATGCCTTCGATCTGATTGATGAACTGAGACAAGTCACCAAACAGTTGGCTGATATGCTCGATGGCTTTGTCTTGTTCCGCTCGGTTTTGCGCCACGTTTTGCTCAGTGATCAGCGTTTGCTCTGTGGCTGCTGACAATCCGATGATTGTTTCTTTAACCTCATCCAGGATCGTTGCAAATTTCCCGAAGGTCTTATTGAGACCCTTGGCGATATCCTTTGTGGATTCGTTGTCTTCGGTGAGCTTTGTATTCAGACGCCCCTGACCTACCAACTCAATTTCATCGAGGAGTAGCTTGAGGTGTTTGGACCTAGTGCTGATCGAAACTTCTTGATGGCGCCCTTGGTTTTCAATTGTCTCAGTGCGGCTACTGGTGATGGACCGCATCAGAAGCATAGAGATGATGGACAATAGGAGGGTCAGCCCACCCAGCCCTGCAACGATGGTTATGCCCATTGGCCGGCTATCGGGCAGTGCCTGTACCGATCCGATCAGGCTAACAGTCGACGACGACACGCGGTCGCGCGCAGCCCAAATAGTTTTCGCATGCGGAATGTTTTCACTCACACCCGCCGAGCTATCAATTGTCTTCTGAATCATGCGCACCACGGATTCAGCGTCGTGATAGCTCTTTACCAGAGGGACCATGAACTCTTGCTGGTCTTTAGGTAGGGATTGACCAATCCGTCCTAAAGCAGTGACGTACTGTGAGAATGCGCTTGATGCTGCCCGAAGAGTGTCGGTGGTGATTGCCGCGTCGGAGCTCAAAGCTCGTTGCCCGTCCTCAAGGGAGGACACAGCAGCCGTGAGCTGGGTGCGAAGCTGAGGGGAAGGCGCAAGGGCTTCCAACTTGGCAAGTGCCTCCTTGGCCCCTCTCAGAGCTTCTGAGGCGGTCTTTTGTGTATCGGCTAGGTTGCGGCTGTATTGGTCGGTGACAGATCGCTGACTGATGATTTGAGAGATTGACGGTGAAATCTCTGTCCAAACTTTCTGCACCGCTTCGAGATTCGCAAGTACGACCGGTGGAGCTGGATCAATACCCCTGACAGGGTCGCCATTACGCAATGCCGCGAACGCCTTTTCAACAGCGTTCTCCAGATTGTCCATCTCCGACGTGAAGGAGCTGTCAGTGGCCGCCCGCTCAGCCAGGTAAATCGCCTGCATAGCGTTTGTCTGCGCTTCATAGCTTGCTTTCAACAGAAAGCCTTCTTGCGCGTTGTTCTTAAGGTAGTGATAACCGGTGTACCCAGCAGCGCCACCCGTAAGCAGTACCAAAACTGTTGCAAGTGAAACCAGTGAAGAGTTATTGCTCATTTGTACTTTCTCGGGTGGGTCAAGTGAGGTCGACGTTTTGAAGCTTTTCGTCGGCTATCAGTGCTGGAAGGTCAATCAGTGCCCAGTTGCGGCCTCGAGCACTGACGGCTCGACGCATGCACTTTCCTAGGCCTGGTGGAATCTTGAAGCCGGACTGGTCGCAATCCCTGAGGTCGCTCGCCAGAATGAAAGCGCAGATCTCATCTACGACGATCGCGACGTTCCCTACGCCATCGTTACCCTTCACAAATAGGGCTCCGCTGACGTCCGACTTTTGTGTGTGATCCTTCGAGATGTTGAGGAACATGGAGATGTTCACGAAAGGAATGAGTTGCCGCCCAAGACGGCCCGCGCCCAGCAACCAGGGTTTTGTTCCAGGTATTTGGTTCAACTCCTGCGGCACTTGGTCTACCGCAATGATTGAAGATGATGGGCTCAGGCAGTACGTGTCACCGATTCGATAACCCGCAAAATGCATCCCTCCCCTTGGTTTCTGACTATTCAAGGAGTTCGTCCATTTCAGTGATGGCGTTTTCAAGGGTGGCCCTGGTGAAGGGCTTCGTGAGATAGAGATCAGCGCCGCTGATAAGGCCGGTCTGTTGATCGAACACACTGCTGGCACCGGACAACATAGCGATTGGCTTCTCACCCCAGTCTTTCCAGGAGCGAAGCAGCTCGATCAGCCTCAGCCCATCAAGCTCGGGCATTTCCCGGTCGATGAAGCATGCGTCTGGGTTTGTCTCGCGGATAACGGTGAGAGCTGCATAGCCGTTCTCAGCTACATGAACCTCGTAACCTAGTTTCTCTAGCAGAGCAGTACCAAGTTTACGAATGCCGCTAGCATCGTCGACGATGCAAACGGTCCGAATTTTGGGCATAGATTAATCCTCTCGTATGCCCTAATAGTGTCGAGGAGGTGCACCATTTCGGGCTTGAGAGGGTGGATCGGGCGGTTTTTTTTTGTCGGTCGTTATGTTGTTTGGCTTTAGGAGTTTCTATGGCCAGCAAATCAAATCATCGCTCTGCATTCGCCGCTGATCCCAAATTTCTCGCAAGACTCGCGAATCAGGGCATTGCTCCGCCCTCCCCTGCTGCCAGCGGGGTATCTAATGCACCATCCCAGGGGATCAGCTCTGGGATTGGAGAGATACGGACACCTAAAGAAGGGAAAGCAAAGGCCCGATTGCGTAAAGTGCAAGAAGCCAACATGGACAGTAGGTTTGATAGGTTAGTGTTTGATCCAACATCAAGCTCGCTGACCGCTTTTTTCCCCAAGGCTATCCTTCTGAGTTTGAACTTCATGCTCCGAGTTCACGACTCGAGCTCTACCTCACTCAAAGCCACATGGGTAAAGCGGGTCGAAGCGCTTCGGCTAGAAAACCCGGCTACCTTTCGCGCCTGGCTCAATGGCGTTACATTCCCGTTGATTGTTGAAGAGATCTACATCACTCCGGAATCACATGTGCTCGATCACGAATCTGTAACCGCGGCGTGTAAGCCGATCCTTGATGCGTTCGTTTTGAATGGCTTTCTGCCCGACGACAACGGGAAGGTCCTAGCTCAACCGTTGCCATACACGGAGCGAGGTTTGAATTCAGGACTTGTTTTGAGGTTTAAACCCTCCCCTCGGCCATGGGGTCATATTGATGATTTGACCGTTGACCAGGCACGAACGGGACTGCGCGCTTGAATATTCACTGGCATGGGTTACATTCGTGTATCCGTTACACGAAAAAACGAGTGGATACACGTGTATCAATTTGACCCAAAAAAACTTGATTCCTTAGGGATTGCGAATGTGCCCACAACCCTTATGGATGTGGGTCTTGATCAGCTATTCCCGGGCATCTGGCAGCAACGCAAAACCTTTAGCGACGATTCGCTAGATGATCTGAGCGACTCGATGCTGACAGCTGGCACGAACGTTGTTCCTATAGTGGCCACCCCAAGAGACGGGGGTGGCTTCAGTATTATTGCTGGGGAGCGGCGATGGAGATCTGCGCAGAGGATTGGCCTCAAGAAGGTGAAATGTGAAATAGGTAAATACACCTATCAGCAGGCTCTCTACATTTCAGCGATTGAGAACCTGCAACGACAAGATCTCACCCCCATCGAGGAAGCCAGCTCCTACCAGGACATGGCTCTGGAATTTGAGCTATCCCACCTTGAGCTCGGTCGACAGCTGGGGAAAAGTCGCGGGCACATTTCAAATTACATACGGCTGCTCGAGCTGGACATTCGGGTTCGTGATGCTCTTAGTGATCGCAGACTAACGTATTCCCAGGCCCGCCCTTTGTGCTCGTTGGAGCACAAGTTCGATCAGCGCAAAATTGCCGAAAAAGCAATGCGATTCAACTGGCCTGTCACACGCATTCTGCAAGCCGTTAACGAAATCACGCAGAAGCCGGCACCTACCGTAAAGCTTTCCGATACAGACGCCGATATTCGTAGCCTTGAGCGAGTGGTGTCTGAGGTCACTGGGTTGGCTTGCGTAGTCAAACGAACCCCTAAGGGCGGGTGGCAGCTTGGATTCAACGCACCTGAAAGTGAGAGTTTTACTGGTCTGCTTGAGCGTCTAGGCATATTTACAAACGCGGATCTTGAAATGTGATTCTTGTTTTGGTGGTTTTGGGCCACTCGTTACCCACTATTAGATAAATACCCTTTTGGATTTGCTGTCGATGCCCTCCTCACCTCACACACCCCCAGGATCTTTTTCATCCCAGCTGAACGGGTGTGTGGTTGAGAAAAGCTTTGGCACAGGAAGTTTTCGCATGCGGAATGTTTTCACTCTGACCTTGCTGACCGTTGCGTTGGCTCTTGCAGGCTGTGGTACGCATACAGCTAAGCCTGCAGAGCTTACGACTGTGGAGCCTCAAAGCCAGTATGACGACCGCATTCAGGATGCCTTAGGTACACAGAAGTACACAGAAGCGCAGTACCTCTATCAGCGAAAATTCAACGACTACCAGAACCAAATCGACGACCTTGAAAAGAAACGTCGAGATTTGGATGCACGCCTCAACGCCAAGGCCTATGAGACGGGCCTTGCTGAAGCACCGGCTTCTTCAACTGAAGCAGGGCGGATTCAGGAATACCAGGCTGCCTCCAAAGCGTCTCAGGCACGTGTAGCAGAAGCCACCTCCAAAATGGCAATTCAGCAGTCACTTATTGAGAATCGTCGAGACAAAGAGCTTCTGGAAGCCGACGGAAAGGCTGCTAAGCAAGTGGCTGATATCGAGATGTCCTCAGCCAAAGAACTCGCCGCTATGGAAGATCGGATCAGCCAAGATATCGAAGGCCGACGCAGTATCGATAATGCCGCCAGGCTCGAAGAAACAAAACGGTTTGACGAGCAGCGTTTCACTCTAGCGCTAGCTAACGCAGACTCTGAACGACAGGCGAAGGAAAAGGTTGCCCAAGAAAGCGCACTATTGGACCGAATGCGCGCTGATGCTTCAAATCGAATGACTGTTCAGGAGGCCAGGGTCGCAGAGCTCAAGCGTCAGATCGCTGAGATCGAAACCCAGATGACTAAAACTCGAGGGGAGGACGACCTTGCAATTCGATCTCAGGTTTCCAAAGTAGGGTTTGCTCAAGGAGAGGTAGACCGCCTTTCTAAGATCAGTCAGGATTTGAAGTCGTCGAGTTCTAGCGCTCAAGTCGGACTGTCGCCAGGTAGTACGGACTACGTCCAGGCGAAAAATGCTGAAATGAGTCGTGCGCGGGCAGAAACTGATTCCCGTAAAGCTCAGCGGATCGCCGATGTGAACACGCGGGCGGCAGTCGAAAAGAATGCCATAATTTCACGCGCTCGAACGGAGCTTGCAGCACTTTCTGCCAGTACTGAGATGGCAAAGGCGAACGTCGTTGCCCCTGTTGTGACCGGGCGCGCCGTCTACGGTGGTTCAGACAATTCACCGCCGGCCCCAAAAACCATTTTGCCAAAGCCCACCATCAAACCAGCTCCGCTGCCTACCCAAGCTGTGGTATCGAAGCCTGCACCTGTACTCACCATCAATCGGTTCGAGCCTAAGGTGGATACCACTCCTAGGTCTGTGCCTAACGACGAGATTGGGGGCGCGGTCTTGGCCGGGGGTAGTGGCGTGTCTGTTCCGGCCGCAAGTGGAAACGTCGCACCATTGGTTGTCGCCCCTAAAACTCGTTCTGTCTATGACGTTTTCTACGTGTACAAGGACGAGGGCAGCTGGACCAAGTTTCAAGCTTATCTGAAGGCGTATGGCATCACTGACTTTGAGCCGACGAAAAACAACAAGGCTGGCGAATTCTTCATCTACTGTGGACGCTACTACGACAAGGACGAGGCTGCTACACGTGTCTCGTTTTTGAACAAAACGACGGCTACATCTAATGTGAAGGTCCGTGAAACGCAGGTCCCTTTGTAAAAAGATTCTGCATGCAGAATCTTTTTGAAGAGCTGATTTCCGCATTGCGAGAAATTCATCAAATAATGTTGCGCATGCGCGTGATTTCCCTTGAAAATGGTCGCGATGCGGTTACATTGATCTGCATCTGAACAGGAGCCGATCATGTTACTTAAGAAGCGCACCGGATGCCCCGCCGACGTCATCGTCATCGAAAACCAGAAGGGCGGCGTAGGCAAAACTACCATTGCATATCACCTCGCCTGTCATCTGGCGGAGCTTGGATACCGCGTTTTGGCTGTGGATCTCGATCCCCAGGGAAATCTCTCCAGCCGATTCAAGTCCCGTAGTGAGCGGATCAATGGATATCGTGCTGTGCATATGTTCATGGCCAATCGCCCTGTGTTTTCACCGTTGCCGACTGCATTCAACGTCGACGTGATCTATTCGCTGGACCGTGATGTGGAGCTCGGTAACATTGAGCGGATGCCCCTCGGCGAGGCGATGGGCAATTTCGGTAACAACCTGGAGCCTTTGCTTGAGGAATACGACTACCTCGTACTCGATACGCCACCGGCGCACGGAAACAAGATGACTGCCGCCAGCCTGGCCAGTACGTACATGTTCGTGCCTGTGGAACTCGCCGCGTTCGCCGTCACGGGCGTTGAGAGCGTATTGGAGACCCTTGCTGAGATCAGTAAGTTGATCGGGCGTCGTATCCAGATTACCGGCCTAATCTGTAACCGCATGCGCAAGGTCAAGGCCCACACCTTGGCACTTGAAGAGATTTCCAAGAAAGAGAACCAGCTGAAGGTGCTGAACACGCACCTGTCAACGAACGGCGCGATCGACGATGCTCTGCGGGATGGTGTTCCAGTTTGGAAGAACCGCGCTACGGGAGCTCAGCGGGAAAGCGGGAAAATGATGCTTAATTTGATGAAAGAAATCGCTGACCTTGTTGGTGCCAAAAACCAATTAGCAGACAGCTCTAAAAAGAGCTCGGCGACTAGGAGTTAACGAAGCATGAAAAATGATTTCGCGCGTTTCAATGAAATGGCGGACCTGAACTCGATGTCTGCGAGCTCTCAGGAGGGTATCGTCCTGATGCTGGATCCGGAAGAGATCCTTATCCTTCCGCAGGTCAGGAAGGTCTTCAAGGGAATTGAAGAGCTGGCCGAGTCGATGAAGGTTGAACAGATTGAGCCTATCGTCGTATCCCCGCTCGACAAAAACACTAACAAATACACGCTGCAGAAAGGCGAACGACGTGTCCGTGCCGGTAAGATCATCGGCAATGGATACAAGCTGAAGGCGATTGTTGATTCGACGCCGAGGACTGGCGCAGAGGCGATCGCCTCGCAAATGCGCGAGAATCTCTTTCGTGAAGATTTCACTCCGATTGAGACTGCTCAAGGCCTGGTCGAACTTCGCAAGGTGATGCAGGAAGCGGGTATGAAGGGCTCTGGTCGAGATCTTGCTCTGGCTTTGAATAAGCCTGAGTCGTGGATCTCAAAGCATCTGGACTTGGCTGATATTCCTGAAGCGCTCACCGAGCTCTGCACCGACGAAATCACTTCCGACGCCGATTTGATTCAGTCGCTGAAGAAGATCCATGAGTTGGATCTAGATCTTTTCGGCAAGCTGGTTGCTAAGGCTCGTACCGAGGAGGGCTTGGGTAGGGCGGAAGCGCGACAGGCTTTAAAGAACATCCGAAGTGGTGCTTCAGTTCGGACTGAGCAAAACCCTGGCGAAGCCGGTACCGGTTCGAATGCGTCGGATATCTCAGAGCAGTCGTCTCAAAAGGTTGACCCAAAGGCAGGGCAGGGCGGTACTGCGCAAAGTGAATCACATAAGGGTGCTATAGACGAGAAGCAGGACGCGAACCTTGAAGCGAACTCTGGCGGAGGTGCACCAAACATTCTGCATGCGGAAACCTCAGGATCAGGTGGTGGGCAGCAGGATATCCCTCCTGAGCTTCCAGCATCGAGTTCAACCAAGTCTGCTTCTAAAAAGCTCGGGAAGAACGATGTGATGGAAATCGCAGCTGCCGAGATGGTCATGCAGGTTCGGGTTTCCCTGGATAAGAGGCACGTCACTGGCGAGCTACTGCTTAATGTGATCACTGGTAACCCCCATAAGGGAATGGTGTCGTACCTGGACGGTGGCAAACAGAACCGCGCACTTTTTGATCTAGACAGGATTGAGATTGTCAGTCTCGCCCGCTTAGCGGCCGGCGATTAAAAGTTTCCGCATGCAGAATCTTTCAAAGGGGCCAAAGGCCCCTTTTTTTGTTGTCCTTTATGGACACGATGTCCTTGATTCAAAGCGACAGGACTCGTAGCCTAAAACTGTTTTTCGTGATCACTCCCGTGCCCTGAGTTATTTCTCTAGCACCGATCACAGCCTTTACCGACCAACGACATTTCGTCTGGTTTGTTTAGGTGGTCTGTCAAAGGTGCAATTTCACCTATGATCTTGACCGTCCTGTTCTACCTTTGCAGCTTGACTATTCGTTTTGTTGCTTTGCGTCATCGCTCTTTAAAAAGTCATTGTCTTAGGTTGTCTTCCCTCTGGATTGCTTCCTGCGACTTGTCGTTTTGGCTGATGTTTTCGCCCATTCGTCACCTCGCTAACTTGTCCATCTCTGTGTTCCTTGCATGTGGCCGGTCTGCTTGGCTTTTGACGTTTGTGTGAGTCCTTTCGCACTCATCATCCGTCACTAGTTCGTCGCAGTTCGCCGTCCCGATAACGATTTCCTAAGGCCTCAATCGGAGATACGTCCCCGGTTGAGCGGTGCGAATCAAACCTTTCAATGGTTTGATGCTGTCTGCGTTTCCCTGCACTTTATCCGCGTTCGCCGCTGCTCTTTGCTGATATTCAGCTCTTGATGCGCAGTTCACGGTTCTAATGCTTGCGTCCACCTTCATAGCCTGGAGCTGGATCTGAAATGCTTTCTTCTCGCCCATGACCTTCATCTGGGCACCCCTCGTGCAGCTTTACTCAAAGCTGTAGGAGAGGTGTCCAGGTACTAGCTGAATGTGAAAGGCTCTGACTTAACCGTCAGAGCCTTTTTGCATTTCTGGTACATGGCGTCCTTGAATCCTACAGCCCTGGGCAGTAGCGTCGTAGGTGATCTTTTTGCCAGTTTTCGCATGCGCTATTTCGCATAGGATTCTGTCGAAGGTTCCTTGTACGGCTATTAGCTGTTCTTGGGCTCTTTAAAAATCTGTATTCACGTAACACACAACCCTTTAGGGCATGCACATTGCCCTTTCGGGACATGGCTGCCTCATTTTTTAGGAGATACAGCCATGTCAGATAGTAAAAAAAGACCTCCTTTGAAGGATGAGGTTAGCGACATTGTGAAGCACGCTGGTGGTTGGTTAAACGTCATGGAGCGTGTAGCCCCCATCTTCAGCCAAGCAATTAGCAGGCTCGGTCACGGTGTCGACTGTCCATTCCCAGAGCGTCATCGGGAAGGCGGCGGACGTGACTCCTTCAGGTTCTCTGAGAAATCAGATCACGAAGGCCGGGCCATCTGTTCTTGCAACCAGGACGGATGGAGCCAGATTGATTTGCTCGTGCAGGCAGGCGTTGGTAGCTCGTTTACTGACGTGTGCTTGGAAATTAAGCGGGCTTATGGTGGCGGTGCAGCAGCGTACAAGGCAAAAGAAGCTCCGGCTCCTCAACGCCAACGTCCGCGCTCAACTGCTGACGAGAATAAGATGAAGGTTGCTGCGTTGAAGAGCATAGTCAAGGATGTTCTTCCCCTCGGTCATCCGGATTCGAAAATCGGCAGAATGTATTTCCGTCGCCGCGGCATTCCTTTGAACAAAGCCATTGGTGATGTTTGGTTCCACCCGGCTTTGCCCTATTACCGTACTCGTACGGTTAACGGCAAAGCAGTGAAGGAACTCATTGGAAAATTTCCCGGGATTGTTTCGGTGTTTCGAAACGGGCAGGGTAGGGTGATGAACCTTCATCGCATCTTTCTGACCGAGGACGGACGCAAACTCGATCACCCTGAAGTGAAGAAGCCAAAGAAGGTCTGTTCAGGTTTGGACAACTGGTCTAAAACCCCCATCGCTGTAGCCACCGTTCCTGAATGCAGAACTCTGCACATCTGTGAAGGTGTCGAAAAGGGATGGGCGCTTCACCTGGCAACGGGCGAGAGCGTTCGTGCGGCCAACAGCTGCACTTCGCTCCCAGGTCTATACGTTAACCGTGCTGAATGGGATGACGTTGTTCTTTGGGCCGATCATGACCCTTTCAACGAGGCCACCCAAAAGCCTGGTGTCGGGCAAACCTACATGTACAAGCTCTTTGTTGAGCTTATGCGTGCGGGATTCCGTGTCTGTTTGATGATTCCTGATACCAACCCAACGAAGGAAGCGAAAGGTCCTGACTGGGAAGATATTGTGGTCGCGAACAAGGTGCTGGATATGCCCATTGCTGAACGATTCGACTATCTGCGTACCCAAGCCCTTGAGGGCGGTGTGTTCACGCCTACAGGCCATGCCAAGAAGCTTTCTTCGGAAAGCATTTTGGCTGCGTCTAAGGCGGCGTGAGTACGAAGAGAACCCCTGGCCAGCTAATGCTGCCAGGGGTTTTTTTCGCCCTGTCATTTTGGCTTGACGACTGACCCGAGCTACGGCAGCATTGCGGTGTCCTACTAGCCCTCCTTTGAGAGCTAACCTGACCTACGTCGTAGCATTTCTATGAGGTTTTTCAGGGTGTGATTCAAGTCCTGCTAATTCTTGACTTGTTGAACACAGACAATGTTGGAACCATTTTGGATTCGTCATCTGACGTCTCCTCATTTTGAGATACCAGGCATTTCCTGTTGCGCTTGCGCTTCAGTAGATTTGTTCCAGGATCGTGTATCTCTGCCTACCAGCACTGCTCGCAGTACTGAAAAGGCACCTCCGGCTTCATGCCAATCCCCTGCACGGGTAATCTCTATGAGCTTATCCCTGGTGCAGTCGGGGATATAGGAGGCACTTCATGTCTAACCAAATTGAAATCGTGAGTGTTCCCCAGCTTTGGCGGCAACCAAGCAGTGAGGCATTTGAGCAAGCGAAAGCACGCTTTTTGTCACATGAACGCGATGATGATGGTGAAATGAAGATCGAAAAGGATGATTCTGACGAGTCGCCCTTCTAATTAAAAATATTCCCTCGAGGGCACTCACACTGCCTTCGGGTTAGTTGTGCGCGCCCGTTATAGGTGAGAGCATGACCGCATATTTTAATCCGACTTATATTTTCAACCCGATCTCTGATGATACGGTTGTAGATTTGTCACCAACACAGATTTTGAAATCTCAAGTCTGTCAACGTTCACTTGGCTACTATCGATCCCGCGTAAAACCAATGGCTACTCCTTTGAATCTTGTGTTCGGCTCTGCTCTGCACTGGGTGATTGAGGGTTATATCAAAGGTTATATTCAACCCGACGAAATGGAAAAGCGCTTCTCCGAAGAGTTTTTCCGTCTGTCTATGTCAGGCTTAATCAGCATGGCAAAGTCTAAAACTCGGGAGGTAAACGAGGTGATCGGGAAACGTTTGGCCGGTCAGTTTCCAAGCTTCTTTGAAAATCTAGGGTTGAGGCCCGTGATCATCGAAGGCGCATTCCGGCTGAAGATTGCACCTAATACTTACATCAACCTCGTCATCGACTTCGTCGGTGTTGCTGAAAGGGACATCATCTTCAATGGTGTTGTCATTGCAGCAAAGGGAGATACCGTAATCCTTGATTGGAAGACGGCAGCATCAAAGGAGGGCGCTTTGTTCGCAGGCATTGCCTTGCAGCTTACGTTCTACTGGGAAGCGGTTCGGTTAGCGTGTGAATCACTTGGAATCAAAGAACCTGCAGCATGCGGATTTGCCTCAGGGCTTAAGCCGAATATGTCGAAGGTAGATTCTGAGTCGTTGATCAATGCCATGTGGCAGCCAGTGCAGTGGACCAAGCGCACTCGTAGTGATGTCGAAGAGGCTTTCGACTATGCACGAATTGTCGCAAGTCGTATCAGGCGAGGTGAATTTCACCGAACGTCTGGAGCGGCCTACAACTCGCCCTGTGATAGTCAAACACGTTGCGACTATGCCGGGCTTTGTTTGGAAGGTTCTAAGCGAGGCTACAAAATCCCAGGAGGGCTAACCATTGCCGACCTGGTTTAAACAATCCTACCTAGTAGGGCATCCTTGCCCTATTGGGGAATGCTGCCCTTCGGAGACTTGATATGCGTGAGTCGTATCTGATGGAGCGGTATGCCCAGCGGGCTGTCGAGAAGCGTCGTAAAGCAGAGGATCCGAATCGCAAAATTGGTCAGTTCGTTCTGATTCAGTACATTGCGCAAGGTGAACACCTCTGTGAAGCGTTGAAGAAGATGAGCCAAATGGAGCGGCAAATATACATTGCCAAACACACCGAACTGATTGAAAGCTCAGACGGTGCTGAAGGCATTAACGTGGTTTGGTGTCCAGGTAGCCAGGTGATAACCCATAGGCTCCTATCCCTCGAAATGAGGAAGGAGTTTGAAGGGCGTCATTATCTGAGTTCTTGGGTGCGCCGAGTGGGACCTCATCAGCATGAAGCGCTCCGACTGGAATTGCGTAGACGGCTGGAAATGAGAGTTGCACAGCGTAAGCGCCAAGAAGATCAGCTGACCATGGACTTTTCAGAAGTCAAGGTTGGTTAAACAGAGTTCCATCAGTTGATGGGCTAAATCCAGCCCTCGGGCCGGAAGTTAACACTTCCGGCGGGACGCCCTGGGAGTGTTATTAACTTAACACGCGACGGCGTAACTGGAGGTAACGATGTCATACATCAAAAACCTGATGCTGGCCATTGTGTCGGCAATCATGGGTACTGTCTCTGCCTCCTTGTTTGAAGGGTGGACTGCTCACGAACAGAAGATCGTTTTTCTTGTTTCCGTGTTGATGGTCGCAGTAATGCTGACCAAGTCTTCAAATCCAACCAAGGCCAAGAGCAAAAAGAAACGGCTGCAGCAAAATGTTGCGCGTAAGCGCAAGACTCGCCGCGGCAAACGAAAAGGTCGTGCTCCTTGAGTTGTGATGGTGGTGAAAATCCCAATCTTTAACTTTTAAAGGA
This sequence comes from Pseudomonas sp. GW821-FHT02A11, assembly GCF_059421985.1. NCBI lineage: Bacteria > Pseudomonadati > Pseudomonadota > Gammaproteobacteria > Pseudomonadales > Pseudomonadaceae > Pseudomonas > Pseudomonas sp. GW821-FHT02A11. The sequence continues at coordinate 402,975 of NZ_JBWKWB010000003.1, forward strand.
ATCGACTATGTCTTTCCCAGCAATTGCATACCTAGTGGTATTGACCATGGCTTTCACAGTATGGTTATGGTGCGATCACTGCGAATCGAGAGGGAAGAGTTTATTCCCAATCAGACACACCCCTCATGACTGAGGGCGCTGCATAGATTCACCCCCTGGGGCCTAAAAAACCCCATCAGGGTTATTAGGTTTTAGGGGCTCGCGGCACTCTATAAAAATAAAATCTAATAAAAAAGGTGAAAACAGATGTTCAATTTAAATTGCTTCAACTCAAAAAATGTAAGTGGTGTAACCGCTAAAGGCTTTGGCCTGGTGCATCCACTTGTGAAGCTGTACCGCAGGAAAATCATCGGGCTGACGTTTGCGTTGTTTGCAGCGACGGTCGCTGGTGAGCGTCCAATGAAGCGGTGGCTAGTCGTACCCTCATTTGTGGGGGTTTGGCTTGCCAAATACTTCAAGTGGGCTATTACAGCCTTCACGTTTTACGTGTTCATTTTCCATGGCATTCATATGCCGTGGTGGCTAACCGTTGGGAGCTTGCTCACTTCGGTAGTTCTTGAGGTCGCTTACGCAGCGGCCAAAATGGAGATGAAACACATTGGGTACCTTAACAGCTGATGCTGTCTGGTCGTGAAAACGTCCGGAACAGCTTTGCTGTTTCCGGGCGTTGACCAATCCACGCCCGGTCTGCAGACGGGCGTTTTTCTTTTTATCTCCCGTCTGCAGCGGGTAGGAGCGCTTTACGATGAATTATATTGAAACTACCCCTACACCCCTTCGTGCTCGCTTTGTGACTGGAGTGTTGGTTACTGCTGTCCATCCAGCCCTCGGCAATTTGTACTGGGAGAAAATCCCAGGAGCTGGTGTTGGCGGATCTGATGGTTTCTCGATCACTAATTGCATCGACAGAGCCTTGTTGCTTGAGGCGAACTGGAGATCAACCGATCGGGGGATGCACGGTAACCATTTAACCCATTTCGTCCGAAGCCATGTGAAAAGGTCTCGTGTCCTCGAGTTCGATGGCTGGTACGACGAAGTCGAGTTCTCTGAGACCCTCATGGAACTGTTTGAAGATTCAAGACAGTCTGAAGAGACGTTCCTGAATTTTCTGCTTATGGCAGATTGGGTAGATGTGCCCGCTCCGAACACGATCGAACGTTTGGTCGATCGTGGTGGTGCGTTGGAATGGGTGGTACACACATATCCAAAGGATAACGGTATTACTCCCTGGGAAGCTGGCCGCTTGGCTGCGAATCAGGTGGGAAGCAGCAACATCGAGAATCCACACACACCGGATACTCGTGACCACGATGAGTGGAATCGAGGATACGCACATGGTGTTGGTGAATCGAAGGTCAGTAATGGCGTCGCGGAGTTAGCGGTCGAGATACCGTATCCAGTGATGTCCGTTGAGCACCTTCCAGAGCGTTCGTTCTGGGCTGTCGCTAATCAGTTGCAGCTGTCACATGGCTTTGAAGAAAAGCAGCTTGCTGCTCGAATCGGAGTTTCCAGTGACTTGTTGCGATCTGAAATGATCCGTCATCACTTTTGGGATGAAGACGCAATTCCTTTGGGGATTCGCGAAGCAAGTTAAATCTCTCCCTTGCCTCCGGGCTGGACTAATCATCCAGCCGCGGCTGGTGAGGAATTGAAAATGTCTATGTATGCCGAATGGTCACCCGGCTTCACCGGTGTCGCCACAGAAACACTCTTGTATGTACGCCGCGCTTCATCAGGGTGCCGGATCTCGAAATCTGAGTTCCAGGAATACCTAGCTGAAGCCGGTATGTATGCAAGCACAAAGCTGAGTTGGCTCGGAAACGTGCTTACGCTACAGCTGAAATGGATGGGTTCTTGGCACTCCTATGACCTCACTGAGGTCGATGGGGGTGACTTCACATGTCCGGTCCAACTGGGTGTGGGAACGCATCTAATCCTTCTGTAATTCGGACGCCCCTGGTGGGCGTCTTCTCTCCTAGTGAGCTGGATCAAACCTCCGGCTTACGCCGGGTGTTTGCTCGAGTTCATTGCTCGAATCGCACCCGGCTCCGGCCCCGGGTGTTTACTAAATATTCCCCGTGGTCCGGCGGGTGAGAGGCTCCATCATGACTAACGCAATCAACGCTGTAACCAACACCAACGCTGCTCGTACTGTTGCTGAGATTGAAGCACTGCACCGTCAATCATTGGCTTCTCAGAAAGCTGAAATGGTCATGGCTCATGAACTGTTTGGTTTCTCTGAGGAACTGAAGGGGGTAGGCGCCTTGCCGATTTTCACAGGCCAGCATCCGCTGGTACCGAAAGGCAACAGTGCTCATGTGTTCAACAAAAGTCTGGTTCGCCGGATTCTGCTGAGCATGAAAGGTGGCGATACCAGCTACATGCTGGTAGGTGATAAAGGGACCGGTAAAACCTCCCTGGTTACCCAGCTTCACAATCGCTTGAACAAACCAATGATCAACATCACTGGTAGCACTGGCGTTGACGACACTCACCTTCTTGGTTGCAAAACCATCAAGGACGGTGACGTCAAGGAAGTTGATGGCGTGTTGAGCTATGCCTATCGGCATGGTCTGACTTGCCTGATCGACGAAATCTGCACACTGCGTCCTGGTGTTCTTGTTGGCGTCAACGACATCCTTCAGGGTGACGGGGTCATCAACTTGAAACACCACGGTATTGATCCAACCCTGGACCCGCGAGATCTTCTCAACGTCGATGGAGGGATGACTATCGTCAAGCACCCTACGTTTCGGTTGTTCGCAACTGACAACACGGGTGGTAAGCAGCAGCGCGATGCCCGCTTCTCAGGGGTCAACTCGCAAAATGCTGCTGTTCGCAGTCGCATGACCAGCTTCAAGGTGGGCTTCATGTCACCTGAAGAGGAAATGAAAGCTCTGAAAGGGGCTGCAGATGCCTATGCAGTTCAGAAAAAGCTGGCCGACAAGCAAAAGATGGATGACATGTTCATTCGTCAACTTGTGGAGTTCGCCTTCCGTTTTCGGAAAGCATTTGCCATGGAAGAAGCCTGCGACAACATCTCGTTCCGCGAGATTCAGCGCTGGGCTTACAAGTGGATGATGTATGGCGATGCTGATGAGTCATTCGTTGATGCTATCTACACTAACCTTGAGGAAACTGATCAGGTGTTGGCTGCAGAGCTTTTCGAATCGACGTTTTCTCGGAAACTGATTCTGCCTGAGGAGCACTCCTTCTCAGTCAGCGAAGTAGCCGATGCATTCATCAAATCCAACATCGCAACCGCTGCATAACTGAGGGATTCACAATGTTCTATCTCGTGAGCCCCAAAGGTAACTTCCTGGCCGGCTTTGTGCCGGCGGGAAGCAGGGGCAGTGTGATGTTCGAGGGTCAGATTGTTCAAGGCGAACCGAAGATTACTAAGCGTCTGGAGGATACTGCTCACAGTACCCAGGAGGCTTGGGAATATCTGTGTGAGATGGTTTCTGAGGCGCGAGCCAATGGCTATCTCGACATGCCGGTCGATACCAGCAAACTCCAAGTGCCAACTGATGTTTTTCACGGGGAATTTCCCGTGTTTCTCAGAGGGGTTTACGCTCGGATTAAGGCAATGACTTCAGATCAGTTCTCGGCCGGGCTTGCCCGTTTGAAGGCTGTTCATGAGGTACTTGCTTCAGCAGGTGTCGTGTTAGGTGGTAATGAGAAATCGGTAGAGCTGCGCCTTGGTGCGCGGATCCTGCGATTTGGCTTCGTGTCAGACCGTCTGTGGGAAACCATGACGACTAAGGCGCGTGAGTTGTGCTCTGACAGAGGAATGCTGGATGACAACGAGCTGCTCCCAGACGGGCGTGGCTTGTTCCACTTGCGGACCGAAGAAACATGTCTCGACCTGTATGTTCGTGCATTCATGCAAGGGGCTATTCAGGCAGGGGCATCGATTGAGTGGTCTTCTGACCATCCATGGACGTTTCTCGAGTCAGATCCATTTAACAAGGCGGATGTTCAGGACCTTCAATGGTTTCACGACGCCCCAAACCTTCACGGCAACGTTCTCAAGCTTGATCAGACGATCCCAGTACAAGCGACTCCTGTCGCGAGTCTTGTGGACTTCTATTGCTAAAAAAATCGGCCCACTAGGGCCATGCTTCTTCACTGAGTTGGATGAAAACCCCAGCTCACGCCGGGATTTTTGTTCGAGCTCACTGAGCTCACAACCCGGCACCGTGCCCGGGTTACACCCTTGTTTAATCCTGTGCACGGCAGGTAAGAGGCTTTATCCATGAACACACTGAAATCAGCAATTGTACGCATCGACACCGCTCTGAACATGTTCTGGATCGGTGTAGTTTTGCGTCGCTATCACGAAGCGCAGGCAGCGCGTTTTAGCCGTTTGGCGGAGCGCCTTGCCCACGATGCAGTAAACCGTCCAATGCGTGACTACGTGAGCCACCAGGCTTGCCGTCATAAGCTGGAAGTCGAGCTGCTTCAAGGAAAGGTTTAATACGTTTCAAGGCTGCCCTTCGGGGCAGCCCTTGCTCTGAGAGCTGGATCAAACATCCAGCTCAAGCTGGGTGTTTGACGAGTTCTTCGAACTCACAACCACCCGGCTCCGGCCCCGGGTGTTGATCTCTATTGCCCCTAGGTCCGGAGGGTGCGAGGAAACACCATGAAATTGATCAAAACCGTAGCGCAGGCTGTAACTAAATTCGTGATGGTCCGTTACCACCGCCGCATGGCAAGTGTGTACCGGAAAGTAGCTGCGCAGCATGCAGACCTAGTCATTCACACGCAACACCGTGTCCCAAGTGCTTCGCTCGCGAAGCTACGCGGGATCGCGGCACAGCACGACCAGAAAGCCAAAGCTATTCGAATCGGAGAGTGATCATGACTGCTATGTTGCCTTTCAGCGCCAACGCTATTACCCAGGGCTGGATTTCGTTCTTTCGAGTTCTAGCTTCCAACACAGGCATCGAATTTGTATTTGGTCAAAACCAACCAGTAGCAACGGATGGGAAACGTGTTTTCCTTCCGAACCTGCCGGTGAAGCTGACGATCGATGACTTTGACCTCACGAAAGCATTCGCTTTCCACGAGGTGGGCCATATCCAGTTCTCTGACGTGGCGTTCTTTCAGGCGTTTGCAGCTAAGCATGGCGACTTTGCCCGCTTCCTGCTGAATGCCCTCGATGACGTCTACATGGAGTACAAACAAGCACGTGCTACCCGAGAAGCCGAGAGATACTTCCGGCGTAAGGCAAACATCCTGTTCAATCGAAAGCAGTTCCGCGACGGCAGCCAATCGGTTGCTGAAGCTGTGGCCTGCTATGCCCTTTGCTATCTGCGCAAAGATCGCTGGAGTGAATATAGTGAACCGCATGCGGTGATCGAAACTAACTTCAATGAGCACTTTGGTACTCATGCTGATCGCGTGCGTGGCAACCTCAATGACGTTCTGATCAATGAATTCCCTAATGTTCAATCAACTCAAGATGCTGGAGCGTTAACGCTACGGATCATCGCGATGTTGAAAGCATTGGGCGAAGAAGTGGAGAAGAAAGACGAGCCAAAGAATGAAGATCCTCAGGGCGGTGGGCAACCATCGCAATCAGGTAACTCTGACGGTGGCGAAGGTGGTCAACGTGGTGAAGCTGAACCGGGTAACCCTGGGAAGCAACAGCCTAGTGAAGGGGAGGGCGGTAGTGCAGGTAACTCTCAGGGCGACTCTAAAGCCGCAGGGGCAGAAAAACCTGGCAAGGACGGTGTTCAAGGTGAAGCACAGCCTACGGGCGGTGACGAACCTGGTCACGGGAATGGCCAAGGTAAATCTAACGCTGCTGGTGATGATGACACCGCAAAGAGTGCCGCAGGTGCTGAAGATAAAGACGGTCAAACCGGCGATTCGGGTAAGGCTTCTGGCCGATCCCTGAAAGAAATCGTTGATGAGATCGTCAACGCTACTGGGTTGGGGGATAAAGAGGTTTTTGATGACCGCGAGGCTGTCAAAGCTGTATCCAACTCGGTCAAGGCAGGTACCAATCCTGCGTATGAAGGCCAAACGCTTGCTCCAGATTGCGTCATCGACGGAAAACTGGATGCTGCGCCTGGCAAGCCTGGAAAGGGCATTGGCGGTGGCGCAGGGAACAAGGAGAAGGTCGACGGGATGTCTGTTACCCCGTTGGACGCTGCTGAAGCTCTGCGAATCGAGAAGTGCCTAGGCCGTCGGTCTCAGGTACTGGCCAGTAAGCTGCAAGCTTTGCTGATGCAACAAGAAGAAGCGGAGTCGTACTCGACCACCCGTGGACAATTGGGGCAGAGCCATCTCTACCGTCTAGGTCTGGGTGACACTCGACTCTTCATTCAAAGTGAGGAAGCGGAGCGCCCTACAACTGCAATATCGATTGTTGTCGACCTTTCCGGTTCAACCATGGACAAGGCTGACAAGGCTTTCGCAATGGGTGAGGAAGAGGATCAGTTCGAGGCCGCTAAAGCCCCGAGCACCCTGCGCTCGATCCTGGAATCAGTGATGCTGCTCGAGACGGTCTTTGACCAGATCGGTTGCCCACGTGAGGTTCTGGGGTTTGCACCGCGCACGGGTGAGCTGATGTCTGTTGCTCGAACTTTCGGCGATAACAAGCAAACCGCGCTCAAGCGCATTGGCGGCCTCCGGAAAATCGCCGGCGGGAGCCACACCCCTATTGGAGAAGCAGTTTTCCATGCGGGGCGTCGTCTTATTTCTCACGAAGCTAATCGGAAAGTGATGTTTGTGCTGACCGATGGCGCTCCGGGAAATATCGCCAAGGCAAAAGAGATGACTCGTTTCTGCGAAAGCGGAGGCGTTCGTGTGGTGTATCTGGTCATCGGTGAAAAGGTCCGTACGGACTGGCTTACTGAAGCGAAGATCCCATTTGCGGTAGCTAAGTCGAGTGCAGAAGTTTCTCCAGCGCTGCTGGCTGAAGCAAAAAAGCTGTTGATGTAAACCATGTACCCACCCGGGTATTCCGAGGAATCCACCTCAGAACGCCCGGGTCACCGGGCGTTGCAATCAATGCCCCAGCTCGGGTGCGAGGAATTTATGTCAGGCCTAATCAACTATGACTACGTCGAGGTAGCTATCTCGGCGTGGAACGATCACGTTTTGGAACCGCTGGAAATTTCGCTGGAAACAGTGGAGGGCCATGGGTTTCACGCTGGCTTTAACGGTTATCCGTGGCAAGCGCCTGATGTGATCAAACAAACGCCGGCACTGCTGAAAGGCTGGAACGCCGGTTGGACTGCTGCGCTTGAGCGCGACAAAAAAGAGGAGGCCGCTACGCGCGCTGCTGAGAAATTAGCAAAGCGTTGATGCGGACTCCTTGATAGATCTCATCAGGTTGATCCTTCGGGACCGACCTTGCTGGGTGTTTTCGAGACAACGTGCTCGATACCACCTGGCCCCGTGACCAGGTGTTGTCTTTTCAATGCCCCGACACGGCGGGAGCGAGATTGATCATGAACCTCATTGATCGTGCAGTAAGCGAGTTTACGAACACAGTTCCAGCAGCCGGCTCGCCTGATGAAAAGAGGGCAATCGCGGCAGCGTGCAACGTTGGTTTCAATGCCCCTAACGGGGCTGCGATGCCAACTCAATTCGAAAACATACCCCTTCTAGCGAAGTGGTATGAGATCGGATTGAAGGCACAGGCTGGCTTCTGTCGTCCCGCATGACCTGACTGATACGGCTTAGGCCGATGAGTCAGTGGAGCCCCCATCCAGGGGCTCCATCTCCTCCTAGTGAGCTGGATCAAACCTCCGGCTTACGCCGGGTGTTTGCTCGAGTTCATTGCTCGAATCACACCCGGCTCCGGCCCCGGGTGTTTATTACTTTGCCCCGAGGTCCGGCGGGTGCGAGAGAAATACCATGACCGACACAAACGTAAACAACTCTGTTCAAATCGTTGCTCAAACTGCTGAAACCGAAGTAGCGGTGCTCAACCACCAGATCAAATGCATTTCGGAAGATCGTCAGATCGACCTGAATGACATCGATGTGAAGGTGGGTGAGTTGCCAGAGAAGGCTCGTAAGCTCCTCAGCGAGAAAATCTTTCCAAAGGATTTCCTCCGTCCATACCACCGCATCCGCGAGCAAGCGGAAGAGGTGCTGGACAAGCTCGGCTCCATCAAAACTCAACTGGGCGGTATTAACACCATCGCATCAGCAGTGGAGAAGGCAGAAGAGTTGGATGCCCTGGAAGTGAAATGGAATCAGCTTTTGGCTGACGATAAAGTCCGCTACACCGACATGTGCCAAGCGCATCTGTTGGAGTTGGGGCAAAAGGCAATCGCCGCCGGCGCTGACCAGTTAACTGTTGCGAAGCTCACAACAGCACTGGTTAAGCGTCAGCCGACGTGGGAAGAAGTAGAGAAGAACATCACCTTCGCGTACACGGTTCATATCATCCAGCTGGACGATAAGAACTTTAACGCTCAACTCTACAAAGCTCAGCGCGACAGCGTTGTGGCTCTTCGAGAAGGGGTGATGGGGGCTTGCGTACAGCACGTATGTGCTGAGGCGCTTGCAATCTGGAAGTTGGTAGACAGCAAGGATCGGACCACTAGCAATGGCGAGATCAAATTGAACCCTCGCACGATCCGTCGTGCGAAAGCGATGACTGAAAAGCTGGTTCCACTGGCCTTCATTCACCCGCTGATTCAGCCGCTTCACGACGCTCTTAATGGGCTTCTGGGCAAGCTGCCGGAATCGGGTTTCATGAGCGCAATTGATTATTCGAACTTTGTAGCGTGCCTCACTGCACTGCGTGATCAGCGAAAAGTTGTTGATCACCTGCATAAAGGCACGTTGCTCATCTCGATGGTCGCTCCCGTGTTGCAGCAACCTAGTCTGGCGTTGACCTCGCCAGCTTCGGCTGTCACGGCTTCTGTCCAAACCACAGGTACTCAGCAGCAGAACGCTGCAACCGCCCCCGCGGTTGTCTCGGCACCCGTTGATGTCGCTCAAGTTGCATCAACTGTTGTAGAGACTACGGCTCCGGTCGTAGTTGCAGAAGCTGTTGTAGAGAAGCAAGAGGAAACGGTCCCGGCCGTCGAATCGAGCACCCCTGCTGAACAAACAGGCATTACTGCCTCGTTCGACTTCTACCTGTAACTCAAACCTTCCCACCCCTGACGGGCCACCACACCCGTTAGGGGAGTGGTGCGCCCGATTGGAGCGCGCTATGCAAACTGATCTATTCGGCGATGTAATTCGCACACCATCTGTTAGAAGACAGTCCGAACGCAAGATAACCACTACCAAGTTGGTTTTCGATCGTAAGGCACTGTGGTCGACCTCTGGATATCTGCCAGGCGCTGTTCAGGTTGAAAAGGAAAACGTGGCGGAAGTCATGGCTACCTCGGATACCCGATCAGACAACGCCACAATCGAACGCTTGGAGATTGCCCTTGGGCTGGAACCTCGTGTGAAGAATGGGCAGTGGATAAGCGACACGTTTGGGTTTCAGTACCGTCGTGTTGGTAAACCATTCAAAGGAGCCAAACGTTTTGGGGAAAAGGGCAGCCTTTTCCGGGATCTGAATAAGCAAATGACGCTGACATCTGCAAGGTCTGCGATCGAGCCACTATTCCATGATCCTTGTTCCTGGTTGGTCATCAACTCACTCACCGTCCTCGACGTTCGACTGAGAATGATGGATGCCGATGAGGACCACCAATTCTGCCTCAAGGCATTCTTGGGCGTTCTCGCTCAGCACGACTTCATCGACAACACCCGTACGGGAGAGACCATCAGGTCGCTCACCAAGCGGGATCAGATGCGCGATAAGCGGGCTAAGGATCGAGAAGCTAAAGGGCTTCCACCGATTGAAACTGTAATCAAACCTATCAAGGTTGCTGAGCCTGTGAAGGCACCAGCTCCGGTGGTAGAGGCGGTTGTGGTTGCACCGGTGGTAGATGACGCATTCATTGGTGAGCTGCTCGAAGATGATTTCGTGCCGGAACCAGAGATGAACGCTGACCTCGCTGAGTTTGACGACGAAGACGAGGAAGTCATTGCTAAACGAGGTGGGAGAAGGAAACCGGTATCCAAGGCTCTCATGGAGGCCTTTGAATCCGACGACTTCTCATACGAGTTTGACTAACTGATGTTCGAGGGACGCTGCCGGCGCTCCCTCAATAAATTCTATAGCCACCCAAAGGTGTGCGAGCTGAGGTCCGGCCCTCAGTAGGAGAAACTCATGAAACAAAATATCAAATCGAAACTGGTCCCAATGATCGACAACTGTGTGATCGGCGCTGCAAAGGTTCTCTGGAAGGTCATGAAGATCTTCGATCCTCGGCCCATCCAGGCTCACTATGCAGCTCGCAAACCCGTCAAGAACGTTGAGGTAACCCAGTGCTTTTCACTGCGTGGTGCCGATGCCGAGCTGAACATTGCTCGGCTCGCAAACGTGCACATCATGAGCAGTACCGGCCGCGGCCGTGGATTGGTAAGCCGTAAAGGGCTAATCAAGATCTACAACGCAGCAAATGGTCAGTTCCTGATGATTCGCGCCCAAGGTGTACCAACGGTTCAAGGTGAGAAGCAAATCCCAAGACACGGCATTGCATTGAACTACGATGCGAAAAAGGCTCTGGGGATTCCAAAAAATCAAGAGGATGAACTCCAGCTGTTTGTTGGCCCTGCCAACCTCGGTGATGAGGAGTTCTATCACATGTACCAGGACACTGACGCCTCAAGCCGTACGGCTCGGGCACTGGGCTGGTACTTGGCAATCGGGGGCGTTGTTTATGCCTTGTTTCAGACAGCCTTGAGCTGCCTAGAAGCTGGCTTAGCGCTGTTGTTTTGATTGATCGGTGACCTCGCTTCTTCCGGACAACGGAAGGGGCGGGCGTCACCTCCAATCATCTTCGATAAGAGGGTGGTTGGAGGTGGCGCCCGCCCCGGAAATTAGATGAAGAGGTGTCACAATGTTCGATCTCGTAAACCAGCAAACGCCCAACGATGTTGCAGATCAAGGTTTTTCGTTCGAAAGCCATTTCCGCTACGGCGCTGAATGCATTCTTGCTCGGCCTGAAGCCCCTAAGCTCTATTTCCCTGATTCGATGCCGCTTGAATTCGTTCGCAATACCATCGAAGCGTGGAATGTGGAGCTGAAAGGGTATTATCCAGGCACGGGTTACTACGCATTCAGCCAAGAAGATGAGATGGCAAATCCTGAGCATCATGTATTGGTGCTCTTCGCGGACGAGAGCTTTTGCAACACATTCATGGGCAACGTCGAATGCGAGAGGTTACCAGCCCACCTGGGCTATTCGATTGGTCAGTACTTTGGTAAGCAGGGGTAATTTCCTTGTGTGCCGAAACTGCCATCCTCATTCGGCGTGCGCGTACCTGGACGCGCGTTGAGGGCCGACAATCGGCCCTCTAGCCACTCCCTGAATTCCCCACCCCCTTTTTGGGTAGCGTGCAAAATTCTGAGCCTTCAGCATATGAGGTCGGAATCAGTAAAAGCAGCTCTCCAATGTCTAACAGAGAATTCTTCAAAACGATGTGGTCTGAAGCCCCAAACGATCGTGGGCTTGACTTTGATCACTTCACCTTTTCGATTGACTACATACGCGACTGGTTGACCGCCAATCTATTTGACTGGGTTGTCGACTATTCACACCTCCTGATTTACCTTTCCTTTGCTCTCTCCATCACCCTGATTTTCCGACGGACACTGAACGCCAAAAGCGGTATCGGTGCGCTTCTTGTCGTCCTCATTTTGCTACGTGAAGGCGAGAACTATTCAATTGCCCACCTGATTTTTGGGCCAACAGTGAATCCTCAATTCCTCAACGTAATATTGGCCAGCGTGGCTGTAGCAGGCCTCGCCATTGGGATTGCGGTGAAGCGCTGGCGTACCATTGATCGAATCATGGTATTTGGAGCCCAGGGCGCCGTCGTGTTAACGACACTCCTGTTCCATATGCTGCTGGTGCAAACCATCCTCCCGGGCTGGAACTTCAGCATTGCCTGGGGAAATATTGCAGCAGTAGCCCCTCCAGAGGAGATGGCTAAGATTTGTAAGGACAGTCGCCTCGTTTGTTGGCAGGGGGACACATTCGAACCAGCTGCATTCAACCCCTACATCAGGGATCAGGTGAGGGCTCGTATGGAGATGCTCCATGCCGAACCGATAGCTGAAATGGGTAGCACCTTCGGCTCGGACAACGATCTGGTCACCAACGGGACCATGGCTGTGCTGGTCTACAAGCGCAACGAGCACTATTGGGTTATAGGCGACAGCAAGTACGGTGTACGCGCTCATACCGTTATCTTGCGATCGTTCTACATCCTCTGCGCCATCGCGCACACGATTTGGATCGCTGGGGCTCTAGTTCTGATCTGGTTCCACAAACGACGATTCGCAAGGAGACACGCCATTGCTTATTGATTTCTCAGCTATCCACGAGAAATACCTTAGGGGATCGTTGAATGATGGCGTCTGGAGCTTTGAGGCCGTCAATCCTTCGAACCCGAGGGCAGGGAAGCACCTGAGTACTTATCAGGTCTTCAGTAATGCAGGCCTGTCTGTTGCGCTTTATCTACGAAACGATTTTGAGGGGGTTGTTGCTACTCGGGTGCACGCCGGCCTCAAGTTGGTTTTTAGCCGAAAAGTGAAGGAAACCTTCCTGCTGCAGAAAGACGAACAAAAGATCTCCCTCACCTTGGACATGGGGGGCGTGCGTGCTCTGTACGCATGGCTTCAGGGAGACACCACGGCATTTTCATACGAAATCGTTCGGCCCGATGCACCCAAGAAGCAGATTAGTGGATTCGAAACTGATCTCGCATTCCCTCTAAGCATTCGTGCAAACGAGTCCGATGCCTATGGCAGTGGAAGATCGATCAGCGTTGGCCTCTCTGACGCCGATATCTTCCACCTCCAACTCTACTGCCTGGCCTTAGCAAAAGTGCTGTATCCATCCTTATCCGACACCGCACTGCTTGCTCATCTGAAACCTCGCATGCCCGCTAAGAGGATGGTCCCGACTTCAGATTCTCCTGCCCCGGTAATGGATAGGGAGAATCAAGCAGCTGTAGCCTCTTCTGAGCACGTTCTCGCGTTATCCCGACACGAGGGGAGGGCACCACCCTCCGCATTTGACCCTGAGCGCTCTAGAAAGGCCGTATTTGCGGTAGGAAAGAACAAGTGGCCGAAGAAAGATCTAGCTACCATCGAGCACATTCAGAGTGGGCCGGTCGACGCAATGGATCGATTTGTGAAGGACGGCAATGCTGGCCGTTTTGAGGAATGGGACAGGCTCTACGCCATTCTTCACCATGAAGGCCAATGAGTTAGCGATTTTGGGGCAGTCCCTACCCACTATTTAGGGTATGACTACTGAAAATCTGAAGTTCCCATTGATCGTCCAACACAACGCTGAGTTCGCGCGGGAGATTCATGCGGCCAAGGAGGTCAGTCGACTCCTCCAAAAGGCAAACTTCCCGGGACAAGACGTTTGGATTGATCTCCGCTTTGACTATTCGCTGTCGGACCACTCGACCTCCAATTTGGATGTCATGCTCGTCCGTGGCCAACCTCATGGGACGGTGAAGCTCAACCTGCAGGGTCTTTACCTCATGCAGGATTTTGAGGTGATGATCAACCAAGTTATTCCTCATGAGGTTGCCCACATCCTTCATGGCATCAGGGCCAAGGTTGAGGGTTACGAGATCCAGAAACCTCACGATGAAACGTGGACAGACTTGTTCCTCGACCTGCTGAGCGGGAATGACCCAGATATAGAGCCGGCTGCAAAGGTTCGCGGGGATTTCGATGACCGCGCGATCAAGCTAAACCGGAGCGGCATTTTGGTCGAATGCGAATGTGGTGATGACGAATCGTTTGAGGTCATCGCTGATACCGCCGGCAATTCTGCCAAGTTGCGGAACGAAGAACTCAAGTGCACGACCTGCAAATTCCCCTACGTCCGTTCCCAGGGCGACTCGATTCCACAGCGCATCGCCGCTGACCTGAAATTTCTAGAGAAGATCAAATGCATCAAGCTTCAGCATACTCACCTTCAGCGGTAGCTCAGGGCGTGGCGCGCGCTGGCGGCCTAACCCATTTTGATGAAATCAATATCGGCGTTGACGCCAAGACTGGTGAGCCCAAGATCTGGTCCTATCCATCGGTCTCGAACTTCAACGTCATCTTCTTGGGTGGATCTGGTGCGGGTAAGACTCACACCATCCATCACATGGCGGCCAACGTCTTTGTTCGCGGTACCACACTTCACGTAATCGATATCAAGGGCGACTTCGCACACTCAAACTTTGAGGCGACGGGGCTGGGGCACATGCTCGCCCCCGATGACTTCAACGATATCAAATTCAACTACTACCAGGATGGTTGCTCGCTCAATCCTTTGCAGGTACCGCGGACAGAGGAGGGTGGGGGAGTAGTTCGAACGATCGAGTACGTGAAGGAGCTTGTGAAGGTATTCAACCCACAGGCGGGCCAGAAGCAACTCAACTACCTGATTGAGATTCTGAAAAGCGTCTACCTGAAGGCCGGCATTGATCATGATGACCCAGCAACATGGGCTATGACGTCCCCGACATTAGTAGAGGTGCTACACGAAATCGACCTTATCTTCAGTGCCCTGACTGGGGGAATGGATACCACGACTGTCGCTGATATTTTCAAAGCGTTTGGTCAGGCTAAATCTCAAGCGGACAAGGACATCCGCAAAATGAAGATGCAGGAAGAGCCGAATTCGGCAATCGAGGAGCGTGTTCAAGAAATCAGGGCGACTCTTGAAGATACCCTCAAAGGCCATGCAGCGAAGCTCATTAACTACGACGTTCTGACCAGTAAAAAAGGGGTCGGCGCTGATTGGGAACACTGGTCGAAAGACACGCTCTTCAGCCTGAAGGCAATCATTCAGGGGATGGTTGATAGCCGACTGTTTACCGGTAACCCATCGAAACCTAAAGCCGGGAAAATCAACCGGTATGACCTCACCGCACTGAGCCCTGCTCACCAGCAGGTCATTATGAGAATCATCGCAAGCCAGGTGTTTGCAATGGGGGTCATGGAGACGAAACGGAACAACTCCTTTAACCCCAAATTCCCGGCGCACATCCTCATTGCGGACGAAGGGAAGCACATCAAAGAGATTTCTGTCTCTCCGATCAGCCCATTCAACCGGATCGGCACAGAAGGTCGAGGATATGGTGTCGGGGTCTGGTGTGGTGTGCAACAGCCAGATCAGGTGACCAAGGATTTGCTTAAAAACTTTGCAACGTTCTTCCTGCTGAAAACTCCGGATGCTTCATATCTGGAAATCACAAAGCTGTTTGGCGTCCGTCCGACGATGCTGAAGTCGTTACAGCCGCGCGAGAATTTGTTGTTTGGTACGGGGGGTGGCTACTCCCTTGTGAACCACTTCAGGGGCTAGATATGGTCAGGCGTTACACCTCTATCCTGATGACGCTTGTTGCGCTCTCAGGGTGCTCACACGATGACAAGCCCATGTTCGCTCCCTCAGCGGCAGACCTACAGGACCAGAGTCAGTTATCTGGAGCGGGGCAGGCTGTTCAGATAGGGAAGTACGGGGCGGCGGAAAAGGTACTCGGCCAGTACGTGCATCGCGATAAAAACGGTGATCTGAAGATGAAATACTTCGGAATCAGCGGAGAAAACCGCAAACACGCGATAGATACCGTTGTAGCTTTGCTGTGGGAGACCGGGCGCGACGACACGCTGAAGCAGTTTGCTCGCGACTACCTTGACGGATCCGAGTATCAGACGACCCTATGCCGAATTTCAGAGAGACAGGCGAAGTATGAAGAGGCCTACCACTGTTGGAATGACATGGGTGAGGTTGACCGAGCTGAGAGGGTTATGAGGACTGAGGCTTCATTCAGGATTCTCGGCACCCCCTAACATCCTTACTCCCCGGCATTGCGCCGGGGAAAAGTTTTCGCATGCGGAATCTTTTTACCCGGAAGCTTCGGCAACTGGGTTTTCATCGTCAGACTCATTCTTATCCAGAGTCGGCCTGAGGATCCGGATCATCCCATATTTCGTGGTTCCCCATTTTGGAACAGTGGCGGGAAGCAGGTCAGAAATCCGATCTTTATCCAGCAGAACACAGGCTTTCCAAGGCTTCACTCCCACCTTCACATCAAACATTCCGGTCGGGCTGTCCATGTCCTTGATTTTGGACATAAGCAATCCTAGGGCGACCAATGAATCTCGAATGACGGGGATTGAAGGGTGACTGAAGCTTCGTGAGTCGACGCCCAACTGCATTTGCCTCGCGAGTTCATTAGGTAGGAATTCACTCAGGGACTCGATGAGGCGAGACATCGGAATGATGACGTACTCAAAGGCTTCCTTGGTCCAGCCGGCGTCTTGGCCCCCGCGGTAGGCATTGATATCGGCAACGTTAAGAAATTTCTCAATCGCGGAAGACACAAGGTCGATCGTATTCGCTGCGGATTGCGCGGAAGCAATCCCGGCAGCTTTCTCTGACTGGATGGTTTTCCCGTCAGAATTTCGAATCGCACTGATTAGCCGCTCAACCCGATCTCCAACATTCGTAGGAAGTTGAGTTGGGTGATGGTAGTACCGAAGCGCCATGGTCAACGTGAATTGATCTTCTTGGGGCAGTAAGAGGAACTCTGGCTGCTGGCGTATGAGATATGCGCTGAAGGTGTTGTGATGAGTCGCGTCCTTACGCTTGACCCACTCCTCGGGCCCTTTTTGCTGGTACGCGAGGAGTTTGTCCAGATCGTGAGCCAATCCGGCAAGCCGAGCCAATGGTTCGACCCAGCCCTTTGAGTGCATGTATTCAGCGACCGCCTTCGAGATGGCTATGGAGTGGTGTAGAAGCGAGGCATCTGCGTGGTGGTGGCCGACGCTTGCTGGCACTGTGGAATGGGCCTTCAGCATTTCCAGGACAGCTACATGCAATTTCTCAATCGGCGTTTCAGGAGAGCGTGCAGTGGGGACAGGTTGGCGATCGCACCGCAAAAAGATTTGATTGAATGGGTCGATGTCTTTCACCCCTTCAATGACCTGGCCGGTATTCGGATCTTGGGAGTCTGGAATCAAAACCATCATCGTCGATCCAGGTATGTCGCACGGGAAAAGCCCGGACACTGACGGATCCACCTCAGCCTCATCCTCCTGCTGCTCTGCGCCATTCCTCGGGGCGTAGAAACGGGCAAGACCGATCGTGACAAGTGAATAGGCGACTACGGCGAAAAGAACCGCGTGGACGATGTTCAAGGCGACAGCGACAAGAGTTCCGACGTAGCCCCCATCGGAGATGAGCTGGGTCAGGATTCTCGGTTTAAACATGTACCAGGCAGGCGCTAAAGCGGAGGCTTGGTAATTCAGGTCTTGGCCGATCTCTACGAGATATGCCGCATAGCCGCCGATCATCAAAGCCAGCATGACGAGCATCGGAAACATAGCGGACTTGGCATTCGTTGAAGTCGAATTGCTCATTTTTCTGCATACCAAAATGGGTGACCCAAAAAGGTTGCCGGTTTTTTTACAAAAGTTCCAACCAAAACCGCGTTTTTGGAGCAGTGGCTGACCACTATTACGGATAACAGTCACCTCCAAAGGATTTTGTTGTGAAGCATGCCCTGTCCATTCTGGCACTGATGATCGGCTGCCAAGCGGCTTATGCAGCGAATAGCGCTTTCGACGACAGCGCTCTCGCCCGCAATCAAGCCTTGTCCCCGTTCGATCGGTCCTACGAGGCCGGCCGTGCACAAAACATTAACCAGCCCGTCGATTATCAGCAGACCAAGCCAAGCCAAGGTCTGAAGCTTGATTTGTCGGTTGATGATCCAGTCATTTCTGTTCAGGAGACTGAAACCGAGCGTAAGTATCGGCAGACCCTGGTCGATCTGGAATCCAACAAACAATCGTTGATGTCCGCCCGCAAAGAAACGGAGCGGCAGCTCGAAGCAGCGAAGGCCACTGCTGAAGCTACGGCTGCCAAACGTCGTACTGACCTGCTAGCGCAACAAGTTGAAATTCAGCATGCGCTCGAACTAAACCGGCAGGCACAGCAGCAAGCTGAACGTGTGAAATACGAGCAGGTCGCCGATATCGCGAATATCAAAGCTCACAGCGATCAGCTGTTGATGCTTGCCGAAAACAACGCCGAAGTCATCGAATCAGCCGCACACAAGCGAGTGATCCTTGAGCGCATCGATCCCACTGTCGTGATGAACGAGCCGGTGACTGCTGAGTACCAGGCCGCAACCTTGAAAGAGATCGTGGGCGGAATCATGCCCAACGGCTGGCGGGTGCAGACGGACTTCAATCGTAAACCAGAGCTGGAAGTTCGCAGATATCAGTTCGTATCCACTGACGCGCGTGATCTCGCCCTTCGCCACCTGACCGCATCCATTCGAGACGCAAAGGTTCGGTACCAGTATTTCTGGGATCTGAGGGATGCCCAAGGCAATCCTTCGCCAATGATCCTTCTCACCGATCGCCCGTAACGTAAGGCCAGCAAATGAAGCTCAAGCACATCGTACTTGCACTGACACTGGCTTCCGGGCTGCTCGGTTGCCAGAATCAATTTGAATTTTCACCAGAGTCCCAGCACGCGGCGCTTCGTCCTGAAGCCCACGACAAGATGCAGGCTCTGCGTGGGAGCACCTACGTCCGCGAGATACGTACGGAGGACGCCGCAAAACGTCGTCCGGTGTTCCTAACGCAGAAAGCGATGCCACTTCGTTCGGTGCTGGCAGAAACCCTGCCTGGGTATTCGATCATCCCCCGCGGGAAGGTGAATCTGAACGATACGATCGACGTCGCTGCAAGCGGGATGCAACTTTCCGATTTCATCGAATACATCGAGGGAACCCGGGATCTTGACATCAAGATTGAGGGAAATCGGATCATCGTCAGCAACTTTGAAACTCGTGAGTGGAACCTTGCTGCCTTTGCGTCAACACGCAACGTAAACAACGTTATCGCATCAACCCAAACACGTGGTGCGAAAGCCGGTGACAGCGACGATGACAACAAAGAAACAGGCTCATCGACTGGTAACGTAATTGGGTTCACTTTGTCGGAAGATGAATGGACCAAGATTATGGATGGTGCACGCAAGATCATTGGTGCGGCGGCTGAAAAAAGCGGCTCCGCAGGTGGTCGATATGTAGGCGCATCCGACAGCACGTCACTCGGCGGCGGCCGTGGCGGCAGCACTCCGGGCGGTTCTTCGAATATGCAAAGCTCGGGACTGAATTTCGATGTTCAGACTCCGATGACCCTTCCTGGCAGTTTGGGCGATTCTGAAGATATCCCTCCATACATTGAAGGGATTCGTTCGGTAGGCATCGTCACTGCCGGCGGTAAGCCCTCGAAGATGAAAGTCCTTGATCGCTACTTCCAGCGGGCAATCGCTGAATCTACGAAGGTAGTGAACGTCCAGGTCGAAGCCTACGATGTACTCCTGACGGACGGAAAACAGAAAGGTATCGACTGGAACCTCCTGGTCAACTCCACCGTTAGTGGCAACCCTCTGGGTCTGAACTTCTTCAATACTTCGCCTACGAGCGATGACCCTTTCTGGAACGTTCAAGGCACCTACAGCTCGTCCAAGGTCACCGCTAAAGCTCTGGTCAAATTCCTTGAGCAGTATGGCCGCGTCGAGTTGAAAGATCAGCCGAACATCACGGTACGTAACGGCGTCCCAGCGCAGATCTACGCAGGGGAGGAGCTGACCTATATCGTTGATGTCGAGCAGTCCCAGGATGAAAGCGGGAACGTTACGGTTACGCCGAAGCTCGGCCGCTTGAAAGTCGGTGTGACGCTTAGCGTAACGGTTCGAGTGCTGGACAATGACCAGTTGCTGGTTGACGTATGGCCAGTGATTTCCAACCTCAACGACCCAGACACGATTCAAATCGGCGACTACTCGTTCAATACACCTCGGGTCAACCTCAAGGAATTCAGTACCCAGCTTATTACCTCCTCTGGGCAGTCTGTGCACCTTGGCGGTTTGATCACCAAGCGAATGAACGAAGCTCTTCGCCAGCTGCCATGGCAGAACCTAGTGACCAAGGCGGTATTGAACCCGCTTACACAAGGTATCAACAATCAACTGGAGCGTCGCGAGCTGGTGTTGGTTGTTACTCCAACCTTGGTTGAAGGTGCTTTGTGATGTCCGAACTTCAGCTAGGGATGCCGATTACGATCGATGGTGAAGATGTCATCATCTTTCGTGACACGATCGGTAGTGCTGCGCTGTCGACAGGTCGTGACGCCGAGGTGTTTACGGTTGTCGAGCAAGCGGGGCCCGACGGCCGCCCCCCGATCTACATCGATGAGAATGAGCTGCGTACTCTCCGGGAAAATTTTCCGGGTACGAACGTGTACGGGCTGTGGCAGGTTTTGTTTGCAAACAATCTCGTCCCGTTGGGGGACGAGGTTGTGGTTTTTCCTACCAGCGAGACTGGTGGTATCTACCTGCAGATGGAGCAGAACACAGACTATGAAAACCCTGTAAACATTAAGCGGTCTTCAGAGTACACCGATAACTATTCTGCTGAGCTCTACGGAATCGACCTTGGAGCAGCGAAACGAATTCGAGTCGATCTCGCTGAGCTGAAGCTGCCTCTTACACCCGCTTTCACTCGGGTAGAGCTGTTCTCAAAGAAACAGCACGAGCGTACAAAGCGATGGTACTTGACTCTCTGTATCTGCACAGTTATCGCTGTGGCAGCCGTGGGTTACAACTATGCCATGTATTCGATCTATCGGATGAATCTGGCTGAATACAAAACAAAGAAGCAGCTCAGCCAGGATCTAGATGCTCGTTCATCAGCTCTCCTGAAAGAACGCTTGCCAGTGCGTCCGGATAATTCTGAGGTTATTGGCCGAATCGATAAGGTCCTTGCGTTTGACCCTAAGATTTCAACACCAACTGCGGCCGGTCACACCAATGGGTTCACAACTGGACACATTTTCCTCACAAGACCAAATTACCCAGCAGACCTCTCGGCCAAAATTCCAGGTGTAACCGCGGAGCTGACTCCGCAAATGGGCTATTTGCTGACGGTGTCGCCAGATGCCCAGGGAGTTTCTCATTAACATTTCTTTCTTGAAGCGTAGTCTGCGGGGTAAGGCAAATAAGGCCCACGCAGAACCAATCTTTACCGGTGCGATGTATCTGGTAATTCTTGCCGTGGCGTTTGCTGGCCTAAAGGTGACAATGACCTTGGGTGAGGGGCGGAAATTGCCCAACGATTACAAGCAAATTGATCGAGTAAACAGTGGACTGCAAAACGACATTGATTCGATCAACAAGCTTCCTGTGCTGCCTAAGCTGGAAGGCTCCTGGCGCATCGCCCGCGCTACTGCCGTCATTAATGGTGTCGAGTTTAAAGCACTCGATGATCAGACAAAGGGCGAACAAACCAATTCCTATTCAGGTCCGCTTCGGAACTGGCCGTCACAATTAAGTGGCAGCCCACGAGCCGTTATTGGGGTCGCCGCAAAGATTCAATCTGAGGTTCCGACGTTCTTGTATGACTACACGATCTCGGGCGGAATCATGAAGTTAAATATTACAGTCGTAGGGACTTGAGATGAAGTTCTTTAATGGTTTTGCCCTTTGCGCAATAGCAAGCGTCTTATCCACCGTGTCGCATGCGGATGATGCTGACCAAGTACTCGACCGCGAAAAGACCATGACAACCATGGAGTATAAGCGCAACCAATTAAAGGTTCAGGCTGATATGGCTGAATCTTATAAAAAGATGTCTGATGCAGGGTTTATTGTCGACTCAGATGGTAACCCTTTGGGCGTTGAGAGCATTCAGAGACTTGGTGTTGAAGTACGGAAGCAGGGTAGAGCGCCTGAAACAAACCCATTCCAGAGCGCATCAGGTTCACCAATCGTTCCAAACGCGATGCCGTTTATGCTCGACCAACCGACAATGAGTGGCTCCGTGCCTTCTAACGGAAGTCCTTTCAACCAGCAGCGTCCGCCTATGCCTGGCCCTGCAGCAGTTGTAAAGACGGAGCCTCAAAAGCAACCCGCATCGAGCGACGAAGAAAAGAAGGTATTGGCACTTCAGCAAGTTCGCGGCGATTCGGTGATCCTGAGAACGAGTGATGGTGATCGCTTGGTTCGAGTTGGAGAGAAGGTCTACGACCTTACCCTGACGCGGTTCTCGGTTGATAAGGCCTACCTGAAAGGCCCGAAAGGGACCCAGGTGGTATCGATCGACTGGACTTCATCTAAGCGCTACGCGGACGACTGATCATGACCGATGAAAGATCCAAACACATCGAGCTACAGCAAAAAAGAATTCTTCATCACTTGGTGTCGGAGGGCAAGATCTTGCCCACTCAGGCACAGTCCCTTCCGACCGCAGAAACCGTTGATTCGATTATTCCGGACATTACTCGGATGGCGAACAACGAGGACGCTGTGGTCTCAGCAGTTGCGGCCACATTAGGCAAACCAGCTTTCTTTGAAGTTGAAGTAGGCAGAAAAGCTTTAATGCCTGACAGCTCTGAAAACTTTTGCGTCTACGATGGCATTGTGTTTTTAACGAACCCAATGGATGAGCGAAGCATCGGTCGCGCACTTGCCTGGGCAAGGCAGAAGAAAACTGATGGGACCCTCAAGCACACTGGCGAACTCCGGATTGGAGTGATTGGAGCTGCAAGGCTCGACAGCCTAAGAAATACTGATATTGATGATGAAGACGTGGTCGCCGCCGATGGCGAAGCAGCAAAGGTAATCGCAAGGAAGCGAATTGAGGACATGCTTCGCGATGCTGCCGCGAAAGGCGCCACCGACATCCATCTTCAGCCTACCCAAGGCGACCGTATTCAGGTTCGGTATCGTATTGATGGCGACTTGCGAACGCAGCGAACCTATCCCAATGGCTTTCACGATTCCGTGTGTCGCGTTGCGATCGAAACGCTTTGCAACATGACGCTTGAGACAGGTACTCCCCAAGACGGGAAGTTCAGCTTCGAGCTCACAGGCAACAAGAAAATCAGCATTCGCCTGAGCTCGATCCCCGTTCAGCGTGGTGTTGATAAAGCGCTGAAAATCGTAATGCGACTACTGGGCAACGATACGTCACTGGCGATATTGGAGGCACTGAATCTTTCAGATCGTAACTACAGGATCTTCAGGCGGCTAAGCGGTCAGCCGAACGGCTTGATCGCTTTGACTGGCCCAACCGGTTCGGGCAAAACCACAACGTGCAGTGCCATCCTGGTTAACGCCTATCGCAACAACCCAGATCGCAACTATCACACGATTGAAGAACCCGTTGAGATCACGCATGAGGGTATGACTCACACGGAGTGCGGCAAGCAGCTGACGTTCGCTGATGCGCTTCGATCTCTGTTGCGTCAGGACCCTGACGTTATCTATGTCGGTGAGATGCGCGACGACGAGACTGCTGACCTTGGATACAAGGCTGCGATGACAGGTCACCTTGTGTTGACAACTCTCCACACAAACAACGCCCACGAGTCTATCGGCCGACTAGAACGGATGGACGTCCCGTCCGACATCATTGCCGCCAATACCTCTGCTTTCGCTGCGCAGCGTCTCGTGCGCCGACTCTGTCGTGATTGCAAGATCGAGTACCGCCTTAAAGACAACGTCGACGAAGCTCGGACATATGGTCAAAACCCAATCTTTGGTGGGGATACCAACGCTTTGCTCTTCAAGGCCAATCCGAAAGGCTGTGCTACCTGCGGTGAGGAGTCAGGGGGCATGAAAGGTCGTGCTGGCATTCTCGAAATCCTTGAATTCACTCCTGAGGTTCAGGAAGCAATCCTGTCGGGAGTGAGCCCAAGTGTGTTGCGCAGAAACGCTATTGCTGACGGGTCGTTCCTGGATCTCTGGGACGATGGGTTGCGGCTAGTAAAGCAGGGCGTAACCAGCTTTGTTGAGCTAGAGCGAAATCTCCGTCCGTACATGACCGACAGGGTCGGCGCTAATAAGTCCGGCAGGGTAGCGACACAAAGCGGTGCCCACCTTTCTAGCGTTCAAACCACCGACATTCGAAAGCAACCACAGCTCTAGCCCTCCGTATAAGTCGGATATCAAGGCTGAATTTGGAGGGGGTGTTTTGGATAGCGTTCGTCCAAAACATCTCCGACAATCTCACCGGTTGGCTTATCACAGAATTAACGGTGATGGGCTAGGTCAGCACCAATGATGCCCAAACAGCCGGCTCGGCCAGCGGGCAGAGAAAGGCCGCCTCGGCGGTATTACACGCAGCACAAACACTAAAGGTCTGATAGGTCAGGCCTGAGTCGAACCCAGCATTAAACCACCGAGGCAACTCCCAGATGACACACCAAACACGTGTTCTTCACGCAGGCATCCGCAAGCAAAAAGGTTTCACTCTGCTCGAGATCGTGATCGCCATTGCGATTGTTGCAATGCTGGCAGCTTTTATCTTGCCAGGTCTGCTGCAGAACAAAGAAGACGCCAAATACAGCACTGCGTTGACCCAGCTCGAAAAAGATTTCCCGTCGGCAATTACTCGCCAGGTTTCCCGGACCAACACGTGCAGCACCACCACGATCACCAAAGCTCTGCTTTTGGAGCGCGGCCTGCCTACCACTACCGTCTGGAACACAGATTGGTCGGTTGCGTCGGTGACCTCGAACCTGGTGACCATCAATTACACCATCGACTCGACTGACGACAACACCGCGGCCGACATGGCTACGGCTTTGGGCAAGACCAACAACGTCCAATCCGCAACTGCGAGCGGTACTACCCAGATCGCCGTCGCTTACCGCTGCAACTGATCGAGGTTTGAGAGATGGCTTACTGGCAGATTCGCTACATCGGAGAATCAGGGTCTATTGAGACCTCTTCGTCAATCAAGGCCGAGAGTCGCGAGCAAGCCATTTCTCTATTCGGTCGACCTCCGGCCTTTATCCAGCAAGTGAAAGTAGATCACCTTGGTGCGGTGAAGGCCGCTTTTGAGAAGAGGTTTCCACCTGTTGAGCAGGTGTTAATGCTCTCCGCAATTGGCTCCAAAATTGCGTCGGGTAAAACCATCTCAAAAGCGATCAAGGAATCGGTGGACTATGGCCGCCTAGGTTTGTCTTTTGCAGAATTGGACCAATGCGAGACGCCAAAGGAGTACTTCACAAAGCTGCGGTTTGACGAGACGGCGATTCTGATTGCCGATGCGGGCGACAAAGCAGGCAAGCTTGCTGAATCGCTTTTCCGCGCAGGTAGGGCTATTCAGGAACGAATCAACGCCAAGAAAGAATTTGGTAAGGCCATGCAGCAGGGTTTGCTGTACACCATTCTGGGCCTCCTTTTTATGGTCGGTATTCCACTGTGGGCGGGTGGAACAATGCATGATTTCATCGAGGTCCAACGTATCCCGTTGCAACTCAATACACTCAGTAAAGTGATCATGTTTTTGCACATGGCATACACGCAGTATTTTGTATTCATGCTCGCGGGTATCGCTGCAATTTATGTTTTCCGTGAAAAAATCTGGGACAACATTCGAACCTTCCCGGTCATGTCATTCATCAACGATCGGATGAAAATTTCTCGGGGGCTGGATTTTGTCACCACCTACCAACTCTTGTTTGCAAATGGCTTCAACAACCTCCAGAGCTTTCGATTTCTGGCCACCCGTTCCAAGGGGTTGACCCATCGGCTCTATCAAGAGGCATCGGAGCGTTTGAACGAGGGTCGTCAACTCTCCGACGTTTTCGACAGCCCCGAATGGCCCCCAATCATTCACCAAAACCTCCAAGGCTTTGAAGACCAAGGTCCGGCGGGAAGGGACATGATTCTGTCAAATCTCAGCGAAGCGTTACGTGCCTACTACTTGGAATATTCCGCGCGAGTTAGTCGAGCAGCGTCCATGGTTGGATTTGCCATGATGATCCTGACCATCATGATGTTTGCCATCGGCTTCTACATGCCCATCGTGAACCTCAACTCCGCTCTGAAGCAGATGTGAAGATGCGCCGCGGACAAGAGGGTTTTACCCTCATCGAGATCATTTTTGTCTTAGCGATTATTGCCATCCTTACGGCTGCAATATTGCCGCCGTCTCTCGAGCGGGTGACAGAGGCAAAGGTAGATGCATCACTAGACCAGGCCCGAATGGTCCTTCAAATCTGTGACATTGCCCGTACCAAGGCACTGAGTACTACCGTTGCTGCCAATGGGGTGTACAGCCATACCTATGGCTCGCTGGACAATTGGTCCTCCACTGCAACGCTGCAGGCGAAGCTGACTAAGGACTACAACCTTCCTGATCTGAACCCGTTGAATAGCCAAATTTTGGTCAAATTCGACGCGGCCCGATGCTATGTCGCGGTTGATCTGCCGTTCCTGCAAAACAATTACGGTGGTTATGACACAGAGACTATCGCCGGAAAGACCAGAGTCATTGTTTCCACGAGACCCCGTAATTCTGCTTACCCAGCCTGGGTTGTTAACCAAAAACGGATGTTGCACGATGAAGAAACACGCTGACCTCAGCAAAAGCCAAGGCCAGGCAGGCTTCACGCTCATCGAGCTTTCGGTCGTGCTCGCTATCCTCGCGCTAATCGCCGTTTATTCTGTTCCGAAGCTGATGGAATCGATAAATGAGAAGCGCGCGAGCCTCACCGTACAGGAAACTCAGGCGGTGCTTGACGCAGCGAGAACGTATCGAATGAAAAATGGTGCGTGGCCAGGCAACTCAACGTGCTCGAATGCAAAAAACGTTCTTGAAGGCACCGTACCGCCCATGCTGTCCGGAGTAGGGGATAAGAACAAGTACAACTCAGCGATCAGTACCCAGTGCACGACCTATACCTTCAGTGTCACCCAGAACATCATTGAAGACTGGGACGGCGATGTCGCGAACGGTTTGCCCGCGACCACCATTACGGACGCCGCAAATCACACGATTAAAAGCACGATTGGCGTCCCTGGATCGGAGCCGGCCCTCGACGCGAAGCTCACTCGGATTGCAACTGGTGATCCCGAAGATAATCGGATGCGGACTGCATTGCTGATGGGCCAGCAGACCATTGCTGAAGGTGGCGACATAGAGCTCTCGAAGGCAAATCCCACCATCATTGCTCAGAATGGTGCACTGAACCTTGCTTCAGCGTCCGGGGATGTGAGCATCGCTGCGACAAATACTCTAACCGTAGACGACATCAGGATCAGGAATCGCAACAACGCGCTGCTAACGGATCTACTTCCGAACTACGTTCAGAAGGGAACATATCTGGTCAGGCACGGCTGGGGCGTTATAAAGCCTACGTGCTCAAACGGCGGCGTGCCTAAAGCCTCTCTAAGGCCGGGGATGATGTCTGGTGGCTACGAAGCTGGTGTATCTGGCAACGGTATCTTTGGCTTTGTGTATCGGCTGATTGATAACGGCAGCATGTGGATTGTCCAGACGGACATCTGGGGTAACGCCGATGAGCGCAACAAGCTCGACTCTCTAGTAGATGTTTACTGCTACTACCCATAACGCTCTGAAATGACATCCGCCAGCCACCATAGGTTCATGACCCGTGCCGTATTCCGTCATCATTGCCAAGCCCACTAAAGAGTGCAACGCAGACTGTACGTACTGCTCGGCACCTCCCGATGGCAACCCTGGATGGACATTTTCTGAATTTCAGAAGATGTTCGATCGCCTCCTCGACTCGTTCACCCCTAACGTCCAGTGGATCTGGCACGGGGGAGAGCCGATGCTGATGGGCCCTGAGTTTTTCATCCAGTGCGCTGAATACGCCAGGCAACGGCACTCGGGTATCAAATTCGCGATTCAGACCAACCTTTTAGGCTACAAGTCATCTCGTTGGAAGGATGTGTTCGAGACCGTCTTTGAGGGGCGCATTTCTACCAGCTTCGATCCCTATAAACGGTATCGAACTGTTAAAGGGTCGGCTGATACTTACGATCGGCTATTTTGGCGGGCCATGGATTCGGCCATCGGTGACGGCTTTCGCCCATTAGTCATTGGGGTATATGACGAGGGCGCAGCTCCAGCTGCATTGGAAATGTACAACCTCGCAAAAGCGTATGGCGTGTACGGCTTCGACATCCGACTGAACTATGCCTACCCTGCCGGCCGGGTCCGCGATTCTGGCATGTTGATCAAACCTGGAACGTATGGGCAGATGCTGATTGATCTATATGATCGTTGGATCACCGATCTACCGGCTTTCAACATCACACCGCTGGACCAGATGCTTCAGAAAGTAGCGGGGTACCGCAGCACACTGTGTCCGTGGACGAAGTCGTGCGGCGGGAAATTCCTGACTATCGATCCGGATGGGTCCGTGTACAACTGCAGCGAATTTAGCGACCTCGGCGATGAACGTTACCGCTTTGGGAATATCCTCACGGGTGAGGTTTCCGCTGCAACGCCAGTCGAAGTCAAATTTTATCCTCCTGCTGAAATTGTTCCTGCGCTAGCGGCCTCCTCAGCATCGAAAGAAATCATGCGGCGGCAGTTCAAGTTCCCTGTGGACTGCAAAAGCTGCGAGCATTTTTCGGAATGTGAGGGGGGCTGCGCTCGCGACTCGGTTCTCTTCGACCGAGGGATGGGGGGGAAGTTTGGATACTGTGAGAGCTGGAAAATGGTGTTCGCCAGGCTAAAGCAGTCCGTGCTGTCTGGTGAGGCGGACAACCTCTTACTCAAGCTAGGCATCACACCGGCCGATGCTCGCGCACGTGTCGATGCTTTGGCGATGGTGTCCTGATGTTACAGGTGTACTTGAAGCCGACAAACTACTGCAATGTGGGATGCGATTTTTGTTACCTGCCTGAGGATGTCAGGGCTAACAAAACACGGATGTCTCCCGAGACCTTGGAGCACTCACTTCAGCTGATCCGTGATCTCGCGGCACGCGAGGGGCACGAAAGAGTGTCGATTCTCTACCACGGAGGTGAGCCGTTGACGATGACAGCAGAGGCTCTATACGAGTTCTCTGATGCTGTGCGTGCTGGGCTCAGCAATCTCGAAATTCAAGAATCAATTCAGACGTCATTGATCCCGTTAAGGCCCAGTCATCTAAGGTTCTTGCACGAGCGGTGCGGGTCTTTTGTTGGCTCATCCATCGACTTTTCGGGGCGAACTATTCAGGGGTCTTCTGAGCGGTATGCGGAGCTCTGGATGGAGAAGGTTGAATTGGCGCGCTCAAATGGCCTGCAAGTTGGGCCGGTCATGGTTCCGACGCGAGGTGAGATGGCCCGTGCGAGCGAAATCTACAGTTGGTTCAAACTCAACGGATTCCATCACTTCAACATCGAGCGCTACAACAGCCAGGGTATCGACGCCGATCGGCCTGACAATCATGAGCATGCGGCCTTCCTGCGAGAGTTGTTTGACCTCTCTGTCGTTGATTTGAGAGAGACAGGAACCTGTGTCACGAACAATGCCGTGGGTGCCTCTATCGCAGGTGTCATGAATGCCCAACCCGGAGAGCGCTGGGGTGGTACCTGCCAGCGCGATTTTCTGGTCATCAACCCGGACGGTAGCCTAAACAGCTGCCCTGACCGTATGGAGTATGAGGTCGACAAGTGGCCAAAAGTCCATGACGGGGTTGATGCATTCCAAGCGAGTCCCGCCAGACAGGGATGGATCAAGGTTCAGTTCATAGAGCACGTCGAAAACCACTGTCGTAAATGCGAATTCCGTACCTGGTGCAAGTCAGGATGTCCCATCACATCGCACCAGGTGCATACGGGGCAAGGTGAATGCGCAGGTTACCGCACGCATCTTTTGCACGTTAAAGAGTTTCTGAGTGGCCATGATGGCTTTCGCCTTGCCTCAGCCTATCTCGCGGCTGCTGGCATTTTCCGCTACGACCCTTACACCTACGGCATTGAGCGAATTCAGTGAGTATCGGCGCCCCAGCTTTTGACCACATGGTTTATGTCCGTCTAATTGAGGCCTGCAATCTCCACTGTGAGCATTGCTTTATCCCCAACAATCCGAAACGGATGGACTGGGAGCATGTGGAAGCAATCCCCGCAAAGGTCCGCACCTTCGCCGCGCCCGGCAATACCATCCTCTTTCAGATGCATGGCGGCGAACCAACGCTCGTCGGTGTTGAGTTTATGCGGAAGGTGGTGGTGTATCTCCGCTCTGAACTATGCGAATACAACGTCGAGTTTTCGCTCCAGACCAACCTGATGACATTCGACGGTCGCTGGGCCGACCTCTATCGAGAGTTCTTCAATGGTGTAGTAGGCGTGTCCTGGGATCCGGTCATACGACGCACTAAGGCGAGTAAGCCTGAATCCAACGCGGATTTCGAATTGAGGTTTTGGGAGAATCTTCAAGCTTTGCAGTCAGCAGGGCTTGAGCCATACATGGTCATAACAACGACCCGAATCCTCATGGAGAAATATCGCAATCCTGCTGATCTGATCGAGTTCTTGCGCTCCAAGGGACTGCGTCATGTTCATTTCGAGCGTCTGACACGAACCGGATATGCAATATCCAATTGGGACAGGATTGGAGTGAGCAACCGTCAGTACAGTATGTGGATCGCCAGGTTCGCAATGGCCTACTCACGGTATGTCGAGACTCCCCGCGACCACATGCAGGATCTACACATATCCCCTCTCGATGGGCTCATGGAGAGCGTGCGGCGCTTAAGGCGTGGCGAGCATGGCGGATACGGCTGTCTATCAGGAGCGTGCGATACACGCTTCCATACGTTCGATGACGGGGGGTATTACAAGGCTTGTACCGCTCTGACCTCTGAATCCAACAATCGAAATGCTGTGGGTGCCGCAGTTGCAGATCCTGAGCACCTTCAGGACAAGCGTGAGGTACGCCAGCTCGATTGCCACGATTGCCAGTTCAAGCCTATTTGTAGCTCAGGCTGTATGGCTACGCCGCGGGCAGATGAGAGCGGCGAATGCGCCGGCGGGTACACAGCATTTCGGTTGATTAATGAGCAGATTGCCCTATCAGATCAACCTTCGTTGATAGCGATCGGCGGGTAAGCACACAGCAAATCCTTCTCAGAATTTTGGGCCGTCATTTTGGCTTCGTCTTTTGAAGACAGGTATGTACTATCGCGCCATACCCGTCAGCCTCTCTGAGTCCGATGCAGAATCAGCAAGCAGTGATGAACGACGAATAATCGAGTTAATGCTACATCCAAGTCCGCCCTGTACGGCAATGGGTGAGTAGTCGGCCTATCGGCCGCGTTGAAATTCTGGAGAGAAGGCAAAATGAGCAAATTCACACCCAATCGGGTGTTGGCCACTATGGCTGTCAGCGCCATTGCCGTGGCGGCATTCAATAACGTGTCGACCAGATTCACCATTAACGAAACCCAGGCTGAACTGGAGAGTGATTCACAGGTTTCCAAAATGCGAAATCTGCTTGAGATGAATCCAATCAAGCCTATGGTCGAGCGTCATGCCGATACTCTGAATAGCGTTGTGACATACGATGCTGTCCCCCAGATCGACAATATGCTGCTGGCTACGACGGCAACTGCCAAGGACATGGACTCCACCAACGTCGGCGACTGGGGCTATTGCCATAGCGCTTGCCACGGTGCTTGTCACGGGGCGTGCCATGGCGCGCGTGGCTGGCGGTAACAGACATGAAGAATTTTTTGTCCTTCAAAGGGCTGAAGCGACTCTTCGGTCTGAACGCCACGCCTGATGACACTGAAGACGCGGGCAAAGCTGACAATTCTGAACCTGGTGCGGCAACCCCAGCTAGCGTGCTTGCACCTCAGAGCGATGTTCAATTTGCAGCGCCGGCGGACCGTGACGATGAGTCAATACCGGAGGAATATCGGTATACCTTCGTCTTCAACAAGAAGGTCTCGGAGTTACGGGAGACGTTCCAGGAACAACACCGGCTGATCCGGGAAGAGGGTGCTGAGAAACCACGCAAAAATGTTGCCTATCAGGCAGTGGTCTGCGATGAGCAGCTTAACCACATCCCTCTCGATGCTCGTTCAATCGGTTTGCTGGTGCAGGCAGACGAGAACGACCCGACGATGCTGAGTGAGAACTTCGAGTTCAGCCTTATTCTGGCTACGGGTGGCACCGCGGCGGCGGGTACGATTGACGTGCCCTTCAACACGACAGTCGACACCCAGGAAATTCTCAATCAGGCCGAATCAGCTGGCTTTGGAATCAATTTGCTGCCGCCAGCGAATGCAACAGTCGTCAATGAGGACATTGCTGCCTACTGTGACTTGATCCGTGACTACGGCCGCATTTCCTTGACCAGTGCGAATAGCAATATCCGTGTCTCGCCGATCGACGGGTACATGGAATATCTGCTGTATGCGGAGCTTGGCTACAAACCAGCTGTCATTTCGACAGACGACATGATGAACCTGCTCTACACAGATGCGATGTCTGAGCCAGTAATGGATCACGTCAAAACCTGCATTGAGGAAGTGGTGTATGAGGTTCTGGGTCCGGACTTCAAAAAAGAGCTGCTTGAGCAGACCGTAAAAGCTCTGCATCTGAAGAACCTGCAATTCCGGGAGGCTCGCGCGGCAATTCTGGAATCTGAGCTCGACAGCCGCACACCAATCCCCAACATGATCCGGATTCTGGCTGAGGTTACAGACCTCAGGGTTGCTGACGCTGCTGGGCTACTATTTGAGCTCAAAAACTCCATCCATACTGTGCTCGACAAGTACTTACCGCCGGCCCCCCCGGCTGATCCTGAACCTATTGTCGATGGCTCAGATGCCGAAACTGGTGCTGAAAATGCTTCGAAAGCAGTTCAGCTGGTGGAGCCTGGTGAGGAGAGTACTGACCAGCTAAATGGTAAGCGGGTTCGTTCGCCGAATGCGAAGCAGGCTGCATTGGCGAATGCGATCTGCCTCATGGCTGGATCAGTTATCGGTGGCCAAGACGCGCTTAAGACGCTTTGGGCATCAATTGAGGAGTCGACCCAACTCAAGGAACGCATCAATCTTGACCGAGGAACTACTCAACCGAGCGCCGCAGCATTCCGACTTGCTAATGCAGTGGGTGTAGAACCAAAAGTCGCTGCATTGGCCGCCGGCGAGCTCGCTACTTTTGCACAGGTGATTCTTGAGGCCGGTGGAACGATCGACCCACCCCCACCTCCAACCCCTCCTAAGCCAACTCCTCCAAGTGGCTTAATCGCAGTCGGATAAGCAACCGCTGGCAGCTGCCGCTGCCAGCTCTAAGGTCTAGTGATGCGTTCAGAGGCTGTAGGGTTCATCAACGTTACTCGACAGTGCAATGTCGACTGCAAGCGCTGCTATCTGACGGAAGAGCACCGTTCTGCCAAGGAGCGATTAAGCGTAACCCTCCTTGAGCGCTTTCTCGATTCAGATTTTTGGCACGACCGCGACAGCACTCTCATCTGGGAAGGGGGCGAACCAACAGTTATTGGGTCCCAGGCCATGCAGCTATTGGTTGATGCCGCCCGGCGAACCTTGCCAGAGGCCAGCCAAACCATGGTTACCAACTGCTTTTCGGTACCCGCCTGGCTGGTCGACATGGTGAAGTCGGAGTTTAGTGGGCGAGTAGAAACGACCTATGCCCTTGGTCACAAATTCAACCTGGCCGGTTCCGAGAATGCCTACCAAACCAAATTCTTCGAGGGTTTGAGCAAGTTTTGGGAAGCCGGCATCCGTTGCGTCGTCAACGTAGAGCTAAACATTGAGACAATTCGCCGAGGGGCTGCCACCCTCGCCGATGTGATCTATCGAAGCGGTTGTCGGGCTTGGGAATTCGACATCTCCGTCGACTTCGCAAAATTCTTGTACGCACCGATTTACCACCCCTCGACAACCCCGGCGCTACCGCTAACTGTGCCCTATCAGGACGCTTGGAGTTTTTTAAGCGAATTGAGGAATCAGCACTACCCCAGGTTGCGTGAAGCTGGAATTTCCATTGGGGCGTTTGAGCAGCAGGTGGGAGTTCAGAACATGCAGTTCAATGTACTTTCAGAAGACCGTTTTCTTACTCTGAACCCGGACGGTATGGTTACGACCAACCCCCTGTATTCTGACCTGGCAGACACCTTTCTGGGAAATCTCCACACGACTTCGCTTGATGAGATGATCACCTCAAGGAACCGACTCAGCCGCGTCCTTCATGAACGTAAGCGCGTAAGAGCATGTCGTGACTGCACTCATGTCAGCTACTGCGGTGGCGGGCCTGCACACGTGCCTGTGTTTGATGGGTCCGGTGAATGCGCCGGAGGTGGGACTCTTTGGGATTCTCTGCGGCAGGTGCAAAGTGCATAAAGCTTCTCGCGTAAACCAGGCCAACATCAGCATCACTGCCACCCGGTGGTGCAACAGACGTTGTACACACTGCTACATAGACCCGGCAGAACTTGCGAACCCAACTCAGATGGAGGAGTCGGTGTTCCGGGCAGTCTTTGATAGTGTCGCCGAACTGGTGGCTTTGGATAGTGGGCTAGAAGAAGTGGAGTGGGAGCTCATTGGTGGGGAGATCACAAAGCTGCCCGTTGAGTATTGGGAGCGGAATCTGCCCTATGCACTGAATCGATGCCGCGAGTTCAACGCAGGCTTCAAAACTCCGGGGTCGATCAACGTACTCACCAATCTGATCTTCGCAAACGATAAGCATAGGGCCGATTACGTCGACCTATTCAATCGCTACGGGGACTGGCCTGAGATGGCCATCTACACCTCTTGGGAGCCCGATACAAATCGCTTCGGGAAGAACATGAAGCTCATGGGCGCATGGTCGGAGACTGTCCGCGCCATTAAAGCGAAGCAGAAAATTCTCGATGTCATCCTCACCAAGACAACGGTAGCGATGGGGCCTGACTATCTGCTGGAAACTTTCCTGCCCTTGGGTATCACCGATTTCAGCATCAAAATGATCTCCCCATATGGGTCCGGACGCACGTTCTGGCAACCGAACATGGTCTCCTTCAAGGAGATGAGTGACTACCTCTGCAGGCTGTTCGAGATAGCACCTCCGGGCATCACCTTCACGCCGGCGGATGAGATGTCAGGTGCCGTATTTCGAGGGACCAGCTATCAGTGCATTGGGAATTTCAGATATGACCTGGCCGTCGAGCCTGATGGGCTTACAACCTTCAACGCTAACCAGACCACTGCCGAGGCAGCGCTTGGTGAGCGGAAGATCTATGTAGGCGATGAGGATTGGGCTTATCGGGTATTGGCTGACAACACTCAGGAGCTCGATAACAAGCTTTCCCGGTACCACAGTTACTGCTTCCAGTGTGAGTTTCACTCTGCCTGTGCCGGCGGCTGGTACCACTACCGTGTTGCTGAGCCCGCGGATGTGCGACCTTGGGATCAGGGTGATTGCCCGGGCTACAAGCAGCTGTGGACAAAGGTTAAGGCGCGGCATGGCTCATTCGATCCTGTCCAGGCCAGACACCTTTCCGAGATGAGGTCTCTTGTCGCGCAATCGCGCAAGGATAGTCACATTCCGGTTTCATGCGATGAACCGGATGGCGATGGTCAACACTTCTCGGAATGGCTCCAGGATTCCAAGGGTGGGCGGGTGACGGTTGTTGCTGGTGGAGCATTTGGTAAGCCACTGATTGAGCGACTATGGGCCTACCAGGCAGTAGACACTCAAACTGTTGTGCCAGCCTCCACGCTTCAGGAGATTAGCCAGAAGGAACGTCGAGTCTTTATTGAGCACGTTGTGTACTCAGACCTGCCGACTGTTGAGGTTGATGCATTGGCAATCTGGCAATGGGTAGATTCCTCATTGGGGGATCCATTAGCAGATCTTCTGCTCAGGGCGGAACAGGGTGCTTCGTCGATCGGATTGTCACATGAGGATCTTCTGGTCGCCGGGCACAACACTGAACTGGTTCGTTGGGTGCTTCGTTACGGCCGCAGGAGCGGAAATGAACATGATTGGGGCAATTCACATCCCATCATCGGCCAGCTAGCCCATCATCTTCACCTCGAAGCTTTAGCCAGGGATCGAATCGAGCGCAGACGTCTGATGAACTGACGTTTGCCTCGAAGAAATCGCTCAGCAGAAGTGCGATTTTTTACTGGAAAGTACGAGATTTGGGGCAGTCGCTATCCACTATTAGGGCATGAATATTCAGCCCTTCGACCTTCCGCGTAACCGTTCGATCGAGATGATGTCCACCACCATCTCGACGAATCTCAACTGCAACCTGGCTTGTAAGCATTGCTACATCCAGCCTGAGCTGCTGCGGCGCAAGGAATATATCGACGAGGCGACGTTTCGTAAGGCTGTTGAAGTCATCATCGAAGCCTTCCATCTGGATCAGTCCGTCAGCTACCTGCACCTTGACGTGCTGGGTGGAGAAGCGACGCTGATGCCGTTCGAGTTCTGGGAACGAAACCTGCCTTGGGTCCTCGGACAAATCGAAGAGCTCAACCGAATCGGAATACAGACCGAGTTCACCTTCTGCTCGAACCTCATGTGGAAGGACGATCGGTATTTAGGTTTGTTGCGAGAGTTCAAGGGGCATCCGGCCATGGATATCGCTATCCCGTTCGAAGGTCCTGAAAGTGGGCGCTTCGGGCGGGGCATGGCGATTCTGCCCAAATATCTTGAGCGGATCGAAGCGCTAGGTGACTGCAACATGCTCAACCTGGTGCTCGTTATGGGACAAGGGCTTATCGACCTGGGGCCCCAGTACATCATCGATACCTTCGTTAAGCGCGGTGTGACCGACGCAACATGCGACATGATCTTCCCGTGGGGCTCCGGTAAAGCCTATTTCGACAGAGCTCAACCCCAGTACCGGGATGTCGCACAGTACATCCAGACATTGGCCGAGATCGGTAAACCTTTCGGTTTGACCGTCGACCATATGGATGACATGAAGAAATCCCTTCATACGCTGTCCCGATCCCAGAACACGCTTAATGATGCCTATGAGTTCCACTGGGATCAGCGAGGTGAGCTATCCCTGAACCCGAATCAGACCGGCACCGAGGCGGTTAAACCCTATATAAACCTGAATGCCCATGACACCAATGCGGCGCTCAAGGTGGTGTGGGGCAACAACAGCGAGCTGGATAACAAGCTCAGCTATGAGCATGATTTCTGTAGAGACTGCCGGTTCCTGCAGGCCTGCAACTCCGGCTGGTACCCCCACAAGGCACTACCACCAGAGACGGTGGGGGCGTTGATGGAATCACCCCCTACGGAGTTCAGTTGCCCCGGGTTCTATCAGTTGTGGGAGAAGCAAGCGGCTGACAACTTTGATGAGGTAGGGGTAACCCAGTACGGCAACAAGCGCCGCATCAAGAGAGCGCAGGCGCGTAAAGCCGCCGCATCGGATCAATCCACTCCGATGAGAGAGGCGGATTTCCTAGACGATTACGAAGGCTATTTCGAGGCCATCAAGCGAGCTTCCAGAGTCGTAGTTGAACCAGGCCCTCTGTTCGGCTGCTCACCACGTCAGCGCATGTGGTTCTACGATCGACTGCAGAAACAGGTGCTGTTCGCAGCAGGCTCCTTTTCGGCTTTCCATGAGCGCCTATCAATCCTTGCACATTCGCTCGCGGGGAATTACCACGGCCTTGCTTTTAGCGATGAGCTGGTCTGGGCGGTAATTCGTGAGTCGGCAACAACCCCATTTGCTCGGTATGTGATTGACGCGCTAGCGCTCACGTCCTGGATGACGTTGCCGACTTCTGTAGACGTTGGATTCACGAAAATGGGCTCAGGTCTTGAGGTCTCGTACAAGTTCGAAGACTTGATCATGTGGGCAATAGGGCGTCGAGCGCCGGCTGATATTGCTGCGCTCGCAGAAAAGCAACGTCCCAGCGTTCTTACCGTCGACTCCATAGCCTATCTACGGCGTATCGCTCCGACGGCCAAAACGATTGGAGGCCGTGAAGCGGTCATTTGCAACTTCCACGAGAAGTGTGAGGTGCTCGTATGAGCCGAAGTTGGTTGCTGCTGCTTAGCCTGCTCGCAATGCAGGCCAATGCTTTTCCAATCATTTTAGGGGGCGCTGGGGCCTTTGCTCTCGGTACCGCATTTCTCCCGATGCTTTTGGTGGCGCTGCTCATCTACGTCGGCGTGAAGCTCTGGCGACTTCCAAGGATAGTCCTGGTTGCTATCTGCATTACGGGGGCATCGGTCAGTGCGGTGATCTGTGACCTCTGGGCTTCTGACAATCGTGAAGCAATCCTGACCAACACCCAAAGCCTGGGAGCGCCGGCACACCGTTCAACTGACATTCCATACCCCTATGTCAGCCCTGATGAGCAAGCTGCATCCCCAAGCCGGATGACCCCGGCAGAATTCTATGGGCAGTTGAGTAAGCGGGCGGTTCGGGTAATTCGAGTAGATCTTGAGCCACAGATGTTCAAAGACTTTGGTTTCGGCGCGACTGCCACCCAGATCCACGAGAACCCGGACCCGATCGTTGCCCTAGCTGAGAAAGGGCAGTCGATAGTTCTCGTAGATGAGCGAGGCACGACCGCTTCGGCAGTTGCCGATGCCCTGAACAAACTGCATGGAACCCACATTCGATTCCTCGAAGGGGGAGCGAATGCGCTCAATGAGTTCGCTTGGGACCACTTGGCGGTGATAGGCGACTCCCACGCTGTGTTGCCAGCGGATGTACCCAAGTTCAAGAAGGCTCATTCCCCTGAGATCTTGAGCACCACGAATCCAGATGAGTTCTTGAACTATGGGTGGATGCATGGGCTCACCGTAAGCCTCCCTGTCTTCCTCTCAGGGGCAGATGCCATCGCCGCACGCATGGAAGGCAAGACTGTTCTCATTACAGCCGCTGAGAGCCATTACTCAGGGGACACCTGGATTCTGTTGGACATGCTTCGAGCCCGGGGGATCGACGCTTACTTCATGCAGCCCACCCGGGAAGAGCTGTTGGTGAAGCCTGCTTACTTCAGGCCGTACAAAAACGCAGATCGATACATCGGTGCTGATGAAACCATGAGCTATGTGCTGGGGGGGGATGACGTTCGCTTTCTGGATTTCCAACCTAAAGTTGACTGGGCCCGTACCAAAAACCAGTTACCCCGGACAGACCATATCGACATGGAGACGGTGGCCAAGGGCGAGCTCGCAGATGCACTATCCAAGCTGGACCGCAGCAAACGGTACTTAGGCCTTGCCTATGATCGCCGGACCTTCTACCACTCCATTTTGGCCGGGGAAGTTTTGAGTGGCAGCGGCGTCAAATGGCTAGGAATTGATACCCAGCCTGAGCTTTTCAATCGCGCACTGCTGACCGACCAAGACCTGATTGATCCGACACAGGTTTTCGTTGCAGGGGTCCAGAACAAATTCATTCGAGCAATCGGCGAAGTCTTTGAGTTTGTGCCGGGCTCTCAGGCATGGGTGCTTTGGCTCAACGTGCTGACTTGCTTTGCCGGCGCGGTCATTGCCACACAGGTACGGACCCTGGCGCTTAAGTGGGCGGTATTCATCGGCTCAACGTCGCTCTCCTATGTCCTGTGGGTCGCATATGTAGAAACCACTCAGATCTGGGTCAGCGATGACCTGATGTCCATTGCCCCAATTGTTGGGGCAATCGCGGGATGGTTACTGGTACGCCGTATGAAGGCCGGTAGGACCTTCAGCCGAGATGACCGTGATGCGAAGCTTCCCGCCAAGATCGCGCTGCTTCAGCGTGCTTCGGAACTGGGCTATCCAGTTGAGCAAGGCTTTGTTGTCACCAATCCATTGACGGATCACCTGCCAAAATGGGTTACCAAATCTCCGGTAATCGTTAGATCTGCGGCGCAGTCTGAAAGCTCAACCGCATTTACGGTTGGTGTCTACGATTCGATCCGAGCGGAGGGTGAGGAGGCTGTTCGGGATGCGATTCGCACCGTGCATGCCCAGATCAGTGCAGCTGGCGAGACGTCGTGCTGCTTGATCCAGCCTTTGCTCGAGAACCAGGTCTTTGGCGTCGCCATGTTTGGGACGGGGACAGATGGTCATCTCTTCATCTGCGAAGGCGGTGAAAGTGACGCCGTCACTGCCGGTACCGGTTCAACTCAAAGGTTTGAAGCTCCCGTTTGGACCTCTCGAGGCCTAGACAGAAGGACCAAGAAGGTTCGTGCCGCCCTATTCGGCCTATACCGAGACGTGGGTGCAACAACTATT
Organism: Pseudomonas sp. GW821-FHT02A11; assembly: GCF_059421985.1. Lineage (NCBI taxonomy): Bacteria > Pseudomonadati > Pseudomonadota > Gammaproteobacteria > Pseudomonadales > Pseudomonadaceae > Pseudomonas > Pseudomonas sp. GW821-FHT02A11. The sequence goes on from NZ_JBWKWB010000003.1 coordinate 443,081, forward strand.
GAGTGGGCGATATCAACCCGGGGCGAACTAACTGTTCTCCAGGTGAGCACTGACATACTCGGTCGGCCGGCGCTGAATCGACTGATGGGTTACGAGACTCGGAACGGCCTTCCCCGGCCGAAATATGTCGCGAGTCCAGTAGAGCACGAGACGTCTCTCGGAGCAGCCGTTGTCTCTGCCATGGCGGCCCCTGGTGATCAGTGTTCAATTGGCGGGGTAAGGTTTATTCGTCAAAGAGGCTACCTCGCCGCTCGCGCTTTGCAGCTTGTCGACATCGTACGTGTCTTGGATGGTCTACCACGGAGAGCTTTTATTCACGTGCCTGGTGAGCTTTTGCTTGCTGCTTTTGAGGGCGCAGATGAGAAGCGCAAAGCTCACAGAGAAACCATTCAGATCTCAACAACGGCCCCGACTGAACACTTGGCACTCGTTGTGGCAGCAGAGTTGGGACAGATTGCTGACCTGTACGGCCGATTTAGCCGGATTTGCACCACTGCACTTGAATTGAAGAACGAGAGGACGGCGATCGGATTCAGCCGTGCATTGTCGTCGACTGTGATTGGTTCCGAGATCGCAGGGCTCTCTGAATCGGAGATTGATGCCTACGTTGATGCAGGCGGTTACGCCTCGGTTGCGACCTTTTCCCCATCTCAAGGGCCCGCAGTCGACGCAGAACTAGTTTCACCCGTTATACAGACCGTGAACTCCCCCCTTGCTTGGATCAAAGATCAATGTGCAGTAACCATGATGATTGAACTGGGTCGCTTGCGCCCGGCAATCAATGAGCTGGCCGTGCGTGGAGCATCGGACGCACTGTTGTCCCGGCTGTCCACCTATAGAGGGGAATCTGCGCATTCGGGCGTGCTGGGCAACACACCTCGCAGAGTTCGAGATTTCCTCACTGATGAACAAAGAGGTCCCGGTCTGAGCAATTCCGTCGTCTGGGGCGTGCCACGGGCAGGGCTGGAGTTGCAACTGACGACACCGGAAACATTCGTCCCAGGCGCTGCCTTGTACCTCGAAAACACGGACATGCGCCATCTGGCAACGCTACCCAAGGTTGGAGCACTCGTGGTCAGTGCAGGATCCTCGCTTTCGCATCTTTTACAGCATGCCCGTCGACTGAATATCCCTCACGTAATTGGCTTCAGTGGGGCTGGTGAGTTGACCGGTACCAAGGTGCGCATAACCACTACAGGGGAGGTGCTCAGTGCATAACGCCCTCGACATGCTGAATGTCTGCATCGCGCCGACCAGGCTGTGCAACCTCAGCTGCACACATTGCTACATCGATCCCGCCCTATTGCGCGACAAGTTGATGATGGACGAGGCCACCTACCGGGCTGCTTATCAGCGGGTTGAAGAACTGTTCTGTAAGGACAAAAAGGTATCGAAGATCAACGTTGAGCTGCTCGGCGGTGAGCTGTCGATGATGCCGCTGGCTTACTGGGAGCGAAACCTGCCCTGGACGCTGAAGACCATGCGCTCTTGGGAGGCTCTCTACGACGCTGAAGCATCGTTGATCTGGTGCACCAACCTGATATTCAAAGATCAGGGCTATATCGAGCTCCTGAACCGGGTAGGACGTGAGTTTGGCAATGGGATCGATATCTTTGTCCCATGGGAGCCCGACACCAATCGTTTCCTGAAGAACGACAAGCTACTCCCACGTTACTTCGCGACTCTTGAAGCCATTACGGGGATCAAAGGTAAAACCCTGTGCATCACGATGAGCCGTGGCGTCATCAATCGCGGCCCCCAATTCATCGTCGACGAGTTTGTCAGCCGCGGTATCACAGATATCAGTTGCGACATGCTTTATCCCGCCGGCAGTGGCAAAAGCTACTTCTTGAACACCTGCACATACGGTGAGGTTTCGGAATACCTCCTTGAGCTGAATGCGTTGGTACCCAAAGGCGTCACCATTAGCCCTTTGATCGAGATGCGGGCGGCGGTTCGGTCTGGTGAGCACTATCACTATCCAGGCAATGACACCTACGACATCGAAGTCGAGCCAAACGGTCAGGTCACGTTCAACTCTAGCTACACGGGAGCAGAGTCAGTGTTTCCCACTCAGACGCTGTCGGTGCACGATCCCCGATTCGCCGAAAAAGCCATTTTCAACAACACCCCAGAATATGTGTTGCGACACCGCATGCCTTACGACGCATGTGGGACCTGCAGATATGCAGTGACCTGCTCCGGTGGGTGGGCCTGGCACAAGGAACTCGATCACAACCTGAGCGCCTTGATCGCTGCCGGTGATTGCGCAGGCCTTAAGCATGTCTGGGAGTTCGCCGACTCGACAACACCGGGTCGCCTTGACCGGTCGAGCTATCTGAGCCGAACGGACGCTCGACGTCGGCAAGGGGTTATGGCCAAGCGTATGGCAAAGTCCGCGATTGCAAAGGGCAAGGATGTACCCCTGATCGAGGGCAGTATTGCTGGAAACTACGAGGGGTACTTCGCAGAGTTTGATCGGACGCGCCTGGTCGCAATGAAGCCTGGTGATCTGTTTTCCAAAAGCTGGATTCAGCGGCTCTTCTTCTACGATGCCATCGGCGCTCAAGTGGACGACTATGCGGGGTGGTATGCGGAAGCCGGTGACGAGGGTGGGGAGGAGCTGTTTCGCCATATTGTCTATGGAAACTTCCAATTCTTGGCATTTGACACGATTGCAGTGCTCAACGAAGTGCTCTATCGATCTGAATGGGACCTGTCGCGGAAGATCGTAGAGACCGTGGAGGACTTGGAGCTTAACCGCCGCCCCCGAATTGAGAGCTCTGGCGGAAGCCATGAAGAGTTGGTCGCATTCTGCACCGAGGTGATGCAGGCACGGGGGGCGGCAGCTTGATGATGATCGCTCCAATGACACTGCACATCCGCATGACCAAAGCCTGTAATGCTGATTGTGGGTACTGCAGCAGCTGGCAGGATTCACAGGCTTCTCGAATGACGCCGGCTGATTTCAAGCGCGCTATAGATTTCCTATTTAGCGACGGGTTGTCAAAATTAGGCACAGCCCCTACGCACCTGACCGCTCAATATATTGGCGGTGAGATCCTCACCGTTCCTCACTCTGAGCTCCTGGAGTGCGTCACCTATCTGCGGGGAAAAGCCGCAGCACAAGGCATTGGCTTCGTCGACGGTGTTCAGAGCAACCTGATCGGTTCGCCTACTCGCGCCAAGCGACTGTATGACCTGTTCGAGGGGCGCATCGGCACCTCAGTCGACGATATGAGTGACATCCGCACGGTCAATGGTTCTTCAGACAAGTATCGACTCATCTGGCGCGAAGCGGACACCGCTTTGCGGAAGGAGAGGAGTGTGCCCGGCGCTGTTTACGTCCTTGACCAAGCAGGGCTGGCGGGCGTTGAGCGCCAAATGATGTTGTGTGCACGCGATCAGCGAATGCTCACTTTGCGTCCCCTGTTCCAAGGTGGGATGCCGGGACAAGCTTTACAAGGTGCGGAGGCAACTCGCGACGCATTCTTGAGGGGCTTTAAGCAGTGGTTTATGCGGCTCCCAATCATTGTCGAACCATTTTTCTACCTGACCCAGGCGCGGCTGCGCAGCTTGCGGGGGCAAGCCCAGCTTGCCGGCGCGGCTTGTGCGTTTCAATCCGATTGCACAAAGCGATCACTTTCCCTTGAGCCAAATGGGGACCTCTTTGTGTGCCAGGACATGGCAGATGGAGGGATAGGCAAACTGGGGAATGCACTCAACGGCGTGTGGGACTCTGAGATGGTTTCCATGCTGAGCGAGCGCCCAGCAAAGCTCGATGAGAGCTGTCGATCGTGTCCATTTCTTTCTGAGTGCCAGGGTGGTTGCATGTTTGAGTCGGCGGCGCAGGGCCGCGGAATGTATGGAAAGAGCCAGCACTGCATAAGCTGGAAGGCACTTTTCAATCTCATCGATCAAGGGGTTTCTGAACATGGGCTTCAGGACGTCGAGGATTGGATGAATCGGATCGAGATCCGCCATCAAAACATCAAGTCTGCCGGGCTCGATCGCGCAAAAACTGCCGCTTATTTGGAGGCTGAATTTTGAAGCACCTGAATTCGATGTACAGGGACGGGTTCGCTGTAAGCTCCATTTCTAAATCTGTTGCCGACCAGCTTTTGCGCTTCGCACAAGCTGATCACTTCGAAGCGGACAAGCCTGGGAGTCCAGATGTAGCAAGCTGGGAAGAGGACGATCCTTCGAGAAGCCTTTCCGTTCCGTTGCATTACCTCGGGCCAATGGAGCAGATCGGGTTGGGAAAGGAGACCGAGCACTTCAGGGCCCACATGGGGGATTGGAGCAGGACGAACGTGATGCTACAGCGCGGGAAGCGCGGCGATTCAATGGGCTGGCATCACGACTCCTACGATCCCATGCAGATAGTGGTGATCGTCTACCTGTCCGACGAGATTTGGACCCCCGAGGATGGTGGTCAGCTGCTCTTGGGGGAGGGTGACATCGATGAGATGGGGGGCTTGATCGACAGCTCGAAAGTGAACGTTAAAGCCGCGGTATCACCGAACCATGGAACTGCTGTCTGGCTGATCAACACGAACCCGCGTTGGGTTCATAGCGTGTCTGAAATCCTTTGTGATAAGGCGCGCTACACGCTGATAGGCCAGTTCGGCTATCGAGAGAATGTAATGCGGGCCTACCCCCGCAAGAGATACGGGAATGACTGGCGTTGAGTAGTGCGTACCTGCCGTTACGGCGGCTTCAGTTCAGAGATGCGCTTATAACCGCACCTGTAACCCTTTCACGAGTGGGTATTGCACTGCGCATCCTTGATGCGTTCCTGGACGGGATCTACGGCTCTCTCCGGCCAGATATCTTGATTGTCGGCAATGATCCGCTCGTTGCTCTGTGCGCCGCTCTGAAGGCCGCATCGCAGGGTAAGCGCGTGGTCATTGCCCCCGACACGCTGGATCTCAAATCATGGCCCAATCCTGACTATGCCGCGAATGCCCTGGCAATCTTTAACACATGGGATGAAAGCCTCGGCCGCGAGGTTGCGAATCAATTCCCAAGCTTGCCGAAGGCAAAGTCGTTAGCAGAGTGCCTATCGATTTTGAGTACCGCATGTAGGGTTACAGGGAAGGTAAAGCTGCTCGAGGACGCTGCACTTCAGACAAGTCGCGGCCATATTCGAGGTGAGCGACACCGTGAGGTCCTCTTCCCGGTGCGGCAAGGCCAGCGTGACTTTGCTGGCCTCAACCCTGCTTGGAAATATCTGACTCGGCGGCTGAATCGAGTTTTATTCAATCATCGGGAGCTGGAGTTCATTAGCGCCCGTTCTGTGATCGTCACAAGTCACCCTTCATCGTTCATCGATGCATCAGGCCCGGCGTATTGGCATGTTGGCCAGGCGCGAGCTGAAAAGCCGGAAGTTGTCGATGAGTCCGCTCGCGTCGACGACCTTCGAACCGCTACCTCAGTAGGAACGTTCAAATGCAGCCAGGCTTAACCTCAATTGGCGAGACGGGGCGGCGCACGTTCCTGTTTCAAATCAATGTGACGCGCCGCTGCCAGCTGCGCTGCTCGCACTGCTACATTTTGTCCGACAAGAAGGATAAGAGCCCTGATATGAGCGAGGCGGAGTTTCTGCACGTGGTGCAGGGCATCCTCGAGCACATGGAGGCTGATCATAACTTCTCTCAGCGCTACAACCATGTCGACATCCACGTGATCGGCGGTGAGCCTTCCATGCTCGGTGTTCCATTCTTTGAGAGCGCCCTCCCGAAAGCCAAGATCTTGCTCGCGCAGATCCCTCAGGACGTTTCGTTCTCGATCGTTACCAATCTGGTTACGAAGGAGGCGCTCGATGTCGCAAGGCTGTTCGACAAGGTGTCGACCTCTTACGAGCGTTCGACAAGATTCACCAAACGCCGCCAAGAAGAGATCTGGCGCAGTAACGTCACAACGTTGATGGATGAGTCCCGGCAACCGGATATCTATGGCCCGAAGGACTTTGCAGTAACTACGGCGCTCGTTAAGCCGGTGGTCGAGGCTGGTGCTGCTGCCATGATGGAAGAACTCTTCGCGCTGGGGTTCACCAAAGTCCACTTCGGATTCTTCATTCCTTCAGGTGACGGCGACCTGAACGCAAAGCTGATCCAGCCTAAGCACGCCGCGACGTCGTTGTTTTACATGGAGTTGATGGACTGGTATCTCGAAAAGCGGGACGTCATCGATGATCTATGGATCAATCCATGCGAGTCCTGGCTCGATGCGGTTTACCGCAACATTCCTTCTGATGATGTTGTGTGCCCCATCGTGGCCGGTGCGCTGGACATTGACTCTGACGGCCGAACCATCAGCTGCATCGAAAAGGGCGGTACCAACGATTACGTTTCGCACGGCAATGTGTTTGAGACCCGAGAGGCAGCTGGGGTGGGTGGAGTTACTGAGGTTGAATTCACCACCACCATCCACGACGTCCTGACTTCCCCAAGCTACCTGCGCGAGGTCGCTAAAGCGAGACGCCTGCCGGCCGTCTGCCGGTCTTGTGATGAGCGTGTGCTCTGTCAGGCGAACTGCGGTGTTCTCCATGAGCAATGGAATCAGAAGGACGAGTGCCCAGGCTTCAAGACGTTTATCAAATATGTTCGACACCTGGTGGAAGAGAAGGGTGTTCTTCCGAAGTCAGTCCTAGAGCGTCAGCGCGCTATGGGCAGCAACCTGATTGCGGTGGGTTGAGAATGAGCCAAGCCAAGCCTCCAAGCTTTTTCTCCATTATTCCTTTGCTGGCGCGCATCGTATTCGGTGCGGGCAAAAAGCTACTCAGCGTCGAGACCATCGCCAAGCTAGAGAAAAAACAGGGCCCAGGAAGCGGAGAAAAGACCCCGGAAGAGGTCGAATTCGACCGTCACCTAGAATCGACGCCGCTATTCGTGGAGCAAACCTCATCACCCTATTTTCGACGGGTTGAATCCCTGACCGAGGCGACCAACAAGGTTGGAAACGGCCGATTTGTAATCGATGAGGAGACGCTTCGTGCAGTACGTGAACAGTAACTTCTCACTCCATGACGAAACCCGGCCTCCAGACACCATCGAGAACGGCTATTTCGTCTTCACTCTGATGCCCACGCTGCACTGCCCGTACAACTGCAAACACTGCTATCTGAGCAAAGAGCAACGGGCAGACAAGAGTGTGATGTCGCTCGATGACTTGCGGACGATATGCAGGAAGATCCACGAGTATTTCGAGGAGCAGCAGCCTAGCCGTCGCACGATCATTGCGTACAACTATGGCGGCGAGCCGACCGCGGCCGGGCCTGAGTACTTTGAGGGGTACGTCCAGGTGATGTCTGAGGAATTTCCAGCATCCGCCGGCTATGAAGTTCGTCACGTCATGCTGACGTCGATGCTTGGCGTTGACCTTGATGTTTGGGAGCCCCTCTGGAAGAAGCATTGCAATGGCTACGTTCAGACCTCCTACGATGGGGACATGCGCTCTGGCAACTATGTCCGAAAATGGGAATTCAAAGTCACCGAGGCAATCAGGCGCGGCTTGAAGGTCGCAACGATCAGCGTCGTCAATTCTGATCTCCTGACGCAGGGGCCACGACCGACACTGGATAAACTCCGCGAGCTTGGTATCGAGGAGTCGGGCTGGCTCCCTTTCATGCTCAATGAACAGAACGACGTCCCCGGCAAATACGACGTACTGGCACCAACCATGAAGGGGTTCAATGACTTCATGATTGACATGCTCGACTACTGGTACGAGCTGGGCGAGCGCGGTATTAGAGCGCCGGCCATCGGGGAAGCTCATTTCGCGGTCGACAAGGTGAAGGGAAACGCCATGAGCAACATGGCTGGGCAGACCCTTTTCCTGCTTCCGAACGGGGATATGGTTCTCCCCAACTATCGGGACGGCTGGAAGGAATACCTACATTCCTTCGGGAACATTCTGGAACCGAACACGACCTTCAGAGACATCCTTTGCTCCCGCGAAAGGCTGGGATACCTCCGCCGCCAGCTGCGTCGGAACAACAACCCCGAGTGCACGACTTGCGAATACCGCAATGCTTGCCTTCTCGAATTTGCAAAACCCAACAAGCCTGACGACGAGTGCTTTGGTGCAAAGCGATTCGTTGCTCACGCTATCCGGCGTAACGATCTCGATCCGCGGCTAAGCGGACCCGTTCAATTGTATTAGGAGAGCACCGTGAGCTTGATTAAGTCGAACACGGAAGAGAAGCCACTGAAGGTGGAAGAAGCGACCAACATCACGTTGAACAAGGATAGTCTTGAGGCTGAAGACAACCTTGGCCGTTTCGAAATCATGAAGCCACCAGGCCCATGGCGCGACTTCTACGATCGTATGCTTTCTGAGAAGGGGAAAGCGAATAAACGAAAGGCCGCGAACTTTACGATCCCTTTCAACGGTGAACGGTACCGCTGCATCCTCGCGGATTCTGCCGGCGGTCAAATCATCACCATGCGACGGCTTATGCGCGAGATCCCGCAAATTGAGCGAGATCTCGGTCTTGATTGGAACGCGATTAAGAGCCTACTGATGGGCTCTGGGCTTACAATTTTCGCTGGCCAGATGGGTTCTGGTAAGTCGACAACAATGATCGCGGCGATCGAACGACTGGGGCGCGCCATTCGCGGCAACCTTGGAACGGTCGAAGACCCTATTGAAGTTGAATTTACAGGCGGGGGCGTGATTCAGCGCGAGGTGGGTACCCACGTTGATTCCTTCCAGGAAGCAATTCGTGACTTCGTTCGTCAGTACCGCAAGACCATCATGGTTGGTGAAATCCGCGATCCGGAGACTGCGAACGCTGCAGTGCTCGCGGCATCGCTGGGGCACAGTGTCATTGGAACGTTGCACGCTGATAGCGCGATCGACATCCCGACACGAATGAACTCGCTGCTAGACCCTAACCTGTCCCGAATCCTGCCTTCGGTTCTGCGCGGAATGTGGTGGCAACACGTTTTTCGTCGAGGTAACAGCAACAGCGCCCCGTTGCCGATCTATGAATCGCTTTATGTGACCAACTCCGTTCGACAAATCATCGCAGATGGCCCTGAAAAGCTGCCGCAACTGATGAACGAAATGGCTTCTCAGAAGCGTGTGACGATGGCGCACTCGGCCATGAAGTGGGTCAACTCCGGTGCCGCTACGCGTGAAGAAATGAAGCAGTGGCTGGAAACCCGAGGCCGTATCAATGATGCCCAGCTGGACTATGTACGTTAAGTGATATTGACCAGGTGCGTTCCTTAGGCCCGGGGACGCATCTGAGGATGCTGAAGTAGATCAGATGGGCTTGCTGGCATGCCCAGATAGAATCCCTGACAGAGGGTGATGTTTAGCTGCCTGGCTAAATCCAATTCCTCATTTGTCTCGATGCCTTCGAGCACTACCTGCTTTCCGTGCCGCCGGCACAACTCCACAAGCCTCTGCACATCTACACGAGCGTGCTCATCAGTCATCAGTGATCGAGTTGACTCTCGTGAAAGCTTGCAGCCGGCCACCGCGTCACTTAACAGCAGTGATCGTTTTGCATAACCGTCGCGCACGTCGTCTACAAGAACCGTCAGTGCCTGTAGACGAAGAACCTCAAGGCGTTTTGCGAGGATCCGCGCGTCCACATTGGCTGTTTCGGTGACTTCGAAAGAAATCCTTCCCAAAACTTGGTTTGCAATCAGGGTATGGAGTGCGTCAGCCACAAACGTTGGATGGCCAATGGATAGCTGGCTGGCATTGATCCATACCTTAAGAGCGGGTCTGGATTTCAGGAGCTTGATTACCTCACTGAGGACCCAGCGGTCAATTTCAACAATGGAGCCATCGGATTCAGCCCGAGCAATGATCTCAGCCGGGCCCTGTTGAACGCCGTTAGAGGTGATTCTGAGAAGCGCCTCGAAAGCGACGACGTTTCGGTCAGTGCCGTTAATGCCAAATACCGGCTGGTAGACCAGGCCGAAACGTGAGAGTTGTGAATGCCCACGAGCCGAGGCTGTGTCCTGGGATAAACTCGATTGCGACATAGGTAGTAACCATGCAAAGAGCGGATACCTTAATAGTGGCAAGCGACAGCCCCATTTTTAGGGTGTTTTGCGCATTTTTTTGAATGGGCTGTTTTGGGTGGTGGCACACCGATAGATCGTTAATCTGTTTGTATCGAAAACGGAGAGCGACCCGCATGAAATTTATCAATCACCTGGCCAACCTCACTGACGGCACCGTCGTGCTTGCGTCGACCGAGCGTGTCGCACGTCACATCAAACTTCAGGCTGCTGCCCTTCAAGCTGTTGACGGTAAACGAGCATGGTTTGCCAAAGGCAAGATCATGACTATTACAAAATGGATCGAATCAAGCTGGTTGGCGCTTATGCCGGATGAACAGCTGCTTTTTCCAGTTCAAGAATTGGCCACCGTCAAGTCTGTAATCGATGCGTCAGGCCTCCTGCCGGCAAACATGATTTCTTCGACCAACGCGGCGCGCCGCGTTGGTGTGGCTTACTCGTTGGTCCATAAATACCGCATTGAAATGGACCGGGATCGCTTCCGATTCAAAGAAGAATTTGAAGCATTCCATCAGTGGCATGAGCAGATCAATGCGGTGTGCTCAGCTAAGCAGTATGTATTCCGCGCGCACCTCCCTTCCTTGCTGCTTCGTGCCGTCCAATCTGGCGAGGTCGAAATCCCAGAAAAGATCGTGATTGTGGGGATGCTGGATCTAAACCCGGCAGAAAAGGCCTTGTTTGACGCACTGCAGGTAGCAGGTGCGGAAATTACGAGCGTGTCGGCGGAGGGGGACAAAGCGGCTCCAAAGCTGATTCGCAGTCATAACGGCGCCAGTGAGTTGCTGGAGGTCGCCCAATGGGTGGCAAAACACTTGTCTCCATTCGTTGAGACGCCGCACGCGGCTCCATCCCTAGCCATTGTGGTTCCCGATATTCGCTCCTACAAAGGACCGTTGCTGGATGCACTGAGTCTGCACACCAGCCCAGGCTCGCTTCTTCCTGCCGGAGCCGACGGCGAAACGCGAGCACCGTGGGACATTTCAAGCGGAGCGACCCTTGGCAGCCGCCCAATGATCCGTGCTGCGATGGACCTGCTCTCCATCACCCCTAACAAGGCTGACGCGGAGACATTCAGTCGTGTATTGCGGTCTCGGTGGATTGCTGGCCATATCGGTGAATCCGCAACACGCTCTTTGCTCGATGTTTGGTTCCGGGACAACATGGGCCTGAATATGGGAGGTAAAGATTTCCTCCGTGCCATCGGTGCTTACAAAGGGGAGGCGGTTCCGGAATTTCGCAAGCGCTTTGGGGGTGTGCTGGAAAAACTTCTGAATGGTGAACAGAGCCGCTACCCTTCTGAATGGGCTGATCACGTAAGTGAAACTCTCAACGATATGGGTTGGCCGGGACAAAACGAACTCGATAGTGCGAACTTTCAGACCCTGAATGCGTGGGTCGAGGCGCTGGCGCTGTTCCGCACACTGGATGCTCAGCTCGGGACTGTGCAGTACGAGAGGGCTTTCATGTGGCTTCGCGAGATCGTTGATACCCGCCAGTTTCAACCTCGGATCAGCCATGTCGCTCCAGTCTCGATCCTGGGATACGAAGATGCGATCGGCCTGAGCTTCGACGCTCTATGGGTACTGGGTGCGTCCAATAGCGTTCTCCCCGGACGCGCAGAACCTTCACCGTTCATCCCTACTGAACTGCAAATCGACGCTGGGATCTACGAGGCGTCAAGCGAAGGCATGCTTAGCTATTCGCAGTCCGTAGTTGGAGCCCTTCTGAGTGCCAGCGATGATGTGACGGCCTCTTGCCCAAGCCACAACGAGAAAGGCGCCTCCATCGGCGCAAGCGAGCTTTTGGGGGCATGGCCTTGCGTCGCCCCAACTCTCGAAACCAAAGGAGACTTCCTCGACGATCTTATGGGTCAGCTGAATCGAGAGATCTATGACCCGGAAACTGTTCCCCCGATTTCGCCAATGGAACTGACCGACATCAAGGGCGGCGTCCGAATTTTCAAAGATTACGCAGAGTCCCCATTTTTCTCGTTCGTTCGTAATCGTCTGCGGGCGGACATGTTCCCAGAGCCAGTGATTGGCCTGGACCCACGCATCCAAGGAACGATGGTCCACCTAGTGCTTGAGAAGTTTTGGCTAGCCGTGCGCACCTCTAAAGCACTTAAGAGCTTCAGCTTGGCAGACCTCAAAGCCGAGGTTGAAAAGCATACGCAAGCTGCTTCTGAGGAGCGTCTCTATAAGCTCATCTGGCGCTTTGGCATGAAGCTGATCGCGCTTGAACAACGCCGCATTGTAGATCTGTGCCTGGAATGGCTGGATCTCGAGAAACGCCGTGAGTTTGAATTCGAGGTAATTGGATTCGAGGAGCGACACGACATCTTTGTGGGTGATGTGCCGCTCACAGTCTCGCTTGATCGACGCGATCGTATTTTCCTCAATGAGGAACAGACCGAGATCCGTATTGCTGTCTTGGACTACAAAAGCGGTCAAGAGATGCGAATGAACAGCCTGAACGCTGGCACCCTCACCGAGCCCCAGCTGCCAATTTACGCCACCAAGGTGGATTCGAGCGTGGACGGCTTGGAGCCTCTAGATGGGGTTGTGCTCGCGCAGGTCAATCAAAAGTCACTTGGCTACCACGCCCGGTCAAATTTCGCCGCGTCTCTGGTTGCAGGTAAAAAGCCTCGATCCGAGGACGTAGATACCGGTGACAAGTGGGACGCTCAGAAAGACGCTTGGGATAAGCAGTTGAATGCAATGAGCGCGGGATTCATGGCAGGCAGAGCGGAACTTGACCTTGGTGCCAGCGAATACCCGTTGGGCTACGAGTACATCGCACCGCTTGCCCGCTAGCAATCAAGAAGGGGATTCCGCCCCTCAAAAGATTCCGCATGCGAAATCTTTAGACTTTTACATCGCCAATTGATGACGGTTAAACCGATTGATGAATCAGATCCACAGGTAGCTGGTGGCACATAACCACGCCGTTATTCTGGAGGTATCTGATTAGGAGCTGCACATGACCGCTTACGAATCCTTCACAGCACTTCCACACCTGGACCCTATTTTTGCAGGCATTCGCGGCCTCGATATCGACGATGCACTGGCTCGTTCGCAGGCTATTGATCCTCGCCGTTCACTACTGCTGTTGGCCCCAGCGGGATCCGGGAAGACTTCGACACTGCAAATGCGTTTGCTGTCGTGCCTTACAGTGGTTGAGCGTCCAGAAGAGGTTCTGGCTATCACCTTCACGAATATGGCAGCAGCCGAGATTGTGGAACGGGTAATCGGTGCGTTGCAGCAAGCCGCCACGGGCGTAGAGCCAACCCTGCAGCATGAGTTGCCTCAATACCGCTTGGCACGTCTGGTTCTCGACCGTGATAAAGAGATGGGGTGGAACCTTCTGCTGAACCCTAGCCGTCTTCGTATCATGACCTTCGACAGCTTCTGCGCGGCGCTGGCCAGCAAAACACCAATCATGTCAGGGCTCGGGGGAGGTAAGACCACCGATGATGCCTCCCTGATCTATCGCCACGCAGTTCTCGAAACGCTCAAGTCTGTCAACGACCCTGACATCCCCGAAGCTCTCTCCGAGGCTTTGGAGTCGGTGCTCTCATTCGCCAAAAACCGTTTTGAAACACTGGTGCCGATGTTCGAGTCTCTTCTGGCTAAGCGTGACCAGTGGGCCCGCCGTATCATGTCCCTTGACTCAGTTGCCATGCAGGAGGCTGTGAGCTCAGTCGTCCTGCAGGCGGCTGAGGAAGCAGTCACTATCATTTCAAACTCTGCCCTTGAGCGAGCGATGAAATGTCTCCAGACGGCCTCAGGGGTCCTTGAAGGCTTCGGTTGGGCGGCAGAGCCAACACCGTTGAAGGCGACTGCAGAAAATCTTGGCTACTTGGGCCAGTTCGCCAGTTACATGCTGACAGGGTCGGGAACTGTTCGGGCCAAGGTCAACGCGACCAATGGCTTCCCAGCCAAGCATTTTTGCACTGTCGAAATGAATGAGATCCTCGGCGACATCAAAACCAGCGGATGTGCCGATTCTTTCGCATCTGCGCTGGGTGTTCTGGCCACGCTGCCAGAGCTGGTCTACCCGGATCGCTCAAGCAAAATGGTCGAGCACTTCACGGTGATCCTGCGTTATCTGCTTGCCAACCTGACGCTGTCAATGGAAGGGACTAACTCGCTGGATTTCCCAGAAATTGCACAGCGGGCTATTCAGGCACTGGGTGCTGGGGAATCCGTGGGTGATGCCTTGCTCGAAGAAGACCGCATCCTTCACATCATGGTGGATGAGTTCCAAGACACCAACCAGGCACAGTACGACCTACTCAAGCTGCTGGTTGAGAACTGGGAGCAGGACGACCATCGCTCTATCGCAATGGTCGGGGACGGATTCCAGTCGATCTATCTTTTTCGTGGAGCAGATCTAAATCTGTTCACTTCCATTGTCGAAGCGAAGCAGTTTGGCCCGAAAACGATGGAGATTCTGCGGCTGACAGTAAACTTTCGTTCCCTCCCTGGTGTTGTGAATTGGAACAACGAAACCTACGCAGAAGTGTTCAAAGACTCTGCCTACAAATTCGTGCCGTCTGTTCCTTTTCGCAAAGGGGAGGGAGGGGTACACGTACATCCGATTGCTGAAGGCCGACTCGGTGAGGCCGAAGAAGTAACTGAAGTCATTCAAGATGTGCTGGCGAAAGACCCGACCAAATCGATCGCCATTCTGGTGAGGGGGCGCTCACACCTGAAGGCTATCCTGCCGATGTTGAAGGAAGCTGGCATCGAAGTCCGTGGCAAGGATATCGATCCAATCGGCGAGGCTGCTCCAGTTTCAGAGGTAATCTCCCTGATCCGAGCCCTGTGGCATTCGGCAGATCGTGTTTCGTGGCTTGCCCTTTTGAGGGCGGCATTCGTGGGCTTGAGCTGGTCTGATTGCTTAGTAGTAGCTCGTGGGCATGGCGTGATTACGCACGCGCTTCGCTCCGAGACGGTACAGGCCGAGCTTTCAGAGGACGGACTTTCTCGCGTTCAAGCACTTCTGGCAGTGTTGGATGGCGTGGGACGCTCAAGCCGGGGCACCGAGTTGGCATGGGCGGTGAAATCTGCCTGGATTGCCCTCGGTGGTCCTGCGACCGTGACACGGGGTGAGATGGATGACGTTGAGACGATCTTCAAACTGCTCTCCGCTCACACTGAAACGGGAGATCTTGTTGACCCTAAAGCCTTCTTCCGCGCGATTGACAAGGTTTACGCCAGTCCCAAGGCTGGTGCCGTCACTGTAATGACGGTGCATGGCTCCAAGGGGCTTGAGTTTGATCATGTCCTCATTCCAGGCCTAAACCGTGGTGGCGCGAACGACACGGCTCCCTTGTTCTATTTCCGTCAAATGGCGGGCGTGTTTTCGGTGGTGCCA
Organism: Pseudomonas sp. GW821-FHT02A11; assembly: GCF_059421985.1. Classification (NCBI taxonomy): domain Bacteria; kingdom Pseudomonadati; phylum Pseudomonadota; class Gammaproteobacteria; order Pseudomonadales; family Pseudomonadaceae; genus Pseudomonas; species Pseudomonas sp. GW821-FHT02A11. The sequence goes on from NZ_JBWKWB010000003.1 coordinate 458,506, forward strand.
AACCTTGGTGACCTGGACTCAACAACACCAGAAAGCCGACTTTTCAGCTTCGTCGGGAAAATGGTCCGTAAAGATATGTCTGATGAGGTATGTCGGGCCGCATATGTGGGCACCACTCGTGCCAAGGAGAATTGCCATCTCTTTGTCACCGTCGACCGCTTGCCTGCTGTGGACGGTGAAGATCTGAAAGAGAAGGAAATTAAACCAGCCTCTGGTTCGATCGCGGAGTGCTTGTGGTCAGCGATTGGTGAGCAAGTAAAGGCTGTTGCGCCGGCATTCCCGATTGCTGCTGAAAAGGATACAGGGGTGCCATCAAAAGCTCGCCTGGACGCCGGCTTCAAGGTTCAACTGCCCAAGTCAGTATTCATTCCAGCTGCTAGTAATGACCAGATCCCGACTGAAAGCGAACTCAATGACGAGTTGCGTGAAGAGGAGGGGAGTGACTACCGAGCCAAGACGATTGGTATCGTGTATCACTGGTTTGTAGAGCAAATTGGTAAACAGGGCGTCGATCAATGGAATGAAGCGAAGGTGCGCTCCAAAGCCCAAGCCGTTGCATCAGTCCTGCGCCGTGAGGGCTATCCTGCCGCCGAAGTTCCGGCTGCTGTCTCACGCATCCTGACGCTGTTGGTGAACACAGTGAATAGCGTTCATGGCCAATGGATTCTGAAAAAGCGGCCGGGAAGCGGCCATGAGGTACAGGTCAGTGCTTATCGCAACGGGCGCTGGGTCCATCGCTATCTGGATCGGCCGTTCGAAGATGCTGGGTTCTACTGGATCAGTGACTACAAGACGCCAGCGTGCCCTGAGGGCATGTCAGAGGACTCTTTTGTGGCTCGTGAGGTTGAGCGGTATCGATCCAAGATGGAAGAATACGAACGCGCGGTGAAAGATGCTGGCATTACGTTGCCGGTCAAAAAGGTACTGTACTTCCCAGCTTTCGACCGGCTGGCCGAGGTGTCGTGATGCTAACGAGGGAACCGGATCTTCCGGTTCCTAGGCTCGACATTCATGCGTTTGTGGAGCGGTCTAGGATCCTTGGGTTTCCGATTCTTGAGTGAGATCGGAACCTCACCTCGGATACCAATCAGAGCCCGGAACACGGGCTCATCAAACTGAATTTGAATACATTCGTCTCTGAAACTCAGTAGGCCTATGACGTTGGTCTCCCCGTAGACCTCCCGCGCCAATCCGATATAGAGCAAGACTTGGTAATACTCTCTTCGCCGAACATACCCTTTGTAGTTTCGGTTTTTAAACTCCCCGACAATGATCTGGCTGGTGTGCTTCCCACGGAAGATCACATCAGGCTCTCCTCCCACCCCAAATGCACCCAGTCTCTTTCGAGGGTGGCCTTTCCCCAGGTCGGAACCGAGGATGGTCCATTTCCCAGCCGGTAGCGAAAACTGCTTGTAGATGTCGAGTGGTGCCTTTGCCCGCAGAATGAGGTACAGGACCACTGCTACGGCGATGATGGCAAGAATGAGGTTCATCTAGAATTTCACGATCTTGAAGTAGACCAGGGCTGCCACGATCAATACGACGACTGTGACGAAGGCAGCGATGTTCGGGCCCGCGCCAATTCGGCCATGGGCGGCAGTGCCCATTCTCGCGAGTCGGGGGTTGTATGCTCCACCACCAGCAGCGATAAACTTGGCGGGGTCTTCTGCATACGCCGCGATTTTGCTGACGGCCACGTTCGATCCACTCCTCATGCTGTAACCTCAGCTGTCTGCTGGAAATAAAAGGTCTTATACCCGTTGAACCTGAGTAAGCCCTCGTCTTCCAGAGCTTTGAAAGCGCGGCTGCCAGACCGTCGCTCTACACCTGCTAATGTTCGAATCTCGTCCTTGCTTGCCTGTACTTCGATGCCCTTTGGAGTGGGTCTTGCGTCAGGGTGCTCGACCAGAACCGAAATCACACGCTTGATTCGGTCCAGGTCTTTGACGAAGAGAAATTGCGCTGCTTGGGAGTGTTTGGTCATCAAGCTCAGCTCGGCCGCCATCAGCACCGTTTCACTGTAACTATTTGCCTTCATGAACTCTTCATACTTGGCCTTAGAAACTGCCAGCAGATGGGTGGTGCTACGTGTTTCATAGGCAAACCGCACCTGCTTGGATTGCAGTGGCCAGATCATATCGCCGCGGCGCAACGCGTCGACGAATATCGACTTGCTCTGACCATCAGGCGATAGAGCAAAAGCCACAACGCAGCCGCTCAAAACAATGAAGAAGTCGCCGCGATCGGAGTTCAGAGGCGTTTTAGGCCCAAGCTCGACCAGGCTTCCATAGTGATTCCCATGTATGAGCCAGCTGGCCCAGGTTCCTTTCTGAGGGCTGGTTTTAAACCAATCCGGCTCTGGTGTTTCCAAAACTGAAATGCTGGAGTGCTTCATGGAGTGTGCAAAACCATTAGCCATCAGTTGGCTTCCTTCAAATCGTACTGACTCTCGTACGATTCGATTTTGATGTTCACTGTCGCCGGCAGTGGCAGGGCTACGAGCGACATTATGGACTCGGATGTCGGCGAGACTACGAGGAGAACGTTCCTGATCCTCTTTGCGTTCGCGCAGTACAGACCACGGGAGTTGTTGCATGGAGCTTCTCTGAGGATCACATGTCTACGACGGACAGTGGGTAGAGCTAACGGTCCCCGTACTTTCACACCTTCGGCCCTCGACAATGCGAGCTTAATGGCCTTGGCTGTTTGCTGGACAACAGGATGCTCCAACCCATCGATAACGATGTAGAAGCTGGCGGACGAAAAATTTGATCGCATGGACTTGGGATCGGCTAGATCCCAAGGCAGGGCAGATTTCGCTTCGCTGAACATTGGACAGGGCCCTTCAGAATCTCTTGCCTCTAATAGTGGAAAGAGACAGCCCCTTTTTAGCGATTTACCCTGATTTTATTTGCTCATATCTGCAAATTTTTTCGAATGATGGAGCGCGCGCGCGAACGACCTCTGTGCTTTTCGCAGGCGAAGCGCGTCGAGCAGCCCAGGGTCACGGCGTAGGCGAATGGTGCGAGGTCCAGTTAGGACCCCTAGAACTTTGTCGTACAGCGCCTGAAGCTGGGGATCATTCAACTCAGCCACGCCGGGCAGGGAGGCTTGGTGAGAGGTCACGGCTTCACTGATTACCTTTTGCTTCCAACGCTTAAATTCACGAATCACTTTTTCACTCCGCCAGCGACGGCTCGATGTCTGCGCACCTGGTGCATAAACACAAGATACATTCCGCCAAAAAACCAAACCAAAATAAACGTTGATGAAAAGGATAGAAGGCCTACTTTTGCCACCCTCAACGAATGAGTGGGGTAGTTTTCATCGAAGACAGCTCGATGCAGCGATTCATTCTTGTAGACCGTGATAATCACTTTCTGGCTGGCCGACACACCTCGGAGCACCGCGCCTTCGCTGTCTGTCGAAGCTGGGAAGACCTCCAGCCAACCTGTTGTGCTCATTCGCGAATCCTCGATGGATTCAATCACATTTTTAGCTGATGGTGCTGCCAAAACCTCACTGGGGATTTCATTGCCAACCCACTCATAACACTTGATGGGTAAGCGCTCACATTCGTACTTGAATCTACCGGGGTACGTCGCCGTCAGCTCCTCTTGGTAGAGCATTCGCTGGGAGAGCAGTTCTCCCTGAATGTAGTAGGCGAAGAGGTAGTGGATGCAGCACAGAAAAGCGGTGTAGGCGATTAGAAAGAAGGTGATGTGAATCCTCATGAAGCTTCGGAACCCACGCTGGAGAGCGAAGCGCCCTACGAGGGTTGTAAAAACTATGGCCAAGGTAAAAACATCACCTCGCTGGCGCTCGGCCGGTGTCATTGTGTGCCCGATAGCCCAACAGATGCCCTGGTAACCAAGGTTCAGGAAATTAGCCTCCTCTTGAAAAAGGGAAAAGGCTGCGATGGTGATCAACCACCCCAACGTCATCTCTCGACGGAAATGAGCAAAAACTCCGGACCACAGGCCAAGGAAAAGGACATAGACGCCCATGTCCTCAAGGATCTTCAAGAGAGTGATCTTCTCTCCATCAGGGTTTGAGTACGTAATGGTGAGGCATGCAGCCAGGTACAGAAGAAAGAACAGGGGCACCTGCAGCTTCCAATGGATGCGTGCATCGAGCAACGCCGCGCTTCGGGATAGAAAAGAGGGATGAGCAGTGATGAATTTCATCGAGCCGTTTTGGTTAGTGGTTCAGGAAGTCTGAAGATACTATTCAGTTCCCTGCTGGAATCCACCCAAAAGGGGGTCTCGGAATTCTGACACGCTATTCCGCAATTCAGATCCGCATAATCAGCTATAGGAACGACGTAGGATGAATGCATCCAGCCGGCGACACACGCGGTATGTGATCCCTGAAGGGGCGCTAGCCTCTCAGAAGATCAAGAGCAAAGGTCTCGTAATGGGGCTGCTGGGTTGGGCCGACTGCAGGGTGAGAGATCTATCGATCGCAGGTGCGTTGATCCTCACTGACAAGAAGAAGGGTATTGGCGATCCGATTTCAATGAAGCTGACCCAGAGGAACGGCACCGAGCTCAATTTCGAGGGCAAGGTTGTCAACTGTGGGACGGATCACCGCAGTGGTAAGTTTCAATTGGGGATCTCACTGCTCGAGCAGAAACCCGACTCAAAGGAGCATGCGTTTCTGCATGGGTTGGCGTCATCGTTTGCAGAAGCGCGCGGTTAGGATGCACCAACGAAAAATGCCCTGATGTGACAAGGCCCATCCATTCTCATGGACGGGCCTTGAATAAGTCGAGGAAGAGCAGCGGCACCCATAGGCATTTGGATGTAGAAGGGGGTGACTTAGGAGTTAGGAGGTCTAAAGCCTATGCTTTCCTCAAAAGCTTGCCGTGTGAAACCGGCGGGGGGTGAACCCCATTGCGCACATTCTGTAGTAACCAGCGTGTCTTGGGAAGGTTAAGTCAATTAAAATTCTCTGAATTGACAAAGAATTCCAACGCTGTCCTAGTCAAAAACGGATCTCTCCAAGCACGCAGTGCTCTATCTCACGGTTATCAGACTGCTCATCCGCAGATCGGTTCCGCTGGATCCAAAAAATCTCGCAAAATCAATGTCATCGGATATTCGATAGCGTCTGAGCCGTCGCATTTTGGTCGTGCAATATAGCGGGGGAATGTGGATAGGTAATGTCAGCACCGTAGAGATTTTGAAACAGAATGTTGCCCTTACGGTGCTGAACGGATGTTGAATGGTTTGAAGGTTAGCCCAGGGCTGGCTTACCGAAGATCCGTTTGAAGAGAGTCGCGCCTTGAGGTTGGGTCTCCGGTACGAGTTGCACGATGCTGTAGATGACACCCGTGGAGTTGGAGTGATAAGCCAGCTGGAGGTTGTTGTTCTTCTTACCCACGAATGGCGAGGAAGCTGCCAGCGACTCATCCATCTGCTTGTTTCCGGTTACAGTCATGGTCCGCTCGAAGCCAAAAATCGCGCGCGACTCAAATTTATCCCATAGGCCAGGATCGGGATGAGCAATCGTTACGACCACGTTGATGTTTGCGGACTTCGCGAGCTTCATGCCAGCGCTTAGCGACTCTTCATCCCGTGCCAGTGGGACCCGATCGATGATAAGAGTTCGTCCCCGGGTACCGCTATCACTCAGTGCTGAGTAATGAGCTGCGACCAACTCCTCAAGCGTGTATAGGCGGTCTGGCACAATAGATACTGCCAGGTGGTGGCCTGGGTTCTTCTGACGTTCTCCAAGAATGTATGAACTGTGATCCTCGCTCAGTGCCTTTCGAAAAACGCTATGGCCCCTGCTGTATCGGTTTAGGTAGTCATCACCTTCCGGATTGGCCCGAACCACTGCAACCTGAAGATCATCCAGCCGGTTCAGGCAGATTTCCTGATCGATCCACTGAGAAATCTGTTGAGGCTCGTTATGGATGATTAGGGTGTTGCCCGAATAGTCCCGGCCGAGCAGGTACTGAGACGGAGGGATGAAACCCGTTCGCGCTTTGAAGCGTGCCATCTCCTCCGCGCTCTGGGAGGTCGGATCGATCTTGTCCTGCCTGGCATAATTTTTCAGCGCGTCAAAGCTGGAGAAGCCCCACATCGTCGCGATCAAAGTGCCTTGCGGATGCCCTTTTCGTATGTCCAGGAGCGAGTGCTGCAAAGGATCCATATTCATGGCCATCCGAAGAAACTCCATCATCTGAAGGCTGCGATCTGGGATGGCCTTGATCTCCTCTGGTGACTTGATCACCTGCAGACCATTGATGGGCTCCACCAGTTGATCGGTGTTCAGATTCAGCTTGGAGTAGCCGTATGCGCGCGCCACGATGGCATTCGCTTCATCAGCGCTGATCCCCAGTGCTTTCTGATCGACAAGGCGCTGCCACTGTTCTTTGTACATGCTTAGGAGTCCAGCAGATTGGTGATTGGCTGATGACGTTCAACAAAGCCTACATATGCGGAGTAAAGCGACTGGTCAGACTCTTCAGTCAGCGAGTTGGCCAGAAGCCGGTAAGCCCGGCGCAGATCAGGTTTGATATCGGTAATTCCGTGCTCAACGATTTTCACCAACTCAAGAGTTGCTTTTACATAACCAGCAGATGCCGCTCGCTCCAGAAACTGGATACCTTTTGCAGTATCCGCGCCTTGGCGCTGCTTGAGTACGTGCGACATGCCATAGGTGAACAACGCATCGTTGGATGCTGGCTTTGCAACGCAGGCAAGACGAAGCCAGTGGTCTGCCCTGGTGGAATCAGCATCAACACCAATGCCTTGATTGAGGCATCGAGCGACCTGGAACATGGCCTTCCCATCTCCATTTTCTGCCAGCTCGAGCATGTCCCGATATGCATTGGCTCGGCTGCGCTCGTCCGAAGAACGCAGATCCTGGGTCAGGCCGGCGAGGCGCAAAGTGGTGCTTTGTTCGGTGGTCTGAATTTTCAATGGTTCGCCTTATTTCTTTCTGGCGCGTTTGCGCGTCTGGGCATCAGGGTCGTCTTTTAACGGGCCAAATTTTCTGTGCTTTTCTTCGTACCGATACAGGTCCATTGATTCAATATACGGGGCATCTTCAAGCAGGACGATCCCGGTCTGTTTGCGGGCCGAATCACTTGGGACAAAGCTGGGTAGCGGCTTGATTTGTGGAGGCACCCGCCACGCGTCGATGTCGTATACGAATGGAACCGAGCAAATGATTGGCTTGATCTTTGAGTCACCGTTTCGCACTCGTGCGCGAACGTGTGGCTGAACAATTCGGCTGATCGCAACATGCTCAGTTGGTTCGAGTTTCCCCAGCAATTCGATAGCAACCAGGAGCTTTCGCTCAACCGATCCTTCCGGTGCGCTTTCCATTGTGGGGCGTGTTTGGTGGTGTTCGTTCAGCAGCTTCTCCCACGTATCGAGCAGCTCACTAACCATATGCCGGGTCCCCGAAGACCCTGTATCGTCCCAATAAAAATTGATTCGCCGTGGAGCGCTAAGCACGTTTGTCAGTCTCAGGACTTGCTTTGACGCAATGCCCTTGTCTTCACCTTTGAATTTGGCCCAAACAAGTCTTCGGTCGTTGGTCTGTTCAATAGTGCTAATGACGGCATTGAGCTCGGAGCGAATCGCGTTCGTCTCCAAAATCTTCTCAATCGCCAGCTTAGGCAGCGCGATGACCCCCGGGACTCTCAAGGTCTCCCTCGGATGCTGACCTTCCTTCGCCCAAGTCTCGGTTAGAGCCTCAAAAGCTGCATCAATGGCTTCATCACCTTCTAGAACCCTGACTTCAATCGGATCCTTGTGCACCGCGTCCTCGGGGCGGAATCCCATCGCGAACATAGCATCAACACGCACATGACCTCTGGAGGCGCGCAGCACCTCAAGCAGGATTTCCAGCTCATGCTGGAGGCGTTGGATCATCGCTATTGCTTCGCTGCTGGCGCTGAGATGAAGTGACATTCGCTTGTCCGCTCCGGGATCTGGAGTATTACTTTAACGGGTAGAAGAATTTCGACTACCGGTTTTGAATTTGGGATTGATTATGGCCCGAGTAAACTCAGACCCATAACCAAAACGGGGTATCCAAATTTTGTCGCTCGCATCCGCCTTTGATACTGCAAAAAACCTTGGTGCTCTTACAGAGGCCTGGTTGCGTCATGTCCGAGCGATCCTCAAGGAAAAGCAAACTGACATCGGTATAAAGCTCCAGGTCGATAACGCTGCCTCCGTGGTCGCGCCTGCCGCTTTGGTCGCTAGAGTGGTACGAGATTCGGGCTTATCCCTAAACGAACGCATCATTCGAGTCTTGCTTCTTGGAACAGATCCTCTCATCAGATTTGATAAATCGCGATGGGCTAGCCTAGCGGGAGATTTCTTAGGGAACCCTGGTCGCGTCGAAGTAATCCTGACCGCAGACGAGGAAGCAAATTCCGATTTCGCCAAGCTTGCCGAGGCAATGGATCTGCCGGCGTGCGCTGTGCTCTCCCACCCGGCCGCGATAGCTGGGGAGGGCCAAGTCGATTTAGTGATCTGGGTGCATCCCGCTACAGAGACCCTTGATGAAGATGAGGCGCTGAATATGAGTACTGCGCTTGCCATGGTGGGCGAGCGTAATGTCCCGACCTACACTGCATCCTTCAATGAATTGGACCTGTACGCACAGAATTACCTTATCCACGATAAGGCCTGGCAGCTGACCCCATTGGGAGGCTCAATCACCCGTGGGGCTGCGTCAATCAACAAATTCGGTATAGCCACTGCTGACTTAGGGTTGGAGGGGGGGTGGGCAGCGATTCTGGCTAAGCTCGAACCGATCGAGCCGAACATCCCGGCGGTGGATATTGCGACGGTTCGGACCGCGATGCGATTAGTCTGTGCGGAAGGGGCTCTGCACAGTTCTTGGAGTTTGGGTCAGCGGGTTAACGGCGTGGCATTCAACAAGATTATCCCTGTCGGCCTGCTGGGCAATCTCGCGGTCGATCCGCAAACGGGCCATGTGTTTCAGCATGAAGAAGATTCAAAAGAACTGCGAATAGTTGGCCATCTGTGGTCGACGATGCTGAATGCCATGCCTGCGGACAAGCGGGAACTTCTGCTTTGGGCCTCTACGGTCAAATTGGCTTTTCTCGTTGATTTGCCGAAAGAGGACGCCCGACGGAAGGAAGCCATCGACACGTTAGAGCAAGGTTTTTCCGAGGGTGTCATGGCAGCTGGGGTCGCCCTTGCGCGATGCTTTGAGAAATCAAAGGCAGAGGGGAGTGCGGCTAAATCCAAGGAGTGGTACGAGCTCGTTGGTGACCGTCATCCTATGAGCGCATACAACCTTGCCTATTCTTGCCTTGATGCGGGTGACCAAGCTGGTGCGGAGGCTTATCTCAGAATTGCCTCCAAGTATGAATACCCGGTTGCAGTGACTGATTTGGGCAAGCTCCTTTGCACCACCAACAAAGAGGTGGAGGGGCTTAAGTTCCTGGAGCAATCAGCCGCACTGAAAGACTCAGAAGCGAATTATGAATTGGGTGAGCTATCTGCCAAAGCTGGGCACCTTCAGGAAGCGCTGGAGTACCTGCGCCAGGCTTGGAGCTACGGACACTCCGAGGCGTCTGCTTTAGCAGCACAGGTTGCGGAATACATGCTTGAGCAGGGCATTGGAAAGCGTTCGCTGGTGAAGCGGGAGATCAGGGAGATTGCTGCTTACCAGAAAAAACTTGATCGCCGACTGGTTAACGATGCTGTGTAATCCCATTCTGCCAGGAGCATTTGCCCGGATTGTCATTGGAGCGATCGCCTCCTTCGCGCCATTGGTTGCAAACAGCTCGAACGCCCCCATTGTCGATTCTCGGCTAGAAACCTATCAAGTCGAGGGTGAAACGATTGCCGAGATTCAGAGATCGATAGCAGCTAATGCGCCCAGCAGGAATGGTGACTCATATTACGCGGGCGTCACTGTGTGGAGCCTTTCAGCAACCTACGATTTGATCCCAGCGCAGCAGGGATGTCTTCTTGATAACGGCAATGTGTACCTCACCATTCGTGTGCATCTTCCAATCCTCGTTGGTGAGCCGGCATCCTCCGGAGTCGGACGGGAGTGGAGACGGTTCTACAATAGCCTCGCAGCTCATGAGGCACTGCATTCCCAGAACGCATATCGGGCCGCAACGACCCTACTTGGAAAGATCAATGGCACCCACACTGATGTTCCTTGCTCCAGGGCCAAGGTGATTGCAGAGAGTGCTACCCAGACGCTGATAGAGCGCATATCTGCATACGACAAAGACTTAGATCTTCAGACCGGGCATGGAGCATCCCAAGGGGCTTATCTGAATCCAAATATCAGATAGGTTCAGCTTCGCAGCCCGGTCCATTAAGGTCATCGAGCCAGAAACAACATCACAATTACCCAGATTAGATGGAGATGAAGCGTGAAACGGAAATTAGCTCTGTCAGTATTCCTGGTGATGGCCACCGCCATCTCTAGTGTGGCAGTCGCCGCCCAGGCTCGGGTTGGTACATGGAACACAATGCGCCTTGGCAACGGAGATTCCAAAAACTACGACTCGCTCGCTGCAGTTGCTGCCAGCATTGACGTATTGGCGGTTCAAGAGGTCATGAACGACGAAGGAATTCAGTCCTTCAAGGCCGCGCTGGAAAAACGTACCCGCGAATCTTGGAGTAGCCTCTGCTCTAGTCCCACGGGTAGCCGGGCCTACAAGGAGCAATATTGTTTTCTCTCTCGTGACTCGGCCGTCAAATATGAAGACGGCGCAGTGAGTTACTTAGACAAGAAACGAATTTTCATGCGGGAGCCATATAGTGCCCGCTTCAAATCAGTCACTGATGGCAAAACATTCGTACTAGGTACTGTCCACATCGTGTATGGGCAGAGCGCTGCGGATCGGACCCCCGAGCTGCAGGAATTGGGAAATTACTGGACCTGGTTGGAACAGGTCTACCCAGGGGAACCGATAATGTTGATGGGTGATTTCAACATGCAGCCCAGCGATGAGGCTTTTGCATCGCTACGAACCCATGCCGTTCCGATGGTCACAGATGGCGCTAGCACGCTTTCAAACCGCGATGGCCGATTCGCCAATCTATATGACAATGTCTGGGTAAACTCCAGCGCTCGCTCGATGATCTCAGGTGTCGGTATCGTCAATTACCCAGTGATGTTGGGAATTGGGCATGAAAAAGCCCGGCAAGCGGTCAGTGATCATGCCCCAGTTTTCTTCCAGCTCGGCCGAGTACAGCTTGCCTCAAGTGTGCAGATGGCTTACCCGCAAGGCCAGAGCCAGCAGGTAAAGCCGGTCGCCGCCGGGCCCGCTCAGAACGACAGCGTGTTCTCCGCGCCTCAAAAGCCCATCTCCACAGCAGCCCTCAGTGGTGCGCCCATACATGGCAATCGAAACTCCCACGTCTTTCATCTATCGGCGGGGTGCCCTTCGTACGACAAAATCGCCCCACAAAATATCGTCATCTTCTCCAATGAAGAAGAGGCAGTTGCGAATGGCTACCACAAGGCTGGTAATTGCCGGTGAGTGATTTGGCTGAAGGAGAAGGCAGCACGGTCCTCTGTGAGTTTTCGATGGGGAGGTTTACTGTCTCCCTCAGGTCAGGAGGAAACAGAGGCTTAGCGATCGTGGCTGCTGTTGAAAAGTTTTCGCATGCGGAATCTTTTTCAAGGGAAGCCTCGCCTAGTGAGACGGTTTTCACTGAGCTTCGATCATTCCTTCAGCGCGCTTCGATTGCTTATCACGACGGGCTGGCCGGCCGGCTCAGCCCAGGTTGGTATTGGGTTAGGTACAGCGGGCTGTTCGATACAAAAGATTGCCCCGCTGAGTGGTCAGGCTTCCATTGGGGGTCAGCATCTTTCGCTGGACTCCCTTATTCCGCGGTCAGCGTTCTGGATGCACTGCCTGAACCCATGCTGTTTGTGCCAGACGTTCAAACCCCATTGGAGGATATGAAGAGTCAACTGAAGCTCGGGCACCAGCTGATTGTTGGATGTTTATTCCAGAACATTCCCGTCACATAGGCTTCAATCGCGATCGAGCTGCTCCAAAAATAGGCCTCTCAATTCACCCGCGAGGAGGGGACCTCTCTATCTCAAATGCTGGCGCTGGTATGAACCAGCGTCTGACGACCTTGAATGCTAATCAACCCATCATCGGAGAGTTCTTTCATGACCTTTCCAACCATCTCTCTAGTGCATCCCACCATCGCCGCGATTTCTACTCGAGTGTTCTTGAGTAAATAGCCTTGCGGGTGGGACTTAGCATCAGGCAGGCCGCAGAGTTCTACCAGGGCGCTCGATACCCGGCCACGGACATCGAAGAATGCGAAATGGCCTACCTTGCGGGCTGACCTAAGACCAGTTCGTGTCAGTTCTCGACAAATGGCAAACATCGCCACCGGATTGTCCTCAATAGCCAAGGACAGTTGGTTTGCAGTCAGGACGTAAGCAGTGCAGTCAGTTTTTGCAACGACATACATTTCGATCTGGGAGTTGGGTTCGGTTTCAATGCTGCCAAAGACATCGCCAGGGATGAGGTGAGTCACGTTCAGCTCGTTCACATGATTCTGATCTGAGACCTGCAGTGCCGCTGTTCCTTTGTCCAGCAGAAAGACTCTAGGCTCTTCGGAATCGAACCGAATAATGGTTGCCCCCCGCTCAAACCTTTGAGTGATACCCGACTCTTTGAAAAGCTCCTTTACGCAGGCGCTCGAGTGAGACCCGTTGTGGCCGGGTTGTGTCATTGGTTGCTCCGTCTTGTATTGATCCATGGCTAACCACGGAGAGTGACGGGACAATATCCATAAATTCTTGTATGAGCTATCCAAAATGATGGCTCAGAATTCGGATGTAATGATGGCTCAGAATTCCGATGTGGGGTTTTGGATAGCTTTGTGCAACGTCCGACGACAGTATTGCATCCCATATGTGCTCCGACAGGATGGGATAACAGTGACTCAGGCTCAGGACCTCTTTGATTTGGATGATCTACCAATCCCCCAGCGGCTTGCAGCACAGGCTTTGGGCTATGGCTTGGATTGTTTGAGCGCACGCCATCATCCGTCCTGGGAGGCAGGCATGCGGGCGGGGATTGCAAAAGCTACGCAGTCGTCCGAACTAAAGATCGCAGATCCTGTAGTTGTGAAGCTGACGCTTGGCTACATCGAGACGGATCAACAGAGCACACGTAAAGACACCAGTGTATTTGGCGGTGAACGCATTCAGTTGCCGGCGGAAGCACGTTCGGCCATGCGTGATGCGTGCTCTAGAAATCTCAACCAGCGAGAGCAGCCTACCGGGGAGCAGTGGAAAATTATCCTGTCGACCACTCAGTCCTCGTTGATGACTGGTGCAGCCGGCACCGGGAAGACTCGCACTTTGTTGTTCAGAGCACTATTCCTAAATCAGTTTTGCCAGGTTCCTCTTAACCAAATTCAAATCCTGACGTTCAGCAAAGAGGCGAGGCTGGAGCTTGCGGTTGAAATGCAGGAGCTGTTCAAACGTTTCAGTCTTGATCTGCCGATTGAGGATTGCCTTGCAGTTGTTAAAACACCGCGATCGAGCTTGCTCTCGCATGTGCGTTCACTTCCGGATCTCTCATCGGTAATACCGTTTGAGGTCTACGGGCTATCTCAGGGCGATATCAGCTCGCTTGCGGATGGACGGCCCTACGAAGCCGGTCTCACTGCTCAACAGCGTGAGGAGATGACCAAGTGTTTGAACCTGCTCTACCGAACTAACAAGCGTTTTGCCGAGATGTACTTGGCATTATGGTCTGCATCCTTACGCCTGCAGACATTGGAAGTGGACTCTCCTGAGGTCGTCAAACGAGCCCCTCTTGGGTGGAAGCTCAGTGAATACGATACTGAGCTCTGTGACGTCGTCGAGCGACTCTGGAGATCTGCGAAGGCCTGGCCGATTGCTGGGATTACTGCCGGCCGGAAGACATTCACGCTACGCGGTCGTACCTACAGTACGCATGGCTTCATTCCCCAACTGGGGTTGTATGTTGTTCTAGGTTTCGATCGGAGTGAAGGCCCAACCCTAACCCGCGGGCCAAGTGCAAAGGTAGAGCTGTACAAGGAGGTTGCCATCAAGCGCACCTTGCTGCAGGCCTATTTTCAGGATGGGCTTCTACACCTGGACTCCTATCAGGACGCTGCCGTGCTGGGGGAAGCGCTACGGCTGATAACAAATTCAGCCCCGCCGTTTAGCTATGCGCTGAAAGGGGAGAGTGCAGCTGTTGCACTGCTCGACTCATTCAACTCCACGGCAACCCTCCTTGACTCCCTGGGACTCGAAATCTCAAGTCTCCCAGGCAGAATGAATTTTTTGCCCGATGATTCCGACTCCACCTACTTCGAGGTGCTGAGTGTTTATTGGCAGGCTTTGGAGCGTCATTTGCTCGCACTACCAAAGCCTGTGATCCCTTTTGGTCGGCTTTTTTCCGCCTTTGCCGGAGATAAGAAATCGGCTATCCGCCATGTCCCAAATACGGTGCTGGACCAATGTCGTCACTTGCTCATTGACGGTTCCGAAGATCAACCAGTCCCCGTGACAGCGTGGGTTAAGTCGTTGTTAACAGAAATTCGTCGACGGGACATTGCTCGCGGAATCGGTGAAGGGCAAACCTCTCTCGTTGTGGCCGGCGATTCAAATCAATGGTCCTTCGGCAGCTATGGTGCCTCGCCTCGGCTTTTGACTGAGTTTGATGATCACTTTCAAACCCAAACTGCGGCGACGAAAGTCGCCCTCAGCGAAACGTTCCGGTCGCCTCAGTCCTTGATCGACGCTGCATTCAACATTGTGCAAAATCTGAATTCGGGACACTCCCGAGCACCCAAATCTGTTACACGTGCGGCAAGTGCCGACCGTACGGTAAAGATAATGGGGGATCATCCATCCGAACTTGAGCAGCTGTGTGACGTTGCAGCAGCGGCCAATCAGAAAATTCTCGTGCTGATCGTTGGGGAGTCGGACAAGGAGTGGGTCGATGCTGCGATTGGCGATCGGATAAGGCAGGACCGGTCAACCGGTGGAAAAGGAATTCGAGTTCGCTCATTTCACAAGGCCAAGGCACTTGAGGCTGATGTGGTCGTACTCGTTGGGGATCCGGCGGCTGGCATCTCCTCATGGTACCGAAATCAGTTGTTCAAGCTGGCGGGTTTCAGTTCAGGCGGGGATCTGACCCCTGGCGACACAGTCCTCAAAGGAGAAGCGCTGAGACTCACTCACGTAGCGATCACCAGGGCAAGGCTCGGGTGCTACTGGTTCCCCAATCGCCCCGACAGCGATGGCAAGACGGCTAGTACAATGGTCAGCCTACTTCCAGGGCTGTTCGAGGATCGGCGCTGACAAATCTGTTCCAGCGTCCCTTTTCATTATCAACAAGCGCGAGCAATTGCTCCAAGAAGTCGAGTTTCATGTTTAAAGCAGAGAGTCGAGCACGCAGCTCGCGGATCAAGCAGGCCAGGCGAATGGTTGTCGTGATGACCCTGTTCGTGTGCACTGCTCTCATAGTGCTGACCGAATGGCACGTTCGCTGGGATCGGTCGGAGGCCCTCCGTCAACATACCCTCGAGATGGAAACCCTTGCCAAAGCATTGAACGGGCAGGCTGACTCCACGATTCGAGAAGCCCATACAGTGCTGACCGGGCTCGTAACCAACCTGCAGTGCGGCGTAAAGTCAGATGAGCGTTTGAAAGAACTGGACCGAATTGCCCGCGCGCAGCTGCCATTGCTGGGCGAGGTAGATGGTTTCTACATCTCTGATGCCGCAGGGCACTATCTCGTTAATACCCGTGTTTTTGACCCTGCCATGAATAACTCCGATCGAGAGTATTTCCAATTTCACCGTGATAACGCGAACCCTGACCTGTACATCGGCAAGCCACTTCAGAGCAAGACTTCTGGCCAATGGATAATTACGCTATCAATGCGCATTTCCGGGCCCCGCAACGAATTTGAAGGGGTGGCCCTGGCCACGCTAAATGTTCAAAGGTTGGTATCTCTCTACAGTGGCTTGCGACTTGGTGATGAAGGCGTCATAACCCTTGCGAAGCGGGATGGTACGGTGCTGGCGCGATCCCAGGTCTCGGCCAAGGCGTTCGAGGTCAACCTTGCCAAGAGTCCGATGCTCAAGATGGTCAACGATGGCGTTTCCAGCGGAAGCATCACATTGAACGCCATGATTGACGGTGTGCGTCGAATTTATGGATTCAACGCAAGCGCAGATTATCCGATTCTTGTGGCAGTAGCCGTCTCGCAAGACTCAGCGCTAGCGGCCTGGGTCAAGCGGTCCTACGCGATCTACGCGTTCGCCGGCATGGTGTTTCTGGCCATGGTAGGGTTTGCCGTAGCCATCATCCGCGCGTTGAATGGCCAGGCTCGTATCGTATTGAGCCTTCAGCGCACCCATGAGTCTTTGGAAGAGGCAAATCGGGCGCTTGAGGTAATGGCTGCGGAGGACTCCCTTACTGGGCTGGCGAATCGGCGGCGCATGGATCAGGTCTTTGAAACTGCGTTCTATAAAGCCGCCGGCGCAGGAGAAAACCTAGCCTTCGTATTACTGGATGTTGATTACTTCAAAGCGTTTAACGACTCATACGGCCATCCTGCGGGAGATAAAGCCCTTATTGCCTTGGCGGATGTGATGCGCTCCGTGACACGTAAGAACATTGATCTCGCGGCTAGGTATGGCGGTGAGGAAATGGCACTGGTTCTACCCGGCGCGGACGCCGTTGCGGCGCGCCGTATCGCGGAGAAGGTACGATTTGAATTGGAGAGTCTAAATCTCCCTCATGCTCAATCACCCATAGGGCGCCTGACCATCAGCTTGGGAGTCAGCGCTGGGGCTCCTGGCCGGAGCTTCATCTCACCTTTCGAGATGATTGCAGCTGCGGACCAAGCTTTGTACGCAGCCAAAGAGCGCGGGCGCAATCAGATCGAGATGGCAGCTTGAGTCTGAAAGTCTGCGGTGCTCATAAGCATGAGAGCCCGCAGCCCAGCGGGAATTGTAATTACCCGGATTTGCTCGCCTGAATAGACCGCTTCGGTTTCGGAAGCTTTGAACACTCCGTGAGGAATCCATGGATGATTCCCAAGCCAGCGCCGTACCTGATAGTCGATGATCCAGCCATCAATTTCGACCCATATGTGTGGGTGCACAGCCTTTCCTCTGAGTGTTAGGTGTCCGGCCATGAGGTTGGGCGAGTAGCCAGCTTCTACCAAAGTAGAGGCGACGATCCGAGAAAAGCCGTCACATTCAAGCTCGGCATTCTGGATAGGATCGAAAAGGGCAGTCAGGTATTCGCGATTCATATTCATGTCTCTGGTTGTGCCGTCACTCTAAGCACCTTCAATTCGTGCCGCCACCATCAATGATGATACAGGCCGGTTCTGGCACATCGTCTAACAGCTGACACTACCTGCATCTACCGTACAGCAGGTGCTCTTATGAAGTCGTTCAAATCAAAAGCCCCTTCCCCGAGCCAAGGTGAGCTATTCGGCATCGAACAGATTGCAGCCGTCTACAAAGCTAGGCCAGACGCAGCTATCGACAACGCCACTTTGTACGGGTTGGTCGCACAACGGGCCGGCCTGCCAAAGGGTGCGCTGGATCAGCGTGTGCCGGTAGGACAGTCCGGACAACGCCACAGCCTCGAGCGGCGGGCTATTCGCTGGAAACAGCAGGATCTTCGAAGAGCAGGAATTCTTGAGCGGGTACCAGGAGAGCGCGGCTTTTGGCGTCTTACTGAGAACGCGAAGCGAGATCTGAACATGGCAAAGCCTGGTGTCAAGGTCATTGCATTCAGCACCGACCTGGGTGTGGCGATTTTCGGATCAAGTGGAGACATTTTTAGCAGTCTGAACATTCCGATAATGGTTTGTCTGACTTCGCCTCCGTTCCCTTTGCAGCGTGAACGGCGCTATGGAAATCCATGCCAAAAAGAGATAGTCAAATTCATCATGGAGACACTCGAACCGATCATCGAAAGATTGGATGAACGAGGGAGCCTCGCCTTGAATCTGAGCAACGATATCTTCATGGCCGGTAGCCCTGCGCGCTCAACCTATATCGAACGGCTGGTGATCGCTTTGGAGGATGCGGGGCTGTCCTTGATCGAACGCTTG